>QMMN01000022.1 GCA_003647275.1 Deltaproteobacteria bacterium
ACGTAGGGTAAAACCAGTTCCTTCACATTTGACAGAACCTTTTCTTCAAGCTCGGTCTTGTCTTCCTCCCTCCGTCTTAGCAAGACTTTCAAGGCGGTATTCACTTCCTCAAGATTACGAGCCTGGGCCTTCAATGCTGCCTCTCTCTTCCGGAGGGTCTCCTCGGCCCGTTTGCGCTCTGTTATTTCTTCGTTGAGTTGCTCTGCATAGATGATGGATTGGTCATAAGCAACCCGCAGCCGGCGAATACTCTCTCGCAGCGCCTCCTCGGCGCGCTTGCGCTCAACGGATTCTTTTTCCAACTGTTTGACCGTTTTCACCAACTCTTCATGGGTGGGCTTTTTCCGCATTAGCACACCCTCCACAGGGCTATTGAACCAAAAAAGGCTTCTATGCGCCGGACACAATGAGGCGTTCCCCCTGATAATGGAGGCATATAACTCGCGCCTTTAGTTACAGAACATAGCCCGGCTGGTATAAACGTTTGGCAGGCAATATGAAAAATATAGGAATGAAGGCATAACATCCATCCTCCTTTACGGCTGGGGCATGAAAGCCTTGAGAAGGGCGACATCGGATGGACGAACTATGCTGCTTAATTATAACAAACTTATTTTATAATGTTTTTTATATACATAAACGCTTGCCTTGTCAAGCCAAAACAAACCACCCTAAACCCGAGACTCTGAAAAATGCGGCGATCATTTTGTCGAAACCCGTGTATTCACGTTTCTGGTTTCATAAAGATACATTTTGGTTAAGGGCTCTTAATCGTTATGAAATGCCGGCGGCCTTGAGGGGCACCCTTTCTATGCAAGGGGTTGGATACAATCCCGCACAGGTGCACTTATTCTCATGATGCTTTTTTTATGGGGATACAGACTCACCTCTTTATGTTTGGTGCTATCTTGCGTGAGGCCCAAATTTGAGGCTTTGCGTGTTTTTTTCGGATATTGCTTCTGAATGGGCCTAAGCTGCCATGTCTGCGAATATGTATTATAGCATCAGCCGTTAAGATCTTGACATTTAGTTAAAGTTTATGTATGATATTATTTTATGGTGGACATTTTCGAATCGAAAATAAGACTTGAGGCCCTTGAAAAACAGGCCGTGGCCCTGGGTGCCTGAAATGGTCAAACCTGCGTTCACCATCATCTTTATAGCCTTACTCCTCGAGACAATTTTCTCTTTCCTGGTAACCTGTCCGTTCCAACTGGGTACCTGCGACGCCCTCGCTGAAGTTGAAGAAGAACCTTACCATATTGGCAACAGGAAGTGCCGCCTTTGTCATTTTGAATATTTTAAGGAATGGGAAAAAGACCCTCATGCTAATGCCTTTGCCCGGCTGGGGAGGATGAAAAACAACCCATACTGTTTAAAGTGTCATACGACGGGCTATGGCCAACCGCAGGGTTTTGTCAGTGAAAAGATTACGCCGGAGCTAAGGGGGGTCCAGTGTGAGGCCTGCCACGGGCCTGGCAGCAAACATAAAGACAACCCTTACGACAAAGGGGCCTTCCCGATTGGAAGAAGGATAGATTATCAAAGGGTCTGCATCAAGTGTCATGATCGCAACTGGACCCCGGAATTCGACTATGACAAATACCGAAAACGAATTGAACACAGAATCAAGCCCAAAGTAGAAAAAGGGGCGCCTTCAAGATGAAAAAGACCGGGGTGGTTAAAACCGCCTTTAGTATCTCCACTGCCCTTTCTCTCCTTATCGGCATCTTCATCTTGTTCAACGTCAAGACCATCCCACAGTACACTCGTATAATCGATACTGGAAAGCAGATACTAGAGTTAGTATTAGAGATGGAATTAAAAGAAAACAGTTATCTCCTTTACCACCGAAAGGACGCGGTAGACGATCTTAAAGATAAGATCAGCAAGTTAAGAAAGCTACTCTCCACCTATGAAAAATCAACATTCGCTGAAAAGCAAGCAGAGTTCTTCAGGCTTGCCGACTGGGAAGAGGCCATTAACCTGTATGACCGATTGTTTGATCAGTTTGTCCTCTACCATCAAGCCGTTGAAAAGAACATTGCTGAGATAAGAAATTTAGAAAAAAGTATTCTGGCGGTCATATTTTCGAAGATGAATCCCGAGCGCGGCATCATTGCCTTGCAGGAGATTCGCATACACGAGAAGGGCTACTTGCTTTACCGAAACTATCCCGAACCTCCGGATGAACGCTCTTTTCAGGATAAGCGCAAGGAAGCAGTTTCAAATCTTTTGATGTGGGCACAGAAAGATAAAAGGATTGAAGAATTGATGGACAAAGACAATCAGCTGTTTAGCGAAATTATAAACAACTACGAAAGTCAAGATAACACCCTCCTTGCACTAAAGAGGGAAGGTGGGAAAATAAGGAACATAGCCGAGAAGTTTTTGGAGGAAGGAAATAAAAGATTATACATCACCTTTCGTCGTTGTACATTTCTATGCACCGTCCTCTTGATTATGTGGCTGATCACAGCCACTGCCATTGTCGCTACCAGTGTCGCTGACAAGCTCGGCACCAAAGACAAGGGGTAATTTTTGAGATATGGTATCCCTAAAAGACAGGGGCATCCGGACCAAGATTATAGCGTCTATGGTTGTCTTGCTCGTGTTCATTCTCTTGCTCTCCTTTTGGGTCAGCTATATGCACGAACAAAAGAGCCTCCTGACCAACATGCAGGACAACGCAATCATCTTGAACCGTGCACTGATTATCGGCATCATTAACCAAAAAAGTATTGCCGAAAAGGTGAACCTGCAAGCATTGGTGGAAGAATTATCGCTAACCGAAGGGGTTTTCGGTGTATGGGTTATTGATAACCATTCGCGAATTACATCCGCCACATTCAGGGAGCAAGTGGGGGAAGTCGCATCTTGCCGTTTCATTTCGGAGGCCTTACAAGAGGGCTATTATGTTAGCGGATTTGACACGAAGATGGGAGAGGAGGTTTACACGGCAGTTTATCCCCTTAAGAAAGGGAATAGGATTTTTGGGGTGCTGGAGGTTGCCTTTGAATTGCGGGAATATCTGCGAGCTGCTCCCAAGGATCGGAAACAACTCCTCAGCCAGATGAAAAAAGACAGCCGCATCATGGCCGAATCGCTCAGTTACAGTATCAAAAATATGCGGGATGTAAACGAACTGATCCATATTCAAAAATTAGTAGACAGGTTAACCACAGAATCCGAAATTATTTCGCGGATCATGATTGTCGACGATAACAGCCGGATCATCGCCTGCAATGACCTGAACAGGGTAGGCATGATTGCCGATGACAAAGGGGTCAGGGCAATTATCAATGGGGCGGAAATCTACACCCGGCTGTTTCCTCGTCAAAAAATCTATATGGTCGATATGCCGTTAAAAATCGGTGATGAATTTAAAGGCGTGGTCAGTATTGGTTATGATGCAACGAATTATTATACACATTTGTCTGAAATCTTTCACTTTGGCCTGTTGATTTCCGGTATGGGTGTTCTCATGGGCATATTGCTTTCCTTTCAAGTGGCCAACCCCATTATTACGCCCATCCAGCGCCTGACAGAGGTGACAAAAAAACTGGCGGCAGGAGATCTCTCCCAACGCGCCACTGTAAGTTCCAAAGATGAGGTTGGCGCTTTAGCCAGGGCCTTCAATCGGATGGCTGCGGATCTGTCACGCTCCAAGGAGGAAATAGATCAATATAGCAAAACCCTTGAGGAAAAGGTACGGCAACGCACACGGGAGCTGGAAATTAGTAACCAGGAATTAAGGAGCATTCAAAATGAGTTGATGGAAGCCAACATAGTCAAGTCAGAATTGTTGAGCATCGCCTCTCATGAGCTTCGTACCCCCCTGACCACCCTTTTGGGATACAGCGAGCTCCTACTAACCAGACCCTTGACGGAAAGTCAGAAAAAGGAGTTTTTGGGCTTTATCAATGAGGAGTCGATCCGCCTGAGCAAGATCGTCGATGACCTTCTAGATATCTCCCGGATAGAATCCCAACAGGTTGTTGGATTTGTGAAAAAACCTGTGCAACTGGCCGAGGTTTTGTTGAAAAACATTAAGTTTTATTCTGGAGTAGAGACAGGTCACCGCATTATCACAAATATAAAACAAGATTTACCCCTTGTAAGTGCAGATGGCGAGAAGATTGGCCAGGTGATAAAGAACCTTATTGATAATGCAATTAAATACTCTCGAGGTGGCGATATTATGTGTAGAGCCTCTGTAAAGGATGAGATGGTCTGGATTGATATTCAAGATCAGGGCATTGGAATATCAGAACAGGACCTTCCTCGTATCTTTGATAAGTTCTTTCGGGTAGAGCGCAAGGAGACAGCACATATTAGCGGCACAGGCCTTGGGTTGTCTATCGCAAAATATATTATAGAGTCTCATGGTGGCGAGATAGAAGTAGAAAGCCAACTGGGCAAAGGGACAACAATCGGTTTTGGACTCCCTATTTTTAAGGATTGAGACTTAACATGAAAAAGATATTAATTGTCGATGATGAGGAAAAAGTAAGAAGGCTGGTAGAAGTCACGCTTTCTATAGGCAAGTTTGATATCCTGCATGCCTCGTCAGGCGAAGAGGCCTTAAAGATAGCCCGAGAGAGTAAGCCTGATATCATGTTATTAGACATTATGATGCCAGGCAAATTGGATGGCTTTGATGTGTGCAGGCTTCTCAAAAAAGACCCTGATATAGCGAATATTTACATTATTATGCTGACGGCTAAAGGACAAAAAGTTGACAAAGAAAAAGGGCTTGCCTTAGGCGCGGACGATTATTTTGTGAAGCCATTTAGCCCTATGGAGTTAATCGATAAGATAGACAGAGTCCTAGCCTAAAAACGGGGGAAAGACCTTGCAGAAGATATGGTATGCCGTCATTATCATTTTGATTGGCCTTGGTGTTTATAGCCTCTATGGCTATCTTCGCTTAGAATCACCGCCGATCCAAGAAGAAGCGGTTTTGAAGACACCGCCGCCTGCGCATGTGGCTCCAACCCCTGGGGTAACCCCCAATGAGATCGTCATCGGTTCGTCTTTGGCCCTCGGGGGACATGCCAGCTTTTTGGGCACCCAATACCTCCATGGTGCCATGTGCCTGATCAACCAAATAAACAAGGAGGGCGGCATCCACCATCGTAAGATCACGGTGATTGCCTATGATGATGGATACGACCCGCCACAATGTGTGGCCAATACAGAGAGGTTAATCCACAAGGACAAGGTCTTTTGCCTCTTCTGCTATGTGGGGACACCGACCAGCGTAAAGATTATAGACATTGTGGAAGAGGCCAAAATCCCGCTTCTGGGTCTCTTCACCGGGGCGGATAAACTACGCTTTCCTTTTCGGCATTATATCTTTAATGTCCGATCCTCTTACTACCAGGAGACCAACGCGGTTGTCCGTTACTTTGTGGAAGAGAAGGGGCTGCGCCGAATAGCAGTATTCTACCAATACGATGACTATGGTTTTGACGGGCTTAAGGGTACACAGATTGCCTTGCAAAAATATGGTCTTTCTCCAGTGGCCACGGGGAGCTTTATAAGGGGAACCTTGGAGATTGAGGATGCCCTGGACAAGATCCAGGCGTCTCGAGCCCAAGCAGTCATCATGATAGGTACCTATAGTCCTTGTGCCAAGTTTATCAAAGAGGCCAGGGCCAGGGGGTTTAATCCTTTATTTCACAACGTCTCTTTTGTAGGGGCAGATAAGCTGGTTCAAGAACTTGGTGATGCTGGCGAGGGGGTCCTGATCACCCAGGTTGTACCTCCACCTACGGAACGGATTCTTTTGCCTGCCACAGAGCAATATTCTCGCCTTTTAACGCAATATTATCCGCAGGATGAACCGAACTTTGTAAGTTTTGAGGGCTTTATTAATGCCAGGATTTTGATCGAAGCCTTGAGGCGGGCAGGACGAGATATTACGCGGGAAGGTTTTATCCGGGCATTAGAATCTATTAGGGAACATTACGTAGGAATTGGGGCGGTTATTAACTTTGGGCCGCGGGATCACCAGGGGATAGATGACGTATACCTGACTGAGGTCAGGAACGGAAAACTCCAGCTTCTATTGTACAAGTAAGAATTAGGATGCCGGCAGGCATATCTTAAATTGGGTACCCTCATTAGGTGCACTTGTTACATCTATCATCCCTCCGTGTTTCTCTATAATCCCATAGCATATAAATAGGCCGAGACCCGTGCCGCGGCCTTCACCTTTTGTTGTGTAAAACGGCTCAAAGACATGCTCCAAGTTCTCAGGGGGTATGCCGCAACCGGTATCTTCAAACAGGATTTCTACGTAAGGCTGTTTTTTTGTTGATTTTTCCGGATGATAACAGGTGGCAATGCGCAAGGTACCACCCTGCTCCATGGCCTCGATGGCATTGAGGGTCAGATTCGTGAAAACCTGTTCAATTTGAGTATCATCTATCCAAAGTTTTGGCAGGTTATGTTGGAAGTTTTTTTCGACCTTTATCTGGCTCTTTATAAATCTATATTTCAACAAGAAAAGGCTCTGTTCCAAGATCGCACTGATATCTTTAGGTTCTCTTTTTTCAGGCTTCTTACGCGATAGGTCGAGAATCTGTTGCAACATGGAAGAAGCCTTCATTAAGCTTTGTTCTATTAACTCCAGGCGTTCAACCACCCCTTCCGAAAAGTTGGCCCTATCCATGAGTAAGAGAGACAAATGACCCGCCGCCGGGGTTAGTATGTTGTTAATCTCGTGCGCAATACCAGCTGCCAGTTCCCCCAAGAGGGTGATCCTGGCCGAACGCTCCAGCTGTTGTTTGGTTAATTCTAATTGCCTCTCCTGCTCCTTTCTTTCCATAAAGACCCTGGCCAGGTCTTTAGCGTAAAGCAACGCCTGTTCTTCAATGGCTTTCAAATTATTTTCTAAGTTTTTCACAGGAGGTTCCGGTGTTCTTCTCTTTTCTGTCATCGGATCTACAGACGTTCAATCATGGGTTTGCTGTATATATAGGACTTAGTTCACTTGGCTAACGACGGGGTGACATTAAACGTCGCCTGGTGACGGTACAGGAAGGAATTGTATGTACTCAAGCCATCAGACCTCCGGAGCGGAGCGCTCAACCTTTGAGTTGCTCCTGGGTTGAGATGACCCTTTAAGGGTTAGATCGACCCGCAAAAATATGCCGAATGGAATATAATGCATTTACTCTATTACATTTCTATAGGCTAACAAAATCGCCTTGTCAAGCTCCAAATCCCATAGCCCAAAGGGCTTCCTTTGAAGCTCCCTGCAGCTTGCTGCAGAGAATGCGCTCGCTTTTGCGGTTCAAAATTATCTTTTTTAATAAACCCTTACACCCATGTTATCCCTTCAAGGTCCGCACCTTCAAGGAGAGTTCCTCAAGTTGGGCGGCCGAGGCCTCGCAAGGGGCGCCCGTAAGAAGACAGGCCGCCTTTTGAGTCTTTGGAAAGGCGATGACATCCCGGATGGACGCCTGTTGAGCCATTAGCATAACGAGCCTGTCAAACCCAAGCGCGATCCCGCCATGGGGGGGAGCACCAAAATCAAGGGCTTCTAGCAAAAAACCAAACTTTTTCTCGTAAGTTTCTCGATCAATGCCAAGGGCCTCAAATACCCTTTCCTGAACCACGCGTTGGTGGTTCCGGATGCTACCGCCGCCGACTTCGGCTCCGTTCAGGACAAGGTCGTAGGCGCGGGACCGGACAGCAAGGGGGTCTTCAGTGAGCCATTTCATGTCCTGCTCAAGAGGAGCTGTAAAGGGATGGTGCAGGGCGACATACCGTTTTTCATCCTCGTCATATTCCATCAGGGGGAACTCTGTCACCCATATAAAGTCATATTGGTCACGTTCCAACAAACCGAGTTTATGGCCCAGGTAACTTCGAAGATGCCCTAAGGCCTCATTTACCACCTTGAGTTGATCGGCGATGAAGAAGACAAGGTCGCCAGGCACCATATCAAGCCTTTGGCGTAAAGATTCCTTTTCCGAATCGGAAAAGAATTTGGCAATGGGTGATTGCCAGGCATCGGGACGGACTTTGATCCAGGCCAGGCCTTTGGCCTTGTAAATGGCCACAAAGTTTGTGAGGTCGTCGATCTCTTTTCGGGAAAAGTCGATGCATCCTTTGGCGTTTATGGCCTTAACCCGCCCCCCGGCCCTGATCACATTAGCAAAAGCTTTGAACTCGGTATTTGCAATAATATCAGAAATATCCTTCAACTCCAGGCCAAATCGAAGATCCGGCTTATCCAGGCCGAACCGGCCTGTGGCCTCCTCATAGGTCAGACGCTTGAAGGGACGCTTTAGCTCGATACCAAGGACCTCTTTAAACAGGGCCGCCATCATCCCTTCGGTGACCTCCATAACATCATCTTCCGTGACAAAGGACATCTCCATGTCGACCTGGGTAAATTCTGGCTGCCGGTCTGCCCTAAGGTCTTCGTCCCGAAAGCACCGAACAATCTGGTAGTATCTTTCAAACCCCGCCAGCATTAAAAGCTGCTTAAAGATCTGAGGCGATTGCGGCAGCGCATAGAATTGCCCTGGATTGATCCGGCTTGGTACGAGGTAGTCTCGGGCGCCCTCCGGTGTACTTTTAGTCAAGAAGGGGGTTTCAATGTCGAGAAATCCCAACTCGTTTAGATAAGAACGAACGACTTGGGCTGCCCGGTGTCGGAGCATAAGGTTCTTCTGAAGTACCGGACGACGCATATCAAGATAGCGGTAACGAAGACGTATGTTTTCAGATACTTGTGCATTATCTTCCAAAACAAACGGCGTCGTCTGTGACTGATTCAAGATCCTCAACTCTGAGACCATCACGTCAATCTCACCGGTTTTTAACGTCGGGTTGATCATTCCCTCAGGCCTGAGCACCACGACCCCCCGAACTGCCAACACAAACTCGTTTCGAATGGCATGGGCCTTCTGGTGAACTTCTTCATTGACCTCTGGGTTAAAAACCACCTGGGTAATCCCCTCGCGGTCGCGAAGATCCACAAATATCACCCCACCATGGTCCCGCCGGCGCTGAACCCACCCCATCAGGACCACTTCTTCCCCTACATCTTTAGCCCTCAATGCTGAACAGTGATGGGTCCGTTTCATATCCCCAAGGGAGTCAAACAAAGTTTTTTCTTCTCCTGTTTTCATCATTCATCCATACAGCTATTTTTTTTACCGATCACGGGTTCTCTCGCCCGCTTCCTTCGGTCGCTATTCGTTATTCATAAATTGTTTTTCGATTCAGGCTCTGGGCCCTTGGTCAAAGACAAGATACTTGCTCTAATGAATCGACTGTTCGGCCCTTATCCTATTAGCAACAAGCGTTACAACATTTTGCAAAGAGACCTTTTCCTGCTCCTTGGTCGTCATATTTCTGAGCACCGCAGCCCCGTCATCCAATTCGCGGTCGCCCACGATCAACGCATATGTTACCCCAAGCTTATCCGCCCGGCGCATCTGACTCTTAAGGCTCCGGTTTTCAAAATCCATCTCAGCCCGAACTCTTTGGCGTCGAAGATCCTGCACCCACTGAAAGGCTATGTTCTGGGCTTGCTCACCAATAGCGGCAATAAAGATATGAGGTCGCTTCTCAAAATCTTGAGCTCGGCCTGCCAAAAGCGCCATCAATCGATCAATACCAATAGCAAAGCCTATGCCAGGCTGATCAGGGCCCCCTAACGCCTTTACAAGGCCATCATATCGTCCGCCCCCTGCCACAGCATCTTGAGCTCCCAAGGTTTCGGCAAGCACCTCGAATGTCGTCCGGGTGTAGTAGTCCAATCCTCTCACCAGACGGGGATTAACCTGGTAAGGCATCTGAAACCTGTCCAGGGATGTTTTCACAATTTCAAAATGACTCTGGCATGTATTACAAAGGTGCTCCAGGATAGAAGGGGCATCTTGCATGGTTTCCTTACAGGCGGGCACTTTGCAGTCAAAAATCCGCAGGGGGTTTTTATCCCGCCGCCTGAGGCAGTCTGAACAGAGTTGCTCGGAGCGGCCTGTCAGAAAGGATTTTAGCGCATCCTTAAAACGGGGACGGCATGCAGGGCAGCCCAGGGAGTTGATATGAAGCACGATGCCAGAAAGCTCAAGGCGACCCATGAACGTCATCAATAAAAGAATCAGTTCGGCATCTGCTCTGGGATCGTGTAGCCCAAAGACCTCAGCGTTGATTTGGTAAAACTGTCTGTACCGACCTTTCTGGGGACGCTCCCTGCGAAACATCGGGCCGATTGTGTATAATTTTCGTACAGGGTTTTTGGCATATAACCTATGCTCGATGTAGGCCCTGACGACGGAGGCCGTGGCCTCGGGCCGCAATGTGAGGGACTCCCCACTCCGGTCAATAAAGGTATACATCTCTTTTTCTACAATGTCGGTACTCGTCCCAATACTGCGGGCAAAGAGTTCGGTTTGCTCAAGGATAGGGATACGAAGCTCAGCAAAACCAAAGTCTTCAAGTAACTCCCGCACCAGCATTTCAACATGCTGCCAAAGTCCAGCTTCCTCTGGAAGAATATCCTTAAAGCCCTTGACCAGTTTGATCATCTTGGCAACGCCTCATTTTAGTTAGATGATACGCCTATAACCTTCATAAAACCTTAGATCTTTAACGCAGAGAAAACATAGAAGTCAACATAAATAATGCCAGCTTCAACGAGTTGCGCGTTTGTTTCCATCATGCTATGAGTGGTTTTATTTGGCCAGAAGCAAAAAGCGGGCTAATCATCCGGGATCGGGCGAAAGGGGTTGCAGTGCCCAAAAAATATGAATTTATTGAGCATACAGCGGATCTGGGGTTCATGGCCTACGGTGCCAGCATAGAGGAGTTGTTTGCCCATGCGGCCGAGGCCTTCTTTGAAGCCATTGTGGGGCTTGAAAGCGTTGAGGAAAGGATAGAGAGGGCTATAGAGGTGGAGGCATACGCCGTGGACAATCTGATGGTCAGCTGGCTGGGTGAACTCCTTTATCTGTACGATACTGAAAGGTTGGTCTTTAAGCGTTTTCAGATCAAATGGATCGAGGATAACCACCTGCAGGCGAGCGTGTACGGAGAAGTCTTAGATCCTGCTCGCCATGAGATCAAAACAGGGATCAAGGCGGTCACCTATCATCAACTGTATGTAAAGGAAAGAAAAGGAGGCTGGGAAGCCCGGGTTATATTTGATATATAGATCTAACCGGGACAAGCCGGAACCAAAAAGAGGTGCCTAAAGTGTGAAGTGCCTAAAGTGAGCTAAAGTTAAGGAATGCGCCTCCGGCGCAACACATTTGAAGTAGGCAAAATACCTCAACTTTAGGCATTTTAGGCACTTTAGATCACTTTAGATCACTTTGTACTTGTTCGTTTTCTGTCACCAAAAAACACGAATTTTATCGCCAAGGCACCAAAGAATTCATGGAGGTGACTTCCATGTCAACCGATATAGAGATACAAAAACTGGATGATTTTCGCTGGATTATTCCCAAAAAGGGGAAAATGAAAACCGAGGGGCTGGTCTATGCGGATGAGCGGATGCTGGCTGTCATCAGAAAGGACGCAAGCCTTGAGCAGGTGGCTAATGTGGCCTGTCTCCCGGGCATCGTGGGCCGCTCTCTGGCCATGCCTGACATCCACTGGGGATATGGATTTCCTATCGGCGGGGTTGCGGCCTTTGATATGGAGGATGGCATTGTATCTCCTGGCGGGGTTGGCTACGACATCAACTGTGGTGTTCGTCTTTTGCGCTCCGAGCTCGATGCCAGAGATATAAGGGACCAGATACCGACTCTGGTGAATGCCTTATTCAGGAATATTCCTTCAGGTGTTGGATCTCGGCGCAAAGACCTTAAACTGTCAGCTCATGAGATGGAAAAAGTGCTCATAAAGGGAGCCGGGTGGGCCGTTTCTCATGGGTATGGCAGCCAAGAGGACATTGAACATATTGAAGCAAGGGGTTGTATCCCTGGCGGTAATCCAGAGTATATTTCTCAGAGGGCATACACACGCGGTAAGGATCAATTGGGAACCCTGGGCTCGGGCAATCATTTTGTAGAAGTCGGTTACGTTGAAGAGGTTTATGACGAGGCGGCTGCCACGGCTTTATCCTTACGCAAAGGGCAGGTCACCGTGATTGTGCACACAGGTTCAAGGGGGCTCGGACACCAAGTCTGTGACGACTACATCAAGGTGCTGCTAAAGGCTTCAACCAAATACAAGATAGACTTGCCGGATAAACAGCTGTGCTGTGCTCCCATTGCATCCAAGGAAAGCCAGCAGTACCTTTCGGCTATGGCCTGCGCGGCTAATTTTGCCTTTTGCAACCGCCAGCTGATTACCCACTGGGTTCGAGAGACCTTTCAAGACGTGTTTCAGGCAGGGCCCCGGGAACTTGGGCTCCATCTCGTTTATGATGTCTGCCACAATATAGCCAAAGTGGAGGAGCACGAGATAGACGGCAAAACCCGCAAGTTATGTGTACACCGTAAAGGGGCCACCAGGGCCTTCCCGCCTCATTCTCCATTTATACCGGAAGACTACAAAGAAGCAGGGCAACCTGTGTTGATTCCCGGAGACATGGGCCGGTATTCTTACGTATTGGTGGGCACTGACACCGCGTTTAAAGAGACCTTTGGAAGCACGTGCCACGGGGCTGGTCGCGTTATGAGCAGGCACCAGGCACAAAAGGCTGCCAGGGGACGTTCAATTGTCCGTGAGCTTGAAGACCAGGGGATCTATGTCCGGGGAGCTGCCAAAGGGACCATCAATGAAGAGATCTCTGAAGCCTATAAGGATGTGAGCGATGTGGTGAATGTAGTGCACCAGGCAGGGATCGGCAAGAAGGTGGCCAGGCTAAAACCGATGGGAGTGATAAAAGGATAATCGATTTTAAAACTCTCACAAAATTATGTGTTTAAATGGCAAAGGAGATTTTATGAAAGAAACAATCTTTACAAAAAATGCTCCTGAAGCAGTAGGGCCTTACTCTCAAGCAATAAGATACGGTAATCTTCTCTTTACTTCAGGGCAAATTGCTATCGACCCAAAGACAGGCAAAATTATAGAAGAAGATATCGAAACACAAACAAGAATGGTTTTAGAAAATCTGAAAGCAATCATCGAGGCAAGTGGTATGACTTTACAAAATGTTTTAAAATGCACCTGTTTTCTAAAAGATATGGAAGATTTTACAAAATTTAATTCAGTCTATGAGACATATTTCAGAGAAATTCTGCCTGCACGAGAATGTGTTGAAGTATCAAGACTTCCAAAAGACGTTTTAGTTGAAATTTCTGCTATCTGTGGAAGTTAATCTGTTGAAAAAGTAATAGAATCGGGAGCCTACACTATCTTTGTGTCGAAGAAACTGATCTATGGAGGCAAAATGAAGCCCGGAAAAAGCCTCTTGTCTCATGTGAAAACCTGGGTATGGACTATCGTCATAGTAGTAAGCATTCTCATCGGGTGTGCCTTTGGAGCTGATCTTCGGGAAATCAAGGAAAGAGGGTCTCTGCGACACCTTGGAGTTCCTTATGCTAATTTTGTCACGGGAAGCGGAGACGGACTGGATGTGGAATTAGTAAAACTTTTTGCTCAACATTTGGGCGTGAGATATGAATACGTTAAGACTTCCTGGAAAGATGTGATCGGGGACTTGTCCGGGAAAAAGGTCAAGCCTAAAGGTGACGATATTGAGATCCTCGGCGACGTACCCGTTAAAGGTGATATTATCGCCAATGGCTTGACCATCCTTCCTTGGCGTGAGAAGATTATAGATTATTCCACTCCAACCTTCCCGACCCAGGTCTGGCTGGTCGCGCGAGCGGATTCGGCCATGAAACCGATCAAGCCCAGCGGCGATATTAACAAGGATATTGCTGCAGTAAAGGCGATGCTCAGGGAGAGGAGCGTCCTGGGAAAGGCTGATACCTGCCTTGACCCGGCCCTTTACAGCCTGAAAAAGGTCGGAGCTATGGTCAGGTTATTTAACGGAAGCCTTAACGCATTGGCTCCCGCTGTCATCAACCGCGATGCCGAGGCAACTATCCTGGACCTACCTGATGCCCTGATCGCCCTGGAAAAATGGCCCGGTAACATTAAAGTCATCGGTCCGGTTTCTCCCATGCAAAATATGGGTTATGCGTTCCCCAAAACATCCCCGCGGTTACGGGATACCTTTAACCAGTTTTTCAAACAGTGCAGGAAGGATGGAACGTATTTGCGCCTCATCAAAAAATACTACCCGGCTGTTTTTAGGTACTACCCTGAATTCTTTGAGGAAAAGTAAGGCGGAGAAACGAGGCTCCACAGCAGTAGAGTAGTGGATATGCGATCAGTTTGGACGCTGCCAAAAAGGAGAAATTTCGCTCTTGTTGTCGTAAGCGTTGCCCTTGTTACGTACATCGGCTTCCTGCTTGGTGCGAATTATCTGTCACAGCTCGAGCTGCAGGAATCCGCTCTGGAACAATTAAGGCAGGACACGGAAAAGCGCGCAACAGCAGTGAGCTACTTTTACTCCGAGCGCAAAAATGATCTAAAGGACCTCGCGGCAAGCAGGGAAATCTCTATATTTTTTGAAAATAAGGCCCTCGGGATGTCAATGGAATATGGGTTGCGGGCCAGCTTGTTTGGCATAGCTCAGAGTTTTGAGCGTCTTTTGGAGGACAGGAAGCTTGACGAAGATAGGATCTATACCCGGATCGTTTTTGTCGACAGCGACGGGAAATTACTTATCGACAGCCAACCGATAAACGCAAAACGAGGACATGAGTGGGACTGGAAAAAGTTCCTTGCCCCTGAAAGCTTGGCCGCAACCATTATCGCCAAACATGATAGGGGGAGGTCGAGGGTGATGGTTTCCATTCCCTATTTTTTCAAGAACAAATATACCGGGCAAATCATTGCATGGATCTCAGCTCAGACCCTTTACAATCATCTCGTCAAGGTGGCGGGAGCCTCTTCGAAACGGTCTGTTTTTATCATTTCCGGGAAAGATCAATTCCACTTTCCAGCAGACGTAGAATCAGAAGCCGCCTTTTCCGGGCTGTCTGACCTTGGCAATATAGAAATCGGCAAAACCCATCGGTTTGAGGCAGTCCGTAAAGACGGGGCCAAGGTGAACATGCTTGCTGTTCGGGTTCCGGTCAATGATACGCCGTTCTCCCTGGTCACCGTTTTGCCAGTCACCGAGGTGTTTGGCCGTGCAGCCCCACAGCACTTGCTCTTGGCGATGGGGGTATTAGCGCTGATCCTTCTGAGCGGAACGGCTATCGTCTTACGGATCAACACACAGAACCTGGTTCTTCATGCGCGACTCAAGGAGGCATCTGGTAGGAAGCGAGAAATTGAGGAAAAAAATCAGCAGCTCGAGAAGGAAATCGCCGAGCGCAAACGCGCCGAGGATTTACTAAAAAGGACTCACGATGAGTTAGAAAGACGGGTTGAACAACGAACTGCGGAACTTGCAAAAGCCAATAAAGAATTGCGGATTGAGATCACTGAGCGCAAGCGGGTCGAGGAGGCGCTGCGGGAAAGTGAGGAACGCCACCGCTTGTTGTTGGAATCATCGCCTGACCCTATCGTGGTGTACGATATGGAAGGAAAAGCAACTTATATCAATCCCGCTTTCGTTCAAACCTTTGGTTGGTCGCGTGATGAGTTCCTTGGGAATCGTATAGATTTTGTTCCTGAAAAAAATTGGCCAGAGACAAAAGCTGCCATGGGTATGCTGAGAGGTGAAAAGGTTGAATCATTTGAAACCAAGTGCTTCACCAAGGATGAGAAACTGTTGGATATCCACCTTAGTTCTTCCATCTTCAAGGGCAAGGATGGACAACCAGCCGGAAATATAGTTGTGCTCCGAGATATCACCGAAACAAAGCGACTCGAAGCTCAATTGCATCATGCTCAAAAGATGGAGGCCATTGGGACTCTTGCGGGAGGAGTGGCTCACGACCTCAACAACGTCTTAAGTGGGCTTGTAAGCTATCCTGATTTGCTACTGATGGAAATCCCCGAATACAGCCCTTTAAGAAAGCCCATTTTAACCATACAGCAGTCAGGAGAAAGAGCTGCAGCGATTGTGCAGGATCTGTTAACTTTAGCAAGAAGGGGAGCTGCTATTACAGACGTGATAAATTTAAATGATATTATTTCTGATTATTTCAAAACTCCTGAGCATATAAAATTAGAAGCATTGCACCCCCATGTTCAATTTGAAATGAATCTCGAAAAAAACTTGCTAAATATTTTGGGATCTCCGGTTCACTTATCAAAAACCATCATGAATTTGGTCTCTAATGCAGCAGAGGCCATTCCTTATGGAGGAAAGGTTTTCATATCCACAACTAACCGATATATCGATTGCCCAATAAAGGGTTATGACGATGTACAAGAGGGCGATTATGTCGTTTTGAGCGTATCTGACACTGGAATAGGCATCTCTCCTGATGACTTAAAAAAAATATTTGAGCCTTTCTATACCAAAAAAGTGATGGGAAGAAGCGGAACAGGCTTGGGCATGGCAGTGGTGTGGGGAACAGTAAAAGACCACAAAGGATATATTGATGTTATAAGCACTGAAGGAAAAGGAACAAGATTTGAACTCTATTTTCCAGTAACCAGACAAGAGCCAGTCGACAAACAGACCTCTGTATCAATTGAACATTATATGGGTAGTGAGACAATTTTAGTCGTAGATGATGTGGAAGAACAAAGACAAATTGCATCCCAGATGTTAAGCAAATTGGGATATTCTGTCAGAGCCGTTTCAAGTGGCGAAGAAGCAGTTGAATATATGAAGAACAATCCAGTAGATTTATTGGTTTTAGATATGATCATGGACCCTGGGATTGATGGTCTTGACACATACAAAAGGATTCTCGAATTTCATCCAGGGCAAAAAGCAATCATTGTAAGTGGATTTTCTGAAACAGAACGTGTCAAAGAAGCTCAAAGATTGGGGGCTGGAGCCTATGTAAAAAAACCATACATTTTAGAAAAAATAGGGTTACATGTCAGAACAGAATTAGACAAATAACACTTTGTGCCCTTTTCCCCTTGAGAACGAGAAACGCAAGCTTGCCTGGCCCGCAGCTTCGGCGTATTTTCGTGATCTTGCTGGCTGCATCATGAGTACCGGAGATGATGTAGATGGCAATACGGCCTCCCGCAACCTGGTCATTTGTGAGATAAGATAGAGCCCTATGAATCCTTCCAATCACCATCGTACAGGTCGACAGCTATGAGGATAAACAAAACACCCTCGGCGATAGCCAGCTCCACTAGGTTCTCGAATGCCCGGAGGGTCGCATAACGGAGCGCTTCGACCGGTGCACCTTCGTAATGCTCAAGCTTCAACAAAGGACTATCCAGGTGAATATCTGCGACATGAAGGAAGGTGAACACTTCCAACTCCTGCAATAAAACAGGGTAACCGTTCAGCGGGCAAAGAAAACCGCTGAACGTAGGCCTCCGGCCCGGAGGGCATGCAGCCGTTTGCACCAAGGGTAACAGCACACCTGCTCAAGGCATTGAATGCCAAAGTGAAGCGGGTTCTACTTGTGCCAGGTAGCAAGCCGGTCAAGTGGTGAGCTATTACGTTTTTTCTAATAGGAGAGAGGGCGGGCCTTGGAAAGTCAGTTTCCATTTGGTAGAAAAGTGTCATTGCTTGTTAAGATTAAAAGATCTCCCTATCATGCCCCTGAGGAATTTGATATATTGAGAGCGTTATGACTACTTCACGCCGACGCGTCATCTATATCGTTTTTCTTCTGATAGCCGTAATCAGCGGGGCCATGGGCGGCGTATTCCTGGCCCTCACCCATGACCTGCCCCAGATTCGAGCCCTGGAGACCTTTAAACCCGCAGCCATTACCCGCATCTATTCAACAGACAAGGAGTTACTGGCCGAACTTTTCACCCAGAAACGGGTCCCTGTGCCCCTGCACATGATCCCCGATTATCTCAAACAGGCGGTCATTGCGACGGAAGACCGCCAGTTCTATGAGCATACCGGGGTCGACTTGAAAGGAATCCTGCGGGCTATCGTAAGGGACATCAGGGCCGGTGAATTCGTAGAAGGGGCCAGCACGATCACCCAGCAGCTTGCAAAAACCCTGTTCCTCACCCCCCGAAAGAGTATCATACGCAAGCTCAAGGAGGCCTTTCTGGCCTTTCAGATTGAGCGCCGCTATACGAAAGAGGAGATCCTGGAACTCTATTTGAATCAGGTCTATTTTGGAAGCGGGGCCTACGGGGTGGAAGCCGCAGCACAGACGTTTTTCGCAAAACCTGTCAGCAAGCTGACCTTAGATGAATGCGCCCTCATTGCAGGCATGCCCAAATCGCCATCCCGCTACTCGCCCCTGGTCAACAAATCCCTGGCACTCAAACGGCGCGCAGTGGTTCTGGAACAGATGGCTCGAAATGGCATGATCACATCACAACAACTCATAGCGGCCAAGTCCTCCCCACTCAATCTTGCGAAAAGACGAGACATTTCAATGAAGGCCCCCTACTTTGTGGCCTATGTACGGAATTTCCTTGAGAAAGCGTTCGGGGGTGACCGCTTGTACCGCACAGGTCTTACGGTGCATACGACACTCAACTATGAGCTGCAGAAAGCCGCTGAAAAAGCGGTCACAAAGGGCCTCGAGCAGCTTTCCACCCGGATGCAAAGACACGGCCTGCTTGGACTCGAAAGTCCGCAGGCCGCCCTAGCTAGTATAGATGCAAGCCGGGGGGCAATCCTGGCCATGGTGGGCGGGAAAGACTTTCAGGAGAGTCCGTTCAACCGGGCCACCATGGCCCGAAGACAACCAGGCTCAGCATTCAAGCCCTTGATCTATGCCTGTGCCCTGGAAAACGGTTTTGCTCAAAACGATGTGATATGGGACGCCCCGATCGTCTTCAAGGGGGCTAAGGCGGGTGCGGACTGGACCCCCAAAAACTTTTCCAACAAATTCAGGGGGGACATGACGCTCAGACAGGCCCTGGCTGTATCGCAAAACATCCCAGCTGTAAAACTCCTTAACAAGCTTGGTCCCTCTACTGCCGTGCAGTGGGCATACAGGATGGGTATAGAGTCTCCCCTACAGCCAAACCTCTCCCTGGTGCTTGGAACCTCTGAGGTCACCCTCCTTGAATTGACCGCAGCCTATGCCGTCTTCCCAAACAGGGGGGTGTGGACAAGACCCTTTGCGATCCTGGAGGTTCTGGACCGGGAAGGGCGTTCTATCTGGCGGGCAAAACCTCAGATGCGCACCGCAATCAGCCCTGAAACCGCAGCCATCATGACCGATATGCTGCAGGCAGTCGTGCAGGAGGGGACTGGCAAGGCAGCAAGGTGTATCAATCGGCCTTTGGCGGGCAAAACCGGAACGACCGACAGTTACAGGGATGCCCTTTTTGTAGGATTTTCTCCAACGATTGTTACAGGCGTGTGGGTGGGTCTGGACCACCATGGAACATTGGGCAACAAGGAAACAGGTGCCCGGGCTGCCCTTCCCATATGGATCGATTTTATGGAGCAGGCGCTGGCAGGCCGACCTTATCGTGATTTCTCTTTGCCAGAAGGGGTTGTAAGGGTGCGAATCGATGCCGAATCAGGGCTCCTTGCATCCGAGAATTGCCCGAATGCGGTCACAGCGGTGTTCAAGAAGGGGACAGAACCCAAACATTACTGCAAACACGCATCAGGCACTAGCCTGACGGGCCTGTAAGTTCTCCAGCCAGCTCTTTTATCTCAAACAGGTTCCCATCGTAATCCTTAACAAATGTGAGCAAGGCGTCCCCTTTGGGGATTTGGTTCACCGCCACTTCCATGGCATGACACCTTTTAACAAAGGCATCTCTGTCCTGCACTTCAAGGCAAACGTGTTCAAAGCCGGCGCCCCGCTCAGGGGCGCGGGCGGCCACAAATACCTCTGCCGTGAATTGATCGTTTCCATAGACAACAACCGGGCACTCATGATCAATACCAAATATTTGACGTGATAAATCCTTGGATAGTACGAATGATTTTATCTTTTTTAACCCGAGAATGCCTTCATAGAAGGCATCGGCTCTTTGTTCGGAGCTGCAAACCAGGGCGACATGGTTCAGCCTCATTTTCGCTCCTTCATATTTTCTTGTTGAATCAACAACGCTCAATTCAACTGATTGGGTTTCCATGAAGTGCTCAGAAGATAATCCGGCTTCACATGGCTCATGGCGCGAAAGATATTGCCCTTTATTTTTTTATTGGTCTTATACAGGCTGTTAAGCATCTTCTTGATTTCATAGCGCTTTGAAAGCATCGCCGTGGGGCATGGATTCTTGAACTCAGGAAATCCGTAATCTTCTGCAAACCGGTTGATTTTTGACTCATCTAAGAAAGCAAGCGGCCGAATCACCGTGAGTTTCCCTTTGAAAAAGGGCTGGTTCGGGACCATGGTGCTGATCTCCCCACTGTAAAACATGTTCAAAAACAACGTTTCGATTATGTCATCCATGTTGTGACCAAGCGCCAGCTTATTGCACCCTAGTTCGTGGGCCAGTTCAAATAGTCGTTTTCTTCGGAGTCTCGAGCAGAGAAAACACGGATTTTCGCGATTTTTCTCGCTGTGGCCCCGCCTCCCATAATCAGTATGTTCGACCGTCAATCCATAGCCCATCTTTTTGCAGTAATCTGCAATAAGACCAGCTGGATCCCCTTCAAAACCCAGATCGATGTAAATGGCAAAAAGGGAATAATGGATGGGTATGCGGGATAGGCGCTCCTGGAGGGCCCACATCAGGGTCAGGCTGT
This sequence comes from Deltaproteobacteria bacterium, assembly GCA_003647275.1. Taxonomy (GTDB): domain Bacteria; phylum Desulfobacterota; class Desulfobacteria; order Desulfobacterales. The sequence goes on from QMMN01000022.1 coordinate 20,777, forward strand.
CTTTTCCACCAGACAGGCCCACAGCAACTCGATCCCCTTCTGAGATCATCTCATAGTGGTGTATTGCCCGGCCAACTGCCCGCAACACGGCTTTGCCCCTGTCAAGAGACATCCGGCCCCCTTTATTCCGCTTCTGTGTCTCCAAATTCTTTTAGACGGATTTTTCCGGCTGCAATTTCTCGCAGGGCGATGACGATATCCTCGTTCTTGGGCGAGTGCACCAGATACTGGGAACCTTCTCGCATCTGCCGAACGCGTTTTGCGGCAACATGAACCAACTTGTAGCGATTCGGAACCCGCATTAAGCAATCTTCGATAGTGACACGAGCCATTTTATGAAAACCTCCTTTTCCATACCCGTTCAACAAGGGTACTTTGAACTATAGAAAAATGATTCACCACAGAGAAATATACGAAAGGAGCGCCTTGTTTGAGAATCGTTTCGCTTAGGTGCAAGACAAAGAAAATTTCGCCTTCATCCTCAAGGCCCCAAAGGGCCGGGCCTCGAGTCCCAAAGGCTTTCAGGACGCTCCTTCATCTGTAATAGGCCGAAAAAGGGGTTAGCCGCACGATAAAAGAAACGCCACAATGAATTAAGAAACGCACCCCTTTCTACAGGCCAAGGCGAATGGTGTATATATCGCCGGTCTCTATTACCCGCAACTGAAGCCTCAGCTCACCTGCACCCTTGGCCTCACCAGGGAAGAAAATGAATCCGTGAGCAATACTACGGGGCGCGATGGCCTCGTTTTCCAAGGACTTTTCCCTCAGGTCGTCGGCAATCTCAGCCCGGGCGTCCGCACCAGAAGTGGCGGCCTGTACCCCACCGGCTGTTGCACCAATGGCACCACCTAGAGCAGCACCCTTGCCGGCAGCTTTGAGCACATTTTCGCCGCTGATAATCCCAATGGCAGCCCCCAGCAATGCGCCTGCCGCACCACTCAAAATGCCAGGTTTGACACCCGCTCTTGCAATTCGGGACATCTTGGTTTTCTCGGTCACGCGATCATAGGCAAGACTGGAGTCGACAATCGACCACAAATTTCCTTCTCCGTCAATCAGGAAGGTCTGGGAAGGCTCAATCTGAAGGGAGTGGTCGCTTAGGTTATCAAAGATGACCTGCACAGGGTAAAGCCCTGCACCCCGGATATCAAATCCAAAGGCTTCCTTGGCTTCTTTAGGGTTGTCATAGGCCTTTGCAGCAACAGTCGCCCCGGCCACCTTTATCGCATTGGGATAAGCTGCAGGCATCTTAAAAGAGACAGGTTGTCTCTTGTAGGTGGTACAACCTGCCACAAGCAAAACCATGGCGAAAAAGAAACAAAATAATTTATTCCGGATCATGATATAATCTCCTGTTGCTTCTAAACGGGGATGTCAAAAGCCAAATAGCGTTCTCACAAGGCCAAAATGTCAACCACTTCATATCGCCGTTGCCCGCCAGGGGCCTGGACGACAATCTCATCGCCTACCCTTTTTCCGATCAACGCCTTTCCGAGTGGCGAGGATACTGAGATACGCCCTTGGTTCACATCCGATTCGTCCGGCCCCACAAGCTGATATCGCACTTCTTCTTCTGTACCCAGATTCTCCAGAATGACCGTACAGCCAAACGTAACCCAGTCGGTCTTCACTTTACTCGGGTCGATTACATCAGCGTGAACAATCTTGTGTTCAAGTTCTCTAATCTTCCCTTCAACAAACGCCTGGCGTTCTTTGGCGGCTTCAAATTCTGCATTTTCTGAAATGTCCCCATGGGCTCGGGCCTCCTGAATGGCCTTTATGACCTCTGGCCTTTCAATTTCCTTAAGGTATCTTACCTTCTCTTTCAGGGTCTCATAGCCCGCTCGTGTTATAGGGATGCGTTCCAAGGTGTTTCACTCCTTGTTCGGTATTTGTCATCCAGCATGAACAATTGGACATCTATTATGAGCCTTCATACTCACGGGTCACGATCAAGGCCCCTCATGAGCCAAGATAGTTCTGTGCTAAAATCTCTGCAATTTGGACCGCATTGGTCGCCGCGCCCTTGCGGATATTGTCCGATACGATCCATAGATTGATCCCATTTGACACAGACTCATCCGCCCTGATACGACCCACAAAGGTTTCATCCCGACCCGCCGCATCAATAGCCATGGGATAAAGGTTCTTTGAGGGGTCATCCGCAACAATTACCCCTGGAGCATTTTCGAGCAAGGCTCGTACCTCCTCTGGAGTAATGGGATGGCGTGTCTCCACATTAACCGATTCTGAATGGCTGAAAAAGACCGGCACGCGTACAGTTGTCGCCGTAATCCCGATGGAATCATCCTCTAGGATCTTTCGGGTCTCGTTGACCATCTTCATCTCTTCCTTGGTATATCCATTGTCAAGGAAAACATCGATGTGCGGGAGGCAGTTAAAGGCGATCCTATGAGGATAGACTCTTTTTTCAGGCTCCAGGAAATTCAGAATAGCCTTCGTCTGGTTGTAAAGTTCGTCTATGGCCTTCTTGCCGGTGCCAGAGACCGCCTGATAGGTGGAAACCACGATCCGCTTGATGCCAACCTTCCTGTGAATGGGAGCCAGGGCCACCACCATCTGGATGGTAGAGCAATTCGGGTTCGCAATGATCCCCTTGTCGGCATACTTGGCCACAGCATGGGGATTCACCTCAGGAACGACTAAGGGAACATCAGGATCCATGCGCCAAGCTGCAGAATTGTCAACGACCACACATCCGTCTTTGGCTGCAAAGGGTGCATATTTTTGGCTGGTTGCCCCGCCAGCCGAAAAGATGCCGATGTCAACGCCCTTGAACGAGGTCTCGGTCAATGCCTCAACCTGAACCTCCTCCCCCTTGAATCGGAGTTTTCGGCCTGCGGATCTGCTTGTTGCCAGTAATTTTAGATTGTTTACTGGAAAATTCCGCTCTTCCAGGCAGGTTATCATCTGATTTCCCACCGCCCCGGTCGCCCCGACCACTGCGACATTGAACAGTTTCCCCATTGTTGGCCTCCCCTCAACAGTGAAAGTGCCTAAAGTGAACTAAAGTGCCTAAAGTGGTTTCAAAATCTCTTTGCGAGCCAATTTTGACCATTTTGTGAAGTTCTTAGCGAAGCGAGAAGAGAGGTTTTGAAATAGCTTCTAAAGTTGTTAATCCAAAATCCCAATCGTCATGCTGCTTCTATAAAGTCGACAATCAAGTCCCCTACCTCGGACGTAGAATATCCCATCTGGCCCGCTGCCACACCTTTCAGGTCCTCCTGTAGGACCTTCATGACAGCCTTTTCGATGATCTGTGCGGCATCTGTTTCCCCTAATGTCTCAAGCATAAGCTGTGCGGCCAGGATGGCTGCAATGGGGTTGATGATGTTCTTCCCTGTATATTTTGGTGCCGAACCACCAATAGGTTCAAACATGGAGATCCCTTCAGGGTTGATATTGGCCCCTGCTGTCACCCCCATGCCACCCTGGAGAATGGCTGCCAGGTCCGTAATAATATCACCGAACATGTTATCTGTCACAATGACATCAAACCTTTCCGGGTTTTTGATCATCCACATACACAACGCATCCACATGTACATAGTCGGTCTCAATATCCGGATAGGCCTGTGCTACCTCCTTGAACGTGCGTTCCCACAAATCAAAGGCATAGGTCAAAACATTGGTCTTGCCACACAGCGTCAATTTCTTAGCCCCATTGCGTCGCCTGCAGAGTTCAAAGGCATACCGAATGCAGCGTTCCACCCCCATCCTGGTATTGATCGATTCCTGAATAGCCACCTCCTGGGGCGTCCCGCGCCTCAGACATCCTCCTGCTCCCGCATACAGGCCTTCGGTATTTTCCCGAACGACCACAAAGTCAATGTCCTCAGGCCCCTTATCCTTCAAGGGAATCTCCACACCAGGATAAAGCTTTACAGGGCGCAGGTTCACATATTGATCCAGCTCAAACCGAAGCTTTAAGAGGATCCCTTTCTCCAGTACACCAGGCGGCACCTCAGGATGACCAATCGCACCCAAATAAATTGCATGGCGCCCCCTTATCGCTTCAAGTACCTCATCAGGCAGGGTTTCTCCCGTCTTCTTGAAGTGTTCACCACCCAGGTCATAGGTGTAAAAAGAAAGCTGAAAGCCGTACTTTCGGGAGACGACATTAAGGACTTTTAGCCCCTCAGCGATCACCTCAGGGCCTGTGCCATCGCCCGGAATCACAGCGATATCATATTGCTTTTGTGTCATGGGTTTACGTGCACCTTTTTCTTAAGTATATATGGCATAAGCCCGCCAGCCTCAATCAGCTCCTGCATGAATGGCGGTATCGGGTTCGCAAAAAATCGTTTTCCAATTGTATGGTCTATAATTTCGCCTGTATCTTGATCAACCGAGACCCGATCCCCATCCCGGATCCCCTGAAAGACCCCCGTGGATTCAAAAATCGGAAGGCCCATGTTAAAGGCATTTCTGAAAAATATACGGGCAAAGCTTTCTGCGATCACGCATGCAATACCAACCCCTTTTATGGCCATCGGGGCATGTTCCCGCGAGGAGCCGCAGCCGAAATTCTTTCCCGCCACGATAATATCTCCCGGCTGGACCTTTTGAGAAAATGTGGCATCTACCCCCTCCATGCAATGCTTGCCTAGTTCGCCCATGTCTGTGGTAACCAGGTAAGGGGCGGGGATAATCACATCCGTATCGATATTATCGCCAAACTTCCAGACAGTCCCTTCAAGCACCATAAGTCGTTTTCCGTATCCAGTCGCGGTTGCTCCGTCCCAGGCGGATCTCACCTGCTCCTTTTTAAGATTCGAGGACCGCTTCGCTCAAGGAGCGTTTCAGTTGAGGCAAAAGCCAGAAAATTCTGCCTCCAACCTCTAATGTCTTTCTCACATCTCAAGCCCGCCGCAGGCAAACGATCCTTCAGCGAAGTGCCCCTCAAGTCCGCAAGGACGCTCCTATTTACAGTTCTTCCGGACTCCCAATCCGCCCTAGTACAGCTGAGGCGGCCGCCACAGCAGGATTGGCAAGATAGACCTCACTTGAGGGATGCCCCATGCGGCCCACAAAGTTACGATTGGTGGTGGCCACGGCCCGCTCTCCTGGCCCCAGGATTCCCATAAAACCACCCAGGCACGGGCCGCAGGTGGGTGGGCTCACAATCCCCTTGGCTGATAGAAAAATCTCCAACAGCCCCTCGGCCATCGCCTGGCGGTAAATAGTAGGCGTCGCAGGCACGATAATGAGACGTACATTGCTGTCGATCGTCCGGCCATTCAGGACACGAGCTGCCAGGCGAAGGTCATCAATCCGGCCGTTCGTACAAGACCCGATCACCACCTGATCAATGGGAATCCTGTCTACCGATGAGATACTTCGGGTATTCTCGGGAAGATGGGGAAAGGCGACCTGGGGCTCGATGTCGGAGACATCGTAGGTCCTGACCTCTGCATAGGTAGCATCCGGGTCACTCGTATAGCATTTAAAGGAGCGTTTTGCCCGCGGCTTTATGTAATCGAGCGTTATTTCATCTGGTGAAATGATACCACTTTTGGCCCCCGCTTCAATCGCCATGTTGGCCATAGTCATTCGATCGGCCATGGGCAAGGCATTGATCACATCGCCTGCAAATTCCATGGCTTTATATGTGGCGCCGTCAACTCCGATGTCACCAATGGTATAAAGAATCAAGTCCTTTCCGGTGACCCATTTCCTGCGCTGGCCATGATATACGAGCTTGATCGACTCGGGAACCTTAAACCAGATTTCACCCGTGATCATGGCTGCTGCGATGTCTGTACTTCCAACACCTGTTGCAAAGGCCCCCAATGCCCCATAAGTGCATGTATGACTGTCGGCACCAATCACCACATCCCCGGGCAGTACCAAGCCTCGTTCTGGCAGGAGTACATGCTCAATCCCCATTTCACCAAGTTCAAAAAAATGCTTGATATGATATTTTCTGGCAAAATTGCGCATGGCCTGCACTTGAATAGCAGAGCGGACGTCCTTATTGGGTACAAAGTGATCTGGCACCAAGGCGATCTTTTCTGGGTCAAACACAGACGCCTCATCTGATTTTTCAAACAGATCAATGGCAATGGGAGCCGTAATATCGTTGGCCAGAGCCATATCGATGCGAACAGTGATGAGTTCACCTGGTACCACAGTGTCGCGCCCTGCATGGGCAGCCAAAATCTTTTCCGTAATGGTTTGGGGCATGCTTATACGGGCTCTTCGTGGGGTGTCTTGAGCCTGTCGCCAGAGGCCGCTTCGTCCTGGCGCTTCTTGCGAAGCCACAGGGTGGTGAAGGGGCCTGAAAGGACATAGCTCAGCATGATAACAAAGAAGGTGATACTTGGTTCTGCCGCAATGACGATAAACAACAGGACGACAGACACCAACATGTTGAACTTCATCTTTTTAAACAACTCTGCCTGCTTAAAGCTATAATACTTGATCGTGCTGACCATCAAAAAGGACAAAACGTAGATCATGATCAAGATGGTCACGTGTTTAGTCGTCCCCGTCCAGCCAAAACGATAGAGGAGGAGAACCGTAGTAGCGATCATGAAGGCGGCCGCTGGAATCGGAAGTCCGTTAAAGTAATCACTACCAACCACATGGACCTGGGTATTAAACCGTGCCAGTCGAAGCGTACCACAGGCGACGAAAAGTAGTGCTGCCAACCATCCCAATCTCCCGAAGGGCTGAAGGGCCCACAGATAAACCAGGATGCCAGGAGCCACGCCAAAGGATATGGCATCGCACAGGGAATCATATTCAAGACCGAATCTGCTCACCGTGCGGGTGACTCGGGCGATCTTACCGTCCAGCGCATCAAACACGGCCGCCACCATTATAGCCATGGCCGCCTTCAAAAAGTGGCCCTGGATAGCACTAACAATGGCATAAAAGCCACAGAAAAGGTTGGCAGAGGTAAGAAGGTTCGGCAGGACATAGATCCCGCGCTGCAATTTCATTCTTTGTGAACGTTTTCTCTTCATGATAGATGCGCCAATACCGATGTTCCGGCCAAGACCTTATCGCCTACAGACACAGCGGGAGCAGCGTCTGGCGGAAGATAGACATCCAAGCGAGACCCGAAACAGATCATACCAAATCGCGCCCCCCGGCTTAAGCGGTCTCCCTCGCGTATCTTGCAGATGATCCGTCTTGCAATGAGCCCTGCAACCTGAACAACAATCAGTCTGCGACCACCACTTATCTCCAGAGTCACTGCATTTCGTTCATTATCTCTCGAGGCCTTGTCCAGGTTAGCTGAAAAAAATTTGCCTGGATAGTAATTCACTTCAGTGACCTTCCCATGATCAGGTATTCGGTTGACGTGAACGTTGAAGACGGACATAAAGATACTGATCTTAAGCATTTTTTCGGCGGAGAAATCACTCTCTTGCAAGACACCAACGTCCACGATCTTGCCATCGGCCGGGGAGACCACGGCCCCTTCTTCGTCTGGAATGGCCCGTTCTGGATCCCTGAAAAAAAAACAAATAAAGAGGGTGACCGCCAAACAAAACAGGGTCAGCACGTGGAGTCCCAAAACGGCAAAAACGGCCGTTACAAGGGCCGATCCAAGTATGAGCGGGTAGCCCTCTCGGGCAACTGGAAGAACCCTTTGGTTGGCCAGCTCAGAACGCTCAGAATGGATCATTGAACCCACGGTTACAGCTACTCCCGCACCGAGACATTTGTCCTGTTTGATCTCTACGAATTTCCCCACCGTCTGTTCGGTGCAACTTCGCATTAAATTAAAAAGTCATGCTAAATTGTAAAAAAATTTTATTATACTTTCTTTAGGCCTTTTGTCAATAGGCGACACCCTTCTCGAGTTTTATTTCAGCATCCGATTTCCGGATATAATGGGGGACCAGCTGCGCAACATCCACAAGCTGACCATCTTGAATCTGTCTCATCCCAATATAAGCCACCACCGAGGCCCGGATTGTGTTGAGATACGGTGGTGCAAAGTGCGCCAGCCTTCCAAGGGCATCCTTAATTAATTCTTTGTACACATGTGCACCATCACCCACAAAGAGACACAAACCCTGAATCTGCTTCAGCCATTGCCTGGGTTCTACCGCACAATCTTCGACCACTCTTTCCCAGTCCATGTAACTGGCACATTCATAAAGGGCTGTGTAAATTTGTCCTTTACGAGCATCCAAGACCGGGCAAATGAGATGGGGAAAAGAAGGAAACTGGTAGGCCAGGGCATCCAGCGTGGACACAGCTGTTACCGGCTTCTGGGTGGCAAACCCCAATCCCTTAACCGTGCTGACCCCGATCCGCAGACCTGTGAAGCTTCCCGGGCCCGTTGTTACGGCAAATCCCTCACATTCTCCAATTGTCAGGCCCGCCATCCAAAGGGTCATGTCTATGGCAGACATGAGGCGTTTTGCATGCGTCTGTGTGCTGGTCACTGCCACCTCGGCTAATACCGTATCGCCCTCCAAGATGGCCACGCTTCCTGTGGGGCCAGATGTATCAACTGCAAGGATTTTCATCACTATTCACGGTTAAGTCGTTAAAACGCTGATTACACTGATTAATCTGCGGACGCTGCAAAATCAATCGCAATCTGCGTTTTAACGACTCGACCAAACATGTCCTCAACGGGACTTGCGGGTTCGCTTCCTGGCAGGCTTTGGGTTCAGGGCAATCTTCAAGGCCTCATCCATGTGACTTACTGGTAAAAAGGCAAGTTTTCGCTTGATGTTTGAAGGAATTTCAGCCAGATCCTTCTTGTTTTTCTCAGGAATAATAATCTTTCGGACATCGGCCCTGAGTGCGGCCAATGCCTTTTCCTTGAGTCCCCCCACCGGAAGGATGCGTCCACGGAGGGTGATTTCTCCAGTCATGGCCACGTCTCTATTCACCGGTCGTCCGCTCAAGGTCGAAACCAGTGCTGTGACTATGGCAGCACCGGCCGAAGGCCCGTCCTTGGGAATCGCTCCTGCAGGAACGTGTATGTGAATGTCAAGATCCTGGTAAAAATTGTTTTTAATGCCAAGTGTCTTTGCAAATGAGCGGGCATAGGTCAGGGCGGCTTTTGCAGATTCCTGCATTACCTCTCCCAATTGGCCCGTAAGGGTCAAGTCGCCCTTTCCTTTCATCGTGGAGGCCTCTACATACAAAACCTCTCCCCCGGCTTGGGTCCATGCCAATCCTGTGGCAACCCCAATTTCATGTGATTTCTGCTCCAATTCAGGGAGATATTTTGGAACACCCAAGTAGCGGTGAAGGTTGGCACTGGTGACCTTGAACGGACCCTTTTCGCCTTCAGCCACCTTGCGCGCGACCTTGCGGCATATGGTGCCAATCTCGCGCTCCAGATTCCTGACGCCCGCCTCAAAGGTATATTGTGATATGATCTTGCGTAACGCCTCTTGGCTAATTCCTAAATGCTTTGACTTGATCCCGTTTTCTTTGATCTGGCGTGGGACTAGGAACTGTTGGGCGATGGCAAGTTTTTCTTCTTCCGTATATCCAGCAAGTTCTATAATCTCCATCCGATCTCTCAGGGCCGAGAGGATGGGGTCGACTAGGTTGGCCGTGGTGATAAACATAACTTTTGACAAATCAAAAGGAAGGTTCAAATAGTGGTCACTGAAGCTAACGTTTTGTTCAGGATCAAGGGCTTCCAGGAGGGCAGCAGCCGGGTCCCCGCGAAAATCAGCACCTATCTTATCTACTTCATCCATCATGAATACAGGATTATTTGTACCACACTGCTTCAAGCCCTGGATGATCCGCCCAGGCATGGCCCCAATATACGTACGGCGGTGTCCTCGAATCTCGGCCTCGTCTCGAATACCACCCAAGGATATCCGAAAGAACTTCCGGTTCATAGCCTTTGCAATCGATCGCCCTAGTGAGGTCTTTCCCACCCCGGGAGGTCCCACAAAACACAGGATAGGGCCCTTCATGTGCTTGTTAAGCTTTCGTACGCTCAGATATTCTAGGATGCGCTCTTTTACTTTCTTGAGATCATAATGGTCCTCATCCAGGACTTCATGGGCCTTTTTTATATCAAGCACTTCTTTCGTTGATTTACGCCACGGGACCTCAACCAGCCAATCCAGGTAGGTACGCACAATGGAGGCCTCAGCAGCATCCGGGTGCATTTGCTCGAGGCGCTTTAGTTGCTTAAAGGCCTCTTTCTCAGCCTCCTTTGACATTTTGGCCTTCTTGATCTTCTTGGTATATTCTGAAACCTCCTGAGCCTTTTCGTCAATATCTCCCAATTCCTTGTGAATAGCTCGCATCTGCTCCCTGAGAAAATACTCCCGTTGCGTCTTGGAGATTTCTTCTCTGGCATCTGACTGGATCTTGGCCTGCATGGCAGAGACTTCCAGCTCTTTACCCAGCAGCTCATTGACTCTTTGAAGCTTCTGAAAGGGGTCATTTATTTCCAGAAGTCCCTGGGCTTGTTCCACCTTTAACCTAAGGTTTGAAGCCACTAGATCCGCCAGTCTACCTGGCTCATCGATGCCACGTAAAATAGCGCTCACATCACCGGTCAGCTCGCCTCGCAATTCAAGAATCTTTTCACTCTCTTCACAGACATTCCGCATGAGTGCCTCGGCCTCAACGCTTATGTTCTCTACTTCCTGTTCGGGAATCTCTTCGATCCGGACCTGATAGAAAGGTTCCGTTTTTGTATAATTGACGACTCGGGCTTTGCCTAAGCCCTGGACTAAAACCTTCACTCGGCCGTCTGGAAGCTTGAGCATACGTAAGATCATCGCCACTGTGCCCACCCTGTAAATATCTCCGGGTTTTGGATTTTCAACCGTAGGGTTACTTTGAGTGGACAGAAGAAGTAGGCGATCCTTGGCCATAGCAGCATCCACGGCGCGAACTGACTTGTCTCTACCCACAAATAGGGGGATAATCATATACGTAAAGACAACGACGTCGCGCAAAGGAAGCAGGGGGAGTATATCCGGGATATCTATGGCTTCACCATCTTCGTGGATGATGTCAACCGTATCCAAACCATTTATTTGTGCCATGTACGTTCCTTAATTTCCAAGCCGGTGTTCATCAGGGCTTATGGTTCTGCAAGGCTTGCCCCTTAAATATATCAGCTCATAGCTGGTTCACGTCTAAGACGCTAATTTAACAGGCCCTACAGATATCAGTTGATCTCAAACGGTTTTAAAGAAAATCGCAGCCCATAGACTGCCTAAACAACAAAACCAATATGAAGTATTCGTCAATTTAATAATAACATATAAATTATATATATAGTATAGGACACTATCTCTTGATGACAACAAAAATCTTGATTTTTTGGACCATCCCCTATACTTAATTTTTTTAAGTGTTTGTGATTTTTCAGCTTTAATAAGCTGGCCATGTTCACCAAATGAGAGCTGAAACTTGAAAATGCCCAGCGAGCGCTGACCCCGAAGCTTGCTCCAAGGAGCTTTAATTGTCGTGGTTTGGGAAACAGCCCGTTAACATGTAACCCATCGAATTGGAAAGACCTTCGTGTGGAGCCCCTCGTTGTTAAAGTTTGGATCTTTTTGTTCGGCATGGCCGTAGGGAGTTTTTTGAATGTTTGTATTTACCGCCTTCCCCGGTCACTTTCTTTGATACATCCTCGATCTATATGTCCAAGCTGCCAGTCCAAAATTGCCTTTTATGATAACGTGCCCGTGGTGAGCTATCTTTGGCTTCGAGGGCGATGTCGGCACTGTGGCACTGCAATTCCCTTGAGGTATCTCCTGGTTGAACTTGTATCAGGCCTTTTTGCACTTTCGGTCTTTGCACACTATGGTCTCTCGTGGGAAGGCCTTTTTCTATACGGACTGGTCTCAGCCCTTATCGTGATCACCTTCATTGACCTTGATCATCAAATCATCCCTGATGTAATTACCTACCCAGGAATCGCAATTGGATTCCTCGCATCGTTTGTCCTTAAACACATCACATACAAAGAATCCTTGATTGGGATGATCTTGGGCGGAGGTATTTTGCTTTTGATTGCCTGGGGTTACTATTTGCTGACCAAAAAGGAAGGGATGGGCGGTGGTGACATCAAGCTACTTGCCATGATCGGTGCATTTTTGGGTTGGAAGGCTGTTATATTTACGATTTTTGTCGGGTCAGCCATTGGAACTGTCGCAGGCATCGTCCTGGCGATCCGCACGAATGGCGGTCGAAGGCTGGCGATCCCTTTTGGTCCCTTTCTTGGCATCGGAGCGCTGCTTTTCCTGTTTTTCGGGCCCCAAATCTTGGGCTGGTACGTGGCCTTAATGGGGTGGAAGCCTTGAAAACATTTAGCGTGGGCCTTCGAACCGAAATCCTGCTGAGTTTAACTCTCCTTTTAGTTGCTGCCATGACCCTAACCAGCTTTGTTGGTTTGCGGGTCACGGAGCGTGATTTACTTCGATATAAAACCCGTGATGGCATGGCCGTCGTCCAAAGGATACAAGCGGCCGTCCAGGGCAGTAAAAAACAGAGTCACCCGCCTTCTCTGCAACGCTTAAAGGAACGCCTTCACGATGGAATTTCCTGGATGGGCCATCCAGGACTATACGAAGGGATCACTGTGGTAGGAAAAGATGGCTCCGTATGGGTTGGTCAGGAGCATTTAAAGGGCTCAAACGTGCTTACCGACAGTCAAATTGCTGAAGTCCTTAAGACAGAAAAACTCAGCACCAAGATAAACAAGGACCGCACTCTACTTAACATAACAGCCCCCATCTTTGCCGATGGACAATGCATTGCGGCCGTGCGAGTGCCTGTTCGCCTTGATGCGGTGACCCAGGGATTGAGGAGGTCCCAGCTGCTTATCTGGTTTTACATAGGTTTGAATGTGATAGTGCTTGTCGTCTTTGGAAACTTTCTTTTGTCTAGAATCGTGATCCGGCCTATCAAGCGTCTGGTCAACATAGCCGATCACTTTGAAGAGACCGATCTCTTTTCCATGATGACCAAGAGCGAACGGAATGAGATTGCCCACTTGACCGTGGCTCTTAATCGGATGCTAAAGAGACTTGCAGAAAACAAGGAGCGCCTGGAAGCCCATATTCGTTCTCTGGAAGCGGCCAACCTGGAACTCAAACAGGCCCGGGAGGAAGTACTACGCTCGGAAAAGCTTTCTTCTATAGGTCGGCTCGCTGCAGGTGTGGCCCACGAAGTGGGCAATCCGATCGGAGCTATCCTGGGCTATACAAACCTCTTAATGGATCAGGTGGCGGACAACGCTGAAGCTATGGATTATCTCGTGAGGATCGAAAAGGAGATGACCAGAATCAGTACCATCATCCGTGAACTCCTCGATTTTTCAAGACCCTCTCCATGTGAGCCAGTACCAGTGGATGTGAATGCCTTGGTTTTGGAGAGCACCTCTTTTCTTGCTCGTCAAAGCCTGATGGCATCTATTAAAACCGAGACGCATCTTGAGAAAGAAGTTGGGATGGTGTGGGCCGACCCCAACCAATTAAAGCAGGTTATAGTCAACCTGATGCTAAATGCGTGTGACGCCATGGAAGGGGCGGGGACTCTGGCGATTGCTACAAGGCGAGTTTCTGGTCCCGACCCAAGGGGGCCAGGTTCGGACGAGACTCCAAAGGAATTTATTGAAATCTCGGTTTCTGATACAGGTAGGGGAATTGCCACATCTGAACTCAACAAGATTTTTGATCCGTTTTATACCACAAAACCCCCGGGCAAGGGGACCGGGTTAGGGCTTGCCATCAGTCTGCGCATTATTGAAACATTCAGCGGCAGCATCCACGTGGAAAGCACCGAAGGTAAGGGAAGTACCTTCACAGTTAAACTTCCCCTATGGGAGCCGAACCATGATACCCAATGAAGTGATCATTGACCTTGGTGCGCTCAGGCACAATTTTTTTGAGATCAAGCGATTGGCCGGTCCTCACACCCGGATACTTGCCGTTGTCAAGTCAGATGCCTACGGCCATGGCATGATACCTGTGGCCAGGACTCTGGAGTCGGCAGGTATTGATTATCTCGGGGTATTCGAGCTGGAAGAGGGTCTGGCGCTCAGAAAAGCTGGCTGCAAGGTCCCGATCTTGATCATGATGGGAATCACATCCAACGAGGTTTCGGCCGTTGTTGAACATGGCCTCACGCCATCACTCTTTCAACTGGACATTGCGGAAAAACTCTCCCGAATATCGGCCGAACAGGGCAAGGTGACACCGGTCCACGTCAAAGTAGACACGGGTATGACCCGCCTAGGAGTTTGCTTCAAAGACCTGCGAAATTTCTTAAAAGAGATCTTGCCGCTAAAGGGAATTGAACTCGAAGGGCTATTTTCCCACCTTGCCATAGCCGATCAGCCTAGTCACCCGTTCACCGACCAACAGATAAGGCGGTTCCATAAGGTTATAGAAGAGAGCAGGCGACTCGGGGTCTCCCCTCGTGTCATTCATATTTCAAATAGCGGTGCACTTTTGGGAAATAAGGGCTTAGACCTTGGTATGGCACGACCCGGGATCCTCCTTTATGGTTCGCCGCCTGCCCAGGGGTGGGCGGCTTCAGTGTCCTTCAAGCCGGTCATGACTTTCAAATCCCGAGTGATTCAGATCAGAACCGTCCCGCTGGGCACCTCCATTAGCTATGGCTGCACCTATACGACCCCCAAAAGGTGCACCATCGCAACCATCCCTGTCGGCTATGATGACGGATACAGTCGTTTACTTTCGAATAATGGAGAGGTACTGATCCACGGGCGACGCGTACCGGTGGTGGGTCGTGTGTGTATGAACTTGACCATGGTGGATGTCACCGGGGTAGAGGGCGTTTCGGTCGGCGATGAAGTGGTACTTTTGGGAGCCCAAGGCGATGAACGGATTACAGCCGAGGAGATTTCAACAAGGATCGGGACGATCAACTATGAAGTTTATTGCGCCATCGGGAAAAGTAACCGTCGCGTCTATATTGATCCTTAATTTCACAATTTTCTTAGAAGCTGTTTCAAAACCCTTTGACGACTCCATTTTGGCCGTTTCTGCCAAAAGTTCTTAGCAAAGCGCCAAAAAAATGTAACTGTTTTAGGGCGTTAGCCCGAGTTTTATAATCTTAGCAAAGAGAGTTTTGAAATAGGTTCTATCTTGCCCCGGACGTATTTGGCAGAAAACGCTTTTCCCAGGAAAGTCACTTCGTGTGCCCTTTCCGACTATCGTCCGTACCTGCCTCATATTGTGGCCCCCCATAATAAATATGAATATCTGATACCCACTTCACAGTCCGCCTGTCAATCACTTTGTCATCAGGGGTAATAAGACAAAACATCCCTCCCAATCTGGGTTTGAGATACTGGAATGCGCCTTGACTGCCTGCATAGCGACGCTTGAACACGATCACGATCCGACTACCATCACGACGGTTAAAGATTTCCCCGCACGAAAAGACTGCAAAATTGCCATCCAGGCCCTTAACCATAAAAACGAACCGCCCCCAGTGATGTAACCTTTTTGGAAAACCGGCCCTTCTGATAACATCTCTCAGAGGAACGCCAACATAGTCATAAACACCTGTATATACCCTGACATTATTCAGAAGCACCTGGCTCATTGCCTCAAGATCTTTTAGGGTTAAGGTAACGGTCTTAGCATTATCGCCGCTTACCCTGATCTCTTTTGAGTAGTATTCCTCAACAGCGTATGCAGTCGTAATAACAAGCAATGAGAAAGTAAAGAGGTATGTCAAGATAACTTTCGTTATCTTCCCACCCTTCTCCAGCTTGTAATGTCTCTTGTCTTGTCGGTTCAACAAATCAATCCCATGCGAAGCTCCCTGCGCACAAGGCGGAGTTGAGAAAAGCAGGCCGGTCAACGCCACCATTTTGTATGGCCTTGAAAAGGCGACCCCACTCGCTCATAGGTGGTGTAATATCCTATGTCGGAGCATGGCAAATCCTTACTTACTTTGTCATTATAACTTGAACTTCTTAATGGTCTCCTGTAAGTTCGCGTTTGCGGCTTTAATCTTTTTGATGGTTTCAGCAGGCTCTTCGCCTTTTGCACTTGCGACAAGCGCCTCAATCTCCATGGAAATATCACTGATTGCCTTGATGTTATCCCTCAATCCCCGGATCATAACGTTAATAGCATCTGCCAAATCCCCGAGTTCATCCCCTTTTCGAATATCCATCTTACTGCGCAAATTGCCTTTTCCGATGTCAACGAGTTCCCTCTCTATTCTATAAAGGGGCCCGGCAATGGGATGGGGAAAGAAGAGACTCGCAACCACACCCAAAATTAGGCTCGCCAAAAAACCGGTAAGCAGCACGGGAATAAGAAAATCCAAGAAATTGGTGGCCTTCACGTGAAATGAACGGTAGGATTTTCCTACGTTTATGTCACTATAAAAATAAAAAATAATACTTGTAATGAGTAACGACACAAGAATAATACCCCATATTTTTAACAAAATCCGCCACTGCAGCTTTCTTTTTATGGAAAAGTTAAAGAACTTTTTCCGTTTATAAACCTTGCCTGGAGTTGACATTCTTCCCTCCTTTGTTCGAATTTAGTCCGCTTAGCTCAGGAACCTATATCTGCTGATCTTGTCTTCTACAATATCCCTTTAGTCCCCGTGACAGGTATCACAACTGGTTGTCTCCCTTCGCACAAAATGTTTCATGTTCCCTCCGTGGACGTTATGGCAGGTGACGCAGGTGATAATGCCTCCTGTCAACGCGGGCAAATCATCGGGAATCCTTGTTGTCCCTTTGGCGGCCACACCTACAGGGTGGGATAGACCCAGAACGTCAGGGGGATGGCACTGATAGCAGGCATCGATGGTGAGGCCCTTGCCAACATTCAAATCGGTACACCCATCTCTGACCTTCATGTATTCAATGGTTACATTGGCAGGTTTTGTGGTCTCCAAGTATAAACCAATGTCTGACTTTTTTCCCTTTTTACGCCTTAGAAAGGCGTGCGCCTTCTTCACAGCCAATTTTACAGACTCTATATTGCTGTCCCCCTTTTCCTCGGCACCAGAAACCTGTAACACCTTCGCTGTACTGAACACGCAATCCTCAGAGACCGCCTTATTACCAAACATATCCCGGGAGATGACCCTAAAGTGGTAATCCTTTCCCTCTTCCAGTTCATAGATCCTGATGCGGTGATGCTTAACTAGGACGATATCCTCAGAAGTGCATTCGCCATATCGATCAGAAAGCCCGTATTCCACGCAAGAAGTTGAGAGCTCATCCGTATCCCATGTTATGGTGGTCTCAAGAAATACAGATTTTGTTATTGAACCCACCCGAATCCCGGATATCACCGGTGGTTTTCTTTCGTATGTCTTTATATCCTGTATCCTTGCCGGGATGACCTTTCCAAAGCTTGTTCTTATCTTATTTCCTGAGAGATCCTTAAAAATAATATTGATACGATAAATCGCCTGATTAATGAGCCCTTTTAGTATAATGGTATGTTCCGTCAGGTAATCGGGTTTACTCAAGATAACCCGCTCAGCTGCCTTTAGCTTTGCGACGCCTTTTCCCTGAATGGCGTGTCCCTGTTTCAAGTGGCAGGCCCCACATGCCCTTTTCTTAAACGGGGAGTGCTGATAGACACTGGAGACCCCCTTTTTGTAAACCTCTCCATGGCATAACAGGCAGTCATTTCCCATGTTCTGTGCTTTAGACAAAGCAGGCAAGCCAGAAAGAGAAATAGCAATTGTAAGATTCAATATAATCAAGGTTCTCCATAACCTCATAATCATAAGCCCTCAACCCAGTGTCTTATTTTTTCCCATGGATAGCTCCACCCCAATTATTCGAGGCTCAGAGGGAGTTAAAGGTTGTTTTTTTCTGCCTGGGAGCACTCTCGTGCAAATCGTGTTTTGCCCGATCGGCCTGATAGCCCCCACAAAGCAAAAGACAAAATACTCAAGAATTTCGTGCTTAAATAAAAAATTTTATAACGGGCTGTTGCCCGAATCCCTTTTCGCTTGTCTAAAACGTTTTTTGATAAATCTAAGGCTCGCTCCAGGCGATCTCGCACGTCGTGCCTCTGTTTAAGCCGTCAGGTGCAACCTTTGCGCT
>QMMN01000023.1 GCA_003647275.1 Deltaproteobacteria bacterium
GATGTAACGTTCCTGGTGCGTCAAGCCTGGCTTGCCTCGGCATAACTCACCCCCCAAAATCATCCGCTATTCACCCTCCATTTATCATACTAATTCAACTTAGTCAACAACGTCCCCTTATCCAATGGCTTTTGAAAACTCTTTTACAGGATTAAGGCCCGCGAGTACGGCCAAATTAAAATTTTTATTGTCTATACCTAGGTCTTTCCATTGTCCAAGAGGAATCCAATGAATAACATCGAATTCGAACCTATATGGCCAAATGACTCGGTTTTCCCGGACCTCTTCTTTCCAAAGAGGGGTTGTCTGTTTAAACTTTGAACGAATGATCCCTGCCCCAAAAAGCCTACTTATCGGAGCAATGCAATAGAAAAGGACCAAATCATATTTCTGAATCTTTTGCCAGTGATGCTCAAGTTCCGGTACTATTCCCCAGATCCCATTTTCAAAACCGCGCTCCCAGTTAGCCATGTCACCCACAGCAACCCAAGCCTTGCCAGATAATTTGGTCAAATCATCCATGTTTCTCTCCAGACTAATACAAAGGACTATCTATTGGTGCGACGCCAGAATTGCTTTCAGTTTCTTTGGGTCTTGGCATACGTCAAATTTCCATTCTCCCATCTCTCCCCAGGCGGAGACCGCATCACACCATCGCTTTGCAGCTTCATGCTTCGCACGGGCCTGCTCGTCCTCAAATCCTTTTACTTCGAGTATAAGAGTGGTGCCATTTTTCAGCTTAACCAGGAAATCGGGCATGTAGGAATGTTGTACACCATTGAATTCATAATCAATGGCAAAACCCAGATGATCATTGCGAACGTATGATTCTACTAAATTACTTTGTTCTAAATGGAAAGCCACAGAACGTTCCCAGGTCTTAGTGTCAAGAACTACGTGGGAAACGTGACTCTTAATCGTTTGTTTTGACGGGCGAGAGGTTCTAAAAAGGACTTCCTGCGTTGACCCACGTGGCCGGAATCGCTCTAAGCGTGGCAGGAGTGGGGCTTCGCCACTTCCTTCATCCGGTCGAATCGCCGTACACAGTCGTTCAACGATAATTTGTACATATCTTTCGAGGCCAATTTCTCGAGAGTCAATGCCATTATATTCAATACGACCCCCTTCAGATAAAGGTTTTGAATATTGTCTGACGATTTGTAACACCTGCGGAAAAAGCATTTGTCTTGCCTGCATCTTAAAATCATCTTTATTCAATAGTGCTGCGGTTATCCTTCTTGAAATCTCATAATGAATTTGCTGCGGGCGAACACTCTCATAAAACACTTTGCGCGTTTGAGTGACTGTTTCACCAGGACCTACCAATCCAGGAGCACCAATTTGATAACCAACTCTTGCCCTTACCACCGTTTCAGTCGGTTCGATATTGGGATCAATGCTCAATGGTTCGATACTCCCTATGTCGGCCTTGATTTTGCTTTTTATCTGATAAACAAACCCTTCAACTCTTGGAAACTCGATCTTCAAATGCTCCCGTTCTGGCAATGCCTGAATCAAGGTCGTCTTTGGTGGCGGAGGGGGAGGGCCAACCGGTTTTTTCTTTACCGGGATGACCTCAAAGGGAATGCCATAAACATCAACATATTCGGGAACAGTAAAATCATCATATTGAGTGCGCCTTAGACCTCTCCCTATAACCTGTTCACACAATAATTGAGAGAGAAAAGCCCTGAGGCCCAGGATTTGTGTCACATTCTGAGCATCCCATCCTTCAGTGAGCATGGCAACGGAAACCACACAGCGAAGATCTTGACCTGGCTCACCGACTTTACCCACGGTATTGATTTTCTTGCGCAAAGCTTCCGCAGCATCCTCTTTCGACTGCCCCTCGCTACGTTCTTCTGCTTCGCTGAGAAGTCTGCTATCGATACGAATTGTATTCTCTACATCCTTGGTGTTTGAGAGCAACTCGGGGAGGACTCCGCCTGTTCCATAAACTCGCCTCTTCCTTTTCTTTCCTTTTTCATCTTTGTATTCTTCCCATTGCTCACCGCTGATATACTCATGGACCAGCTCTGCAATATCCGTGTTGTCGCAAACGATAATCATTGTGGGCGGCACTGGATGGTTTATGCTCTTAAATTCTTCAAACTTGGCTTTCCATTGCCCGGCCAACTGCTTTAAAGCACCATCGGCTTCACGGAGTATAGCCTCTGGCTTGGGTTTACGTCTACTGGTAGCCCTCTCCCTAGCTGACAATTTATCATTGATCCATTTCCAAAGAGCAAAATACTCTGGAACAGGACGGCCCGAATTGGTATCAACCGGGACCTGGGGAATTTTTACAATGCCGCATTCAATAGCATCTACAAGGCCAAAATCGGAAACAATCCAGGGAAATGGGCTGCCTTCAGGGTAACCGCTCCCCTGGATATAGAAGGGGGTTGCTGAAAGATCTACAACAAGATTGATCCCTCTGGCTTTGTTTATCTTATCAAGGCCAGAGATCCACACAGTGGCTTCTTCCTTTGCCTTTTTTTCTTCTGCGGTGAGTTTGTTGGTTCCTGCACCATTTTCGTCAACCGGCGCCGGGCGGTAGGCATGATGGGCTTCGTCGTTTAAGACCAGGATATTCTTGGCACTACCCAGGTCTCGTAAGACACGATTAGAAAACGCCAAAGGACTTTCCTTACCGCGCTTGATAATGCTCCGTTTCCTACTATCGTCTATCTCTGCGAACTGATGCCAGTTGGTGATCAGGAATTTCCCCTGTCCCAGATGTTCTTTCAAGGAAGCAGGGACCAGATCAAATTTGTCATAGTAGTTGCCTTTAGTGCCAGGGAGGAGGGCACGTTCTGGTTCAGCGTGACCCTTTTGTGTCTTCGGTGCCCCTCCCAGACGCTCTTTAATGGTAAGATTCGGACAAACCACCAATACCGCATCAGAGCACCATTTGGCCTGTCGGTTATGGACTTTGTTCAGGACGCTCCAAGCTATGATCATGGCCATTACCACGGTTTTTCCGCTTCCTGTGGCCATTTTGAGACATTGGCGCCTCAGTCCCTTAAAGCCTTCTTCCAGAGGTTCATCCCAGGGAATCCTTATGCCATGTTGGCCGGGCTTGTGTATCTCATTTAGCCAGATAATGGTCTCTGCTGCCTCAAGCTGGCAGAAAAAAAGTTTTCTTTCCCGGTCTGGATAGGTCCAATGCCGCAGGAGCTGCCTGGTGATGTGACTGGAATTTTTATATCCGCCCTCACGCCACTTCTTGACCTGCGCACGGATCTTGTTGACCAGTTCCAGTTCAACCATCTCTTCATCGGCAAAAAGGCTTGTCTGGGCGGCATCAGCCCGTCTTCGACTGCGGAAGTAGTAATGGGCCGGTCTCCTACCAGGAACTTTTGCTGGTTGCCCTGTAAAAACATCGTAAATCCAATATTGCGTCGGCTCTTCAAAAGGAGAATTGATAATTGGTTCGTCTACAGCAAGATGCCGAGAGCCTCTAAAATCATTCTTATTATTCAAGGCCCACCACCTTCATGACTTCGTTGCCACGCTGATCAATGACCTTTACCGCCGCCCTCTTATGTTTGCCGGGCCGAAAAGGCAGAGAGGCATGACCTGTGAGCATGTCAAAACGATCTTCATCCAGGATACCCTTTAATGCCCGCTCTAATTTTCTCCAGTCCTTTTTATTGGGGAAAAAGGCCTGGACAATGCAGAATGTCCGTTTGTCATAATCAGTATCTACAAACCACGCTGCCACCCGGCCTGCACTTTCAGAGTGCACAACGCCACTGACAGGGTCATACACATCGACCCCAAGGAGTTTTATTGTGAACTCTCCATCTCTCTCAACCAGTTCTATGTCCGGCTCACCAAAAACGGTAAAGAGCTGACTTGAGGCTGTGGTTTTTAGAAGGTCTCCCCCTTCTGCATCCTTAAGGATCACATCGGGCCGAATATGAGAGGCATGGGCCTTGATCTTGGGGTGTGGGTTGGCACTAATGGCCGCCTGTGCCTCAGGATCAAAGGCAAAGCCGCAAAAGATGACCTCGTCATAACCGCCCATGTAAGCCTCCCTCAAACCGTCCTCCACCTGCATGAGAGAGACCGGACCGTGCAGCGGGCCAAATGAAACCGCATATCGCTTGTTTTCAGCTTCTCCTTCAGCATGAAGGACGCCACCTGTTCGGGCTGTCAGGACATCAAAGTTCAATTTCTTGTTATCAGGGAAAGTGACCCCATCTTTCTGTAAAAGACTGATGAGGGTTGGAATGTGGTTTTCTCCGGTAGGTTGAGTTTCGGTAGAATCAAATGAGTCGATGGATTCCGGTTCTCCACCTATTGGAGTTTCTACCTCGTATACCGGAGGAGGAATGGCCTCAACGGTGAACGGGCCAGAAACCCTTACAATTTTTCGATCAACTTCTGGCTGATCATAGAGGATTTCCTGGGGCGCATCCTCTGCAATGATCTTGTCAACGGCGTCCTGTTTTTCTTGCTTCAACCGGCGGAATTCTTCAAATCGCTCCTTAGCTTTTTTAGACCATTTTTTATCAGGGTTGAAAGGGACTTCCCATTCCTTAAAAGATGTTTTAGCTGATTTGTTTAATTTCTTGAGAGCATCAAGGATTAAAGGATTATATTTTTCAGCCACAGTATCAATGAGTGTATTCTGTGCAATGGATTTCAGGGTAATATGAGGGACCGTTTTGTATTTGAAACCGTAACTGGGATTTTGTCCGTTGCCTTCGTCATCAATCTTGTAATAAGGATAGGTGGCGGTGAGAAGCCTTTGTCGTGCCAAGGCCAATGCGACCCGACTCGTGTCGCAGGTAATCCAGCGTCGGCCCCACTGCTCGGCCACATAGGCCGTGGTGCCGGAACCGCACGTAGGATCAAAGACCAGATCCCCCGGGTCGGTGGTCATGAGGATGCAGCGTTCAACCACCTTGCGCGATGTCTGTACTACGTAAATCAAGTCAGTCGAACCATGAGTATCATCCCACAGGTTATGTAATGGTTGGACTGGGAAGTCGTCATGAAATGTCACGTAGCAAGGTAAATCTCCGGGTGCTATGATCCGTTCAGCCTCTATCAACCTTCGCATTCCATTTAGATTAGTTCTCCAGCTCTTAAGACCGCACTTGAACAGAGTCCCCTTGAACGCAAAATCAAACCTGCAGGTGGGCGTGTAGCCGGAAGAAGCCAAAGCACTGGCGAAGAAAACCTTCCACCCCGAAGACAGCCTATCTGGTTCACGTCGTTCTTCTCGTGTCATCTTGCGCCGGCAACCGTCGGGCGATTGGACCCAAGTGTATCCTGTATCTTGGCCAACCGGTTTCTTTAGATGAAGCTGCCTGTACTTTAGTAATTCTCGATTTTTGGCATACCACAGCAAGTAGTCTGATATTCCTGCCAGACCCGAAGAGCCCAGAGGCAAGGTCTTTTTAAATGTTATCAGGGCCACAAAATTCTCCGGTCCAAACACCTCATCCATAACTGCTCTGACCAAGTGCAAGTTTTCATCAGAAATTTGCACAAAAATTGATCCTGATTCATTCAAAAGATCCTTACATACCCTCAAACGGTCCCGCATATAGGTCAAATACGAATGAATCCCCAATTTCCAGGTATCCCTATAGGCTTTGATCATCTCGGGTTCACGGGTTAGATATTCGTCACCATCTTTCACGTCCCGGCGGTCAATCCTTGCCTGAAAGTTGCTGGCGTATTTCACCCCGTAAGGTGGGTCCATGTAAATCATCTGAACCTTGCCGGCCATCATCTCCCGCTCGATCAGGGAATTTGCCACCAAAAGGGAGTCTCCCAGAATCAGTCGGTTTGTCCAGTCCACATCATGCTGGTAAAATTGCACCGCCTGATGAAGAGGCAATTGAGGATCTGCGAACAGTTCCATTTGTTTGTCTTCTCGCTGAACAGCCTTTATGATTGCCTGTGCACTGACCCGCTCGTGTACATGTAGCGAAACGGTTTCGACTTCGATCCCCGATGCATCCTCCACTTCAATGGACTTGAGCCCGGGCTTACCAGCCCAAACTAATTGGGGCGAAAGATGCGGGTCATAAGCATAGCGCTTCATTTTCGGTTCAGCCACTTTGGGTTCATAACTCACCATCCCGATCGGCGGGATGTTTTTCCGCTTCTCGTCATGGCGGTAGTCCCGGACTCTTGAATTCTTTTTTTTCTTGGCCATTGGTTTCCTCAAAGTTTAAAATTGACTGCTAGTATCAAACCATTTAACCGAGGCAATTACAAAATAATCCCTTTATATTAAGACCAAGTGCCTTCCATATTTGAGGCTGCTCTTTGCACAAAGCGATATCGACATCAGCTCCACATTTTCTTATTGCTTCTATGATTGTTCTGAACATCTTAATCCTTTGGCCTTTAGGATACCTGAGCTTTCCCCCTTCTCTGACCAAACTTTTGTTAATACGTAACAGAGGAGAATCAGGAAATCGCGAACTGATATGGTTAGCGAGGCCATTGGAAGGCCGATATTCACCTATCGTTATCCTTGTAGGCTGAACAAATTGAAATATCTTATCAACCAGTGATATGTAGTCCTTCTCCCAGGTAGAATAGAAAATGACGGGATCTATTCTTAAACGTACTTCGTAACCCGCCTTCTGGACTCTCGCCGCAGCCGCTAAACGAGATTCAGGAGAGGCGGTCCTATGTTCTAACTGTTGAAAAACCTTCTCTGTGTTTACACTAAACGAAATAATTGATTGCCCTCCGTGCTCAAGCGCAAGAATGTCATCCACACAATCACTTTTGGTCAGAAATAGCAATCGTGTACGTGGGGCATGTTCAGGCATGAATGCAATAATCTGTTTTGCAAAACCAGTAATGTAGTCCACAGCCAGAGGGTCACCGAGTTCACCAAGATTTAAAACTCTCAAGGATTTTGGGATGCTTGATTTATCAAATTTCTCGATTTCATCATACATCTTCTCGTAATTTATAAAATGGGTGGAAACAGGCTGCGTTCGGAAGGTCAAATATAGATAGCAGTACTCGCACCAGAAATTACAATTATTGTAAGCTGTCAATTTATAGAATTTTGCACACCGTCCAATGGGATGCTGGAACTGTTCAATAAAAGGACTGATTCTATCGCGCAATAAAAGAACACTCCTTTCAGCTCGCAGCTTTTCTAACCCCCTCTCTCCATTAATACCTGGTATCTTGTCTACCCAAATCAAAGGTAACCCGGCACGGTTGGCTATCTTTTTAGCCCTAATTTTATTACTCATACTCCGGGTCGCCCATAATTCACTCACGAGGGGCTTTTGTATTTCTGCTTGAGAGTATGCCAGGCCTTCTTCCTGAATTCGAGTTCCGACTTCCACTCCTTCAGCCGGATACTCCTTTAGAATCGCCATTATAAGTATTTCCTGTATTTATTAAAAATATCATTAACGATTTTCTTACCATTTTCATTGTGTGACGCAAAGAACAAGAAGAACAAAGGGCCACCTTTACTGTTTCTCATAAGCACTGGCTCAGGAACGAATTTAAATCCCGCATTTTCTTGTAATCTCTTCTTCCGAAACCACTTTCCGAGTTCAATATTCCCTCCAATTTTCATTTGGTAAGTTTGACCAAAAAGGTCTTTTTGCTCCCGGTATAATATGTTCTGCCATTCCTCTGTTCCACAAAATTTATTCATTCGCTCTATTTGCTCCTGATCAGCTGAAAGTAGATCCTTATGCAACACATTT
Source organism: Deltaproteobacteria bacterium (assembly GCA_003647275.1). Classification (GTDB taxonomy): domain Bacteria; phylum Desulfobacterota; class Desulfobacteria; order Desulfobacterales. Next base: position 7,716 of record QMMN01000023.1, read on the forward strand.
CGATTCATATCCATCAGAGGAAAGTTCAAAAAGATCTCAGTCGTTCTTAGTTTGGCTGCATCCATGATGGTTTCCCAGTGGAGGTGCAAACCATAAGGGTCTAAAATGCATAGTGCTCTCTTTTTGGTTTCATATGTGAGAAATGGTAATATGTTTTTTCTCAATACTTCATTACTATCCCCTTTATATATCCTTATGTCTGGAATGTCACGAGTCAGCATATCAAGAGCTTCGGTTTTTTCTTTGTCGATATCAATATAGTGGTACTCTGTAAAAGGGTTTTTAATCTCAAGGGCGTTCAATGGGGAGCCCATAATGAATTCCCCTGTTCGTCTTGAGATGTGGACTCCGGCCCCAGCAAAAGCATCGATATAGGCATATCCCTGACACCACGCTTGCTTTCTCATTATCGTTGTGAAAGCGTTTGCATATTCTCTTATAATGTCCAACTTGATCTCAGACCAAATACCTATCTTATCCAATTTCATGGCTGCCCCTTTGATAGCCGCTATTTGGAAAGATGAACAATCTCAAGCTTGATCATTTCGTAACTCTTGATCCCGCATCAAGGAAAATAGTCTAAGAAAGTAACTTTTGGCGGTCAGATCGTTCAGTTTGATAGAGTTCTCTCTAAATCGATATTCTCGAAAAATAAAAGGAGCAGCCCCTGACATTGGACAAATTGCCCCTTTTGGAAACGTTGGGTGCGTCGGTCCTTTGACCGGTTTCGAGTTCCGGGTTTCAGGTTGAAAGTTCTCATTATTCACTGGTTAGTTCAAGGTGCCGTGCTTCGAGAATTCTTAACTCACCACACAGGCACTGGGAACCCGGCTTATTTGACCCCGTATTTGGCTTTGCCTTCAGCAACAGCTATTTGTTTCGGGCGCCTCTTGCGTTGAATCGCTACATGAATCGTTGCCCCAAGGGCCTCTGCGACTCGGCGTAGCATGCTCAAGGAATGGCCCTCATAAGATGGTGATTCAAGGCGGCTGATCTGCTGTTGAGATGTCCCCACACGTTGGGCCAGCTCTTTCTGAGACAATCCAGACTCCTTGCGCAAAGCAGCTAATTGCAGGGCAACGTCCCAAGCCTCGCCAGCCTTTTTGAAGCGTGCCGCAAAATCGGCATCCTTCAACTGTTCTTCAAGGTATATGTCAAAATTTGTTCGCTGTTTCATCATGGATTCCTCGCCAGCCAATCACGTTTTCTATCCAAAGCAATTCTGCGATCTCGCGCAGCAATCTTTGTGGCCTTACTTCGAATCCCATGCACAGCAATGATCCTCCGCCCTTTCACAAAAAAGTCAGGTGTTTTTAGACCTTAAAGTGCTATTTCCAAAGACACAATCATCATTGTAAGGCGTGTCCCCAACTTTTGCTCTTTAGCCCGGAAAACATAAAAACCCCGCCTCTCTTTTTGAGAAACAGGGTCACAGGATTCAGTGCATGGCACCCCCTACAATTGAGGTTCATGGATCATACAGCAATCTTTCCAAAAATATCAGGAACGATTGTTTTGTCAAGGATTTCCAGGTCTAACGGCTTGCTGATGCCACAAACAAGTCGTCCCTGACGACCAGGTGTAACAAAAGGTTACAATTCAGCGAAAAAACAGCCCGAAAAGGTATGTAGATATTACACAGTCGACAGAACGGAAGGGAGACCGTCTTCGCCTGCCCCGTAGGGAAGCATGACCGTACCGGGGTGTGTCCGTGTAATAATCTTATTTCTCCGTGGCTTTAGCAGACTGATTCAGGGTCTCGTTCGGTTTTTTTATACCATAGAACTGGGAGAGATCCGGTCACACTTGGAAAAATCTTTTGAAAAATTTGTCAGATTAACAATGGTTAATCCATCTGAAAAAACATGAATCTCATTGATAAATCCTTAATGTGCGTTTAAGTGTTCAATATTTTATACTTTATCGGAGGCTTATTATGACCGGGACTGATCCGTTGAAAAAATAGTGGAAGATGCGGAAGGGGGGCTGATGTGGCTATATCCAATGAAATCAAGTTCTAGATCATGAGCTGGGGACCACATGCCCTGGTGCTTGAGCCGGAATCTCTGAGGGATGAGATCAGGGCAGAGGCGGAGATGATGCTGGGGAGATATGAGAAAGAGATGGAAAAGGAGGATAGACCGGTGAAGGCCTGAACAAAAACAAAACCTCGTCAAGAAAACGCGAAATCATAACTTGACATTTTTCTGCACTACCCCTAAACTTTTTGGGGGTATTGCGTTATGTCATCAAGTATTTGCTTGCAATAAACTCGTCAACTTGATATTATTCGTCAATACACTTAAATAATTTAAGGGTATTGATCCTTGTCATCAAGTTTGAGGATAGACATGAAGCTACAAGATTTCTTTGCAACACACCCGGTCTTCACCTATGGGGAATTTGTAGAATTCCTCTCCATTCAGGGTTCCCGCAATGTTAAAACACGGGAGTCAATCCTGAGCCATTATACAAAAACGGGGCGCCTCCTTCGGGTCCGACGTGGGCTCTATCTCTCCGTGCCCCAGGGACTCACTCCTGAAAAATGCCCTGTTGACCCCTATCTCCTTGCATCAAGAATGGCCCCCGATTCGGTGCTTGCCTATCACACCGCCCTTGAGCTTCACGGGAAGGCCTATTCCGTATACGAGGAGTTTGTTTATTTGACCCGATCAAGAAGCCGTCCACTGAATTTCCGGGGGCAGAAATATCGTGGTGTAGCTTTCCCCAAGAAGTTAAAAGACAAAGACCAGGAGTCATTTGGCGTGGTATCGCTTGAAAGGTCTGGACTGGACGTTCGGGTCACCAGCCTGGAACGTACCCTTGTGGATGTACTGGACCGTCCTGCCCTGGGAGGAACATGGGAAGAAATCTGGAGGTCACTGGAGTTGGTCGAGTTTTTTGACCTTGATAAGGTCGTTGAATACACCATACATCTGGAAAACGCTACAACCGTGGCCAAGGTGGGGTTTTTCCTGGAGCAACATAAGGACACTCTGATGCCCAATGAAGGTCACCTTAATCGTCTCCGCTCGCTCATACCGGTGCAACCTCACTATATGGTCCGCAATGGACGGAAGGCAGGCCGTTTTGTTAGAGGGTGGAATCTGGTGGTGCCTCCCGAAATAGTTGAGAGACGATGGGAGGAGCAGCATTGAAACTCTCACGGGAAAAAATCATCGCTGAAGCTGCATCGACCGGATTTCGGCCCGAGGTGTTTGAAAAGGTCGCCCAACTATTCTCCTTACTTCAAAGCATATGGAGCCATCCTTTTCTCAAGAACCGGTTCGTCCTCAAAGGCGGTACAGCTTTGAACCTCTTTATTTTTGATCTGCCCCGCCTCTCTGTAGATATAGACCTGAATTATATTGGGTCCCCTGACAAGGAAACCATGCTGGCAGAAAGGCCGAAGATGGATGATGCGATCAGGGCTGTCTGTCAGCGTGAGGGATTTATGGTCCGGCAGTCTCCCACGGAGCATGCCGGCGGTAAATGGTTGCTTAGATATGAAAGTGCTCTCGGGCAGGGCGGTAACCTTACTGTTGATCTCAACTTCATGTTTCGTATCCCTTTGTGGCCGATCATTCCATGTGATTCGCGCTTAGTGGGCTCTTACATGGCTGAGAGAATTCCCGTGCTCGATGTTCATGAGATAGCAGCCGGTAAGCTATGCGCCTTGCTTTCAAGACAGGCGGGAAGAGATATTTTTGACGCGCACCAACTGCTCACCCAAAAGATCCTCAAAAGAGATCGCCTCCGTCTTGCTTTTGTGGTCTACGGTGCCATGAATCGGAAGGACTGGCGTACCGTATCGGAAAACGACATCGGCTATAGTGCAAATGAGCTCATGAATGAATTGGTGCCTGTTCTGCGCGCGGATAAAACCGATAATATCCGTGACCCTGAAATATGGGCCTCCCGTCTCGTTGAAGAGTGCTGCCAGGCTATTGCCATCGTGTTACCATTCACAGAAGCGGAGCGTGAATTTCTTGACCGAATCTTGGACCGTGGAGAGATAGAGCCCTCATTGATCACCACCGATGAAGAGATGGCGAACAAGATCCGGAATCATCCTGGCTTGCAATGGAAGGCCTTGAATGTGAGGGAGTTCAAGGGAATACAATAGAACAGAGCATTACTATCGTGAAGAGTAGGTTGATAAAGGTTGCGATTCGTGAGATAAACGAGCCGGTGATAGGGCCACGACAAGGTCACAAAAAAATAAAAAAGGACTTAGCCGAACGGGCTAAGCCCCTGAAATGACTGGTGCGCCCAGGGTGATTCGAACACCCGACCTACGGATTCGTAGTCCGGCGCTCTATCCACTGAGCTATGGGCGCATTGATGAATCAGATTCTCTATAGTTTTTTTGGGCTATACTGTCAAGGTAATTACAAAGCCAGGGTGCAGAACATTGACGGATGACACTTTTATGCATGAAGCCTTGTTGGAAGCACAACAGGCCGTGCGGGAAGACGAGGTGCCCGTAGGAGCCGTGCTGGTTGCCGGGGACGGCACCGTGCTGGCCAGGGCCCACAACCAGACCATTGCACGGTGTGATCCTACGGCCCATGCGGAGATCCTGGCCTTGCGAGCGGCATCCCGGGCCGTTGGAAATTATCGGCTTCTAAATACCACACTCTACGTCACCATTGAGCCCTGCATCATGTGTATGGGTGCGCTGCTGCAAGCACGGATTGCCAGGATCGTGTTTGGGGCCAAGGACCCTAAATGGGGCGGGGCCGGATCCTGTTATAATCTAGCAGCCGATACCGGTCTGAATCATACGATTGATGTTCAAGGAGGCGTGCTTGAAAATGACTGCAGGCAATTGATCCAGGCCTTCTTTCGAGATAAGCGCCTGCGGATCAAGAGAGACAAACAGCACACCGATATCCCCGAATGACAACAGGCTTTAGCCCGAACATTTCATAAAAAATGTCGATGGTTTGTTAGCAAAACCTTAGTGACAAATTGTTACCGCAAAAGGTTTAAGCAAAATCATCCTAACAATGCCAAGCTGTTATCTTTATGAAACGCTGTCGACATTTTTTATGAAATGTTCGGGCTAGACCTTTCCTGATTGGACGAGCCGTGAAAAATGTTCAAAGGATCGGTCATAGGTGGCTTCAGCCTGATCCGGGAAACAACACCCTGGCAACTCGCGCATCCGCAGGTGGTACGTTAAACATTCACAGCAGATCCCCTTGCGCTCACAGGGTTCATACGTGCAGTTACACCTTGTCAGGTTCTGCTCCTTACGACAATCCATTGGCTGATTCCCTCCTCAATTCTTTGGTGGTTATTCGTTCATCGCTGTTTGTCTCAATGGTTCAGGAAAAGTGAACCGTTACTTTGTTTCACGGTCTCTGTTTTTGCAATTGATGATTTCCGGGTTTACGACAACATGCTTAAGGCCGGGGAATGCTTGACTTCCTCGGCAAAGTTACCTAAGTTTAAACCCAAAAGCATCTTGGAGTTATCCATGTTCGAAATGATCAAGGCCTTCTCTGAAGGATGGCGGTTCCATATTAAGGGGATTCGGTTTGCCTTTCAGCATCCTTCTTTCCTGATCCTTTCAACGCTCCCTTTTCTCATCACACTGGGTCTTTATATCTTTGCCTTTTATATGTTCATGCTCTATGCCGACGATCTGTTGCGCATGGTGTGGCATATGGACCTGAACGAATCTTCCAGGTACGTTGGGTGGCTTTACTGGGCCTATATGCATGTCGTCAAGTTTTTTCTTTACCTGGTCGTCCTTGTGATCATGTTTTACAGCTTCATCGTGATTTCCAACATTCTGGCCTCACCGGTCTATGATTACATTTGCACAAGGTACGAGCGGCTTGACAGCTATCATGCTCAACCCGCACAAGGCGTCTCCCCTGTAAAGGGGATATGGAAAACAATGAAAGAAGAAATCAAAAAAGCCGTGTTGATGCTCATTGTACCCCTGCCCCTGATCTTTGTCCCCGTGGTTGGGACGCTGTTGGGCTTTGTCGTTGCCGCAGTCTTTATTGCCTGGGACTATGTTGATTTTTCCCTTTCAAGAGACTATCCGCTCCTGAAGGACCGGATTAAGGCCCTGTGGCGCTATAAGTTTTTTTTGTTCGGTTTTGGATGTCCTCTGATGATCCCTTTGGTCGGTCTTGCGATCATGCCATTTGCCATTTTAGGTTCTACAAAACTCTATTTTGATAAAATAAAAAAAATGCCTGAAATCGAAACCATGCCCTAGACGTATGCGCAGACCGCAATCACCCTGCCCGCTTCTACCGGGCTGCCCCCTCTGGTGATAAAATAAAACGACATACATTCATAAAGTCGTGAGGCAGGTCAAATCTCATCCTGCTTGTGGTGTTGCATAGAAGTGTCGCCGCCGTTTAACGGTCGGTGAATGATGAGCATCAGGGTCAATGGGGGGGAACGTGTATTGATTTTTCATGAAAACTAAGATAGCAAAGGACACGAGAGGAAAAGGACCGTGGTTGCAGGATTCCAATTCATTCAGACGCTACCTGAGCTAAAATCCATAACCAAGCAATTGGATGGAGAAGAAATCTTGGCGGTTGATGTTGAGGCCGACTCTTTGTATCACTACCTTCCCAAGGTATGTCTCGTCCAGATTTCGACCAACCAACATACCTTTGTCATTGATACCCTGGCCGTACAGAAAATGGATCCCTTACGCCCCCTGTTTGCCAGCCACAAGATCAAAAAAGTATTCCATGGTGCTGATTATGATATCCGTTCTCTTTTCCGTGACTATGCCATCCGCGTGAACCATGTGTTTGACACCATGATTGCCTCACAATTTCTCGGCGAAAAGGAGGTCGATCTTGCTGCCATATTGAAAAAGCGTTTTGGCGTCATTCTAAACAAAAAGTATCAGAGGGCCAACTGGTCAAAGAGACCCCTTAGCCATGAAATGCTTTTTTATGCAGCCCACGATACAGCTTACCTGCTCCGCCTGTACCGTGAATTGGAGCGGGAATTAAAATCAAAAGGCCGGCTAGGCTGGGTGGAAGAGGAATGCAATCGCCTGTCGATTGAATGTACGCTGGGAGGCAAGGTCAGGTTGAGCTGTGTCCCAGCCAAGGGACAAAATCATTGTAGCTCACCTGACCATCCCATGTCCACGAGGACGGAACCGGAAAATACCCCCCTGTTTAAACGATTTAAAGGGGCAGGCAAGATGGCACCAAGAGATCTGGCAATCCTTGAAAACCTGCTCCTGTTTCGTGAAAGGAGGGCCGTGCAGCAAGACAGGCCCCCTTTCAAGGTATTCGGAAATCATGTGATTAAAGAGCTGGTCACGACAAAACCCACGGACCATGTGGCGCTGAGGGAGATCCCCGGCCTGCCTGCCGACTTTATGAAACGCTATGCCAGGGGTGCACTGAAGGCTATCCAGCGTGGCCTTGCGTTGCCCGCAGATCGCCTGCCCTCTTTTGCCAAGGCAAAACGTCCGCCTCAGAATCCCAAAAAGCAAGCCCGATTAAAGCGTCTGAAGGCGTGGCGTGAGCTAAAAGCCAGTCAACTTGAAATACAGCCCGGACTGGTTTGCAACAACGCATTGCTTGACACCCTGGCCGAGGCCAATCCAAAGGATGTAGATGGCCTCAAGGCCATTGCTGGAATGAAAACGTGGCAAAGAGATAGCTTTGGACAAGAGCTCGTTAACGTGCTCCATGGACGTCTGTGAAATGCCTTTGGGACGCAAACGCAAAGACTTGGGGCATTCCACACTCGAACGGGTCCGCTGAATCAAGAAAGGAAGAAACCCAATGAAAATCACCCTGGTCTATGACAATACGGCCCACAAGCCAGATCTGGTGGCTGACTGGGGATTTTCTTGCTATATTGAGTTGGAAAATACCCCGGGGATCCTCTTTGATACCGGCGCAAACGGCTCTATTCTTTTGAGCAATATGGAGAAGCTCGGTATTGATCCTGCTGCCGTTGATATCGTGGTCATATCTCATGCCCACTGGGATCACACAGGCGGACTCCTAAAATTTCTGAAAGTCAATGACACGGCAAGACTGTATCTGCCGGCCTCTTTTCATTCGCCGCCCTTACCTGGAAGACAGGTCGTGGAAGTCCGGGGAAGTATTGAGGTCTGCGACAACATCTTCTCTACCGGCGAACTTATGGGCACAGAACAATCCCTTGTGGTCCAAACCGACAAGGGACTGGTTGTGATTGCAGGCTGTTCCCATCCGGGAGTCGGCCCTATTCTGAAGGCTGCCTCGCGCTTTGGGACGGTCCGGGCACTCATCGGAGGCTTGCACGGGTTTCAGGAATTTCACCTTCTCAAGGATCTGCAGTGGGTGTGTGCCTGTCACTGCACCCAACATCAGTCGGAAATCAAGGAGTTCTATCCGGAAAAATGGGTGGATGGGGGTGCGGGTAAAGTGATAGAGGTATGAAAAGGAGTTTTACTATGAGGATTAAAATTGACAAAGGCCTGATCGAATTTGCGCCTGAAAACGAGGATGAAACAACTATGATGCAGGTGCTCTGGCAGCTCATGGTCGACTGCTTACGGTTCAACAAAAAACTGGTGCCTGTGGGTGAGTATATTCCGCAGAAGAAAAATCTGGCCAGATTTGTTATCGAAGGCTAGAAGCTATTTCAAAATCCTTTGACGACTCCATTTTGGCCATTTTTGCCAAAAGTTCTTAGCAAAGCGGAGCGTCAAAAAATTGTAACTGTTTGAGGGCGTTAGCCCGAGTTTTACAATTTTAGCGAAGCGAGCTTAGAACTTTCAAAAATGGCCGAACAGACCAAGGAAAAGGGTTTTGAAATAGCTTGTAATCAACAGCGTACGCTGCCCCTGTGGAATAGCTTTCATGACACGGGGCAGGCAGACAAAAACCCTCGTAGCATCTTCAATGCCGTCAGGGGAGATCTTTTTTGAGTCAGGTCAAATCTCATCCTGCTTGTTGGTGGCAAATGGCATCGATCTTATGAACCAGGCACACGTCCATGTGGCATACAAGCTACCAGCCGTTTTGTAAATGGGTCAGGACCGTACGCAAAATATGGTGCCGTTGTGGGGCCTGTCAGGTCATATCAGTGACCTGATCTCAAAAAAGATCTCCCCTGACGGCTTTTAAAAACTGAGTGGGCAGATGTTTGGGCAATAACCTGTCAAAAGGAGGTATAAAGTATATGGAAAAGGCAGTCAGGAAAGCTATTTTCAAAAAAGTGACCGAGGAACCTTTTGCTCGGAAAATGAATCTGAAACTCGTTGACTTAGACGATGGTTATTCGGTGGTTGAGATGACGTTCACAAAGGATATGGAAAATATCTTTGGGATAGCCCACGGCGGTGCCATATTTGCCCTCATTGATGAGGCATTTGAAACGGCCAGCAATTCTCACGGCACTGTCGCGGTCGCCCTCAATATGAATATTACCTATACAGCCGCTCCCTCACCGGCCGCCCGATTGCGTGCTGAGGCCCGGGAAGTGAACCTGACCCCACGCACGGCCACATATGATATCAAAGTGACAGACGAAAAACAGACCCTGATTGCCGTTTGTCAGGCCCTTGTTTACCGGAAAAAGGATAGGTTGCCGTTTCTGGAGTAAACGCGAATCTTGCTGATTCTGTTGCTAGAAGCGGTTTCAAAACCTTTTTTTCTGAAGCCAGAGAGTTTTTAGGACTCATGACGCCTCGCCTTATCAGCAAATTGATGATGATCCTCGGCCTCGGAACGGTCGTTTTAACCTTTTGGGGCACGATTCATTATATTTCCCCCTTTTACACCCACACCTATCCATTTGCCTGGTATGGGCTCATCCTGTTTCTCGATGGCCTGCTTTGGTGGCGCTGGAATGAAGGCCTGATCCTGAAAAGGCCGCGAGAATTTGCCGTCCTTTTGTTCTGGTCTGCCATCCTTTGGTTCTTTTTCGAGCTCTGGAATCTTCGCTTACAAAACTGGTACTTTGTCGGTGCCCCGCCTGATGGACCGTGGCCCCATGTGGAAGCCTATCTCGATTTTGGGACCGTACTGCCCGGTATGTTTCTGGTCTACCGGCTCCTTTGCCACCTGAAGATCCCCGGACGCGTTAAAACCGAATTTGTCCTTAAAGGCCGAATACAAAAGGCCTTCCTGATGGTTGGACTTTTTATGCTTGTTTTGCCCCTGGTCTTTCCTGACTACTTTTTCCCGTTGGTGTGGGGCGCTTTTATCTTTTTGCTGGAACCCATCTGTGCAAAATGGGGGGCGCGTTCCCTGCTGGTGGAAGCCAAAACAGGCGAATGGACCACCTTTGTTCGTTTGTTGCTTGCCGGGATTCTCTGCGGCGGTTACTGGGAATTATGCAACTTCTGGTCACTGGAAAAATGGGTTTATACCGTCCCCTTTTTCTCTGAAGGGAAGCTGTTCGAGATGCCCTATTTAGGATTTTTGGGTTTTCCGCCCTTTTGTGTGACATGTTTTGTCATGATAAATGCCCTCTATCTTCTCCGGGGCGGCCGCCATTGGGATCCAGAGGTACCCCGCCGGCCTTATTTTTTAAATGGCGAGCCTGAAAGGCAAAAGGCCCTCCGGGCAAAACACAAGGCCATTTACTCTTTGATCATCGTTCTCGGTGTTTTTTTGAGCGAATGGTCTTATGACAAAATGAAAACCCACACAATCGACAGTCGCTCAGAACCCCTCCAGCAAATCCTTCAAGACATCAGCCCGCAAGACGCAAGAAGGCTCAGCAAAAAGGGCTGGCGCTATCCCAAAGAGGTTTTGAAAAACTGGGATGAGGCAAAAATGCTAATCGGGGTGCCGTTTCAAGAGAGAATCCGCCGCCGGCTTGAGCTTGTGACCCTACTTCATATGGGAACTGTCAATGCGCGGCTCCTGGAAAGCGCTGGCATCGATTCCCGGAAAAAATTGGGCGAGCAGAAGGTGGATGAGCTTTTTGCCGAACTGATCAGGGTCAACCAGGGCTTACGTCTGCGCAATAAGCCACTTCTCAAACGACGCGTGGCCGCGTGGGTCAATGCTGCTACACGCCAATCCGCTTTTTATTAATCCCAGATGATGCGTTAACAGCAAGCACACAGGGCTCAGCGGTCAGCAAACAGCTCTCTGTGAACGGAGAACACCGCTCATCAGGGAAAGAGCCATTTATGGATGGAAACTACTTAACCTTCCAGCTTGTGCCTTCCGCTCGATCCTCAATCAAAATATTCATTGCTGAAAGCTCATCTCGAATCCGGTCGGCCGTGGCCCAGTCTTTTTCCTGCCGTGCCCGGGCTCGCTCAGCAATAAGGCGTTCTATTAGGGCTGTGTCAATTCCTTCGCGTTTAAGGCGATCGGCCTTTTTTTGTTCAAAGAATTGATCTGGCGTCTCAGTGAGGATACCTAGCACGCCGCCAATGCGCATCAAATCAGCGCGCGTCAATACAAGCCTGGCCTGATCCTCTTGGCCTGCCTTTTCACCCATATCGTCCATGAACCGATTCAGTTGCCGAACCGTTTCAAACACAAGCCCGATACCTCGGGCCGTGTTGAAATCATCGTCCATGGCCTGGCAAAAGCTTGCCCAAAGCGCCCCCGGCCCTTGCTCATCCCCCCCAAAATCAGATGAGCCAAGGGTTCCATGGATTCTCTGCAACAACGCATAAATTTTTTCAAGGCCGGCTTCGGCTTCGGCCATCGCCTGATCCGTGAAATCAACAGGGCTACGGTAGTGATTGGATAGCAGGAAGAGGCGGACTGCCTCGGGGTGGTATTCTTTGAGGATGTCCTTGATCATCAGGAAATTCCCAAGGGACTTGGACATCTTTTCCTGGTTGATTCTAACAAACCCATTGTGTATCCAGACATTCACGAACGGTTCGCCAAAGGCCCCTTCAGACTGCGCGATCTCGTTTTCGTGGTGGGGAAAGATCAGATCCTTGCCGCCCCCGTGGATGTCAAAATGACGGCCGAGAAAGTGCGTGCTCATGGCCGAGCACTCAATATGCCAGCCGGGCCGACCCTTTCCCCATGGGCTGTCCCACATAGGCTCTCCTGGCTTGGCTGCCTTCCACAGGACAAAATCAAATGGATTGCGCTTCTTTTCATCCACCTTTACGCGCGCGCCTGCCTGCATCTCCGCGAGCCTGCGGCCAGAGAGCTTACCGTAGCCCTTGAAGGTCTCTACAGCATAAAACACATCGCCTCCGGCTTTATAGGCATAGCCGCGCGAAATTAAGCGATCGATCACATCAATGATCTCGTCAATGTGGTCCGTGGCCCTGGGCTCTACGGTTGCCCGTTCCACCTTAAGGGCATCCATGTCCTCATAGAATTCCCTAATATACCTTTCTGAAAGCTCTTGGGTAGAAATCCCCAGCTCCCTGGCCCGGTTGATAATCTTGTCATCCACGTCAGTAAAGTTTCGAACATAGGTGACCTCATAGCCCATCGCCCTGAAATAGCGAACAATCACATCAAAGACCACCACAGAACGGGCGTGGCCAATGTGGCAGGCATCATAGACTGTAGGCCCGCACACATAGATCCCGACCTTGCCAGGCTTTATCGGCTCGAAGGTCTCTTTTTTCTTGTTCAACGTGTTGTAAATCTTAAGATTTGTCATTTGTCATTTGTCATTGGTCATTGGTTATTGGTTATCCGTCAATCATCAATCGTCAATCACCGAGAGCCTACGGTACCCTTTAAGCTTTAAGCTTTGAGCTGGCGCTTATAGCGCTTTACTTCTCCCGAAGTGTGACCACGCACGTCGCCGCAATGGCCTCCCCTTTTCCAATGGCCCCCAGTCCCTCCATGGTTGTTGCCTTGATATTCACATCCGCGGGTTCCAGTTCCAGCACGCCAGCAATATTGGCTTCCATGGCCGAACGGTACTGGTCCAGTTTGGGGGCTTCAGCCAAAATCGTCGCATCCACGTTATTGATACAAAAGCCTTTATCACGAACCAGTTGAAACGTCCGAGCAAGGAGTTCCATGCTCGAAATGCCCTTGAAGCGGGGTTCAGTATCAGGAAAATGCTGCCCAATATCTCCCAGACCAGCAGCACCCAGCAAGGCATCGCACAGCGCATGGAGCACCACATCCGCATCAGAATAGCCCAGAAGGCCCTTTTCAAAAGGGATGATGACACCGCCAAGGACCAGCTTGCGCCCTTGGATCAGCCTGTGTACATCGTATCCAAAACCCACGCGCATCTAAACTCTACCTCTGTGTCAGATACTATGTAAAATTGACTATGAGATGAGATTCCGTATACCAAAACGACTAACCACCTGTCAAAACAAATAATATTGTCATTTTGCTCAATCCGTGCTACTGATCAGCTTTATTCCAGATAAAAAACAAACCAAAAAGAAATGGCTTCGTAAAAAAGCACGTAAATACACGGCTTCGTAAAGAGTTCATATGCAAGGCGTGCGCCTCTTTTAAAGCCGTCAGGCGCAATCTTGAGGAATGAGGCGTACTTGTAGTACGTCGCAATGACGAAAGATGAAGCATAACGCCGCAGATGGGCTCTTTACGGAGTCGTCAAAAAGGAGTTTTTGTGAAACCTGTTGCACTGATTGTCCGCGATGGCTGGGGCTATCGCCAGGAGCATGAAGGAAATGCGGTCAAGGCGGCAAGGACACCCAACGTGGATTCTTATCTCGCAAATTATCCCTGGGTACTGCTTCATGCATCTGGAGAGCCTGTGGGCCTGCCACATGGCTACCAGGGATCGAGCGAAGTCGGCCACCTGAACATGGGCGCGGGTCGGATTGTAATCCAGGAACTTAAAAGGATCAACGACGGCATGGAGGACGGCACATTCTTCAAAGCAGAGGATTTCAAAGTCCTCGTACAAAACTGCAGGACAAACAACTCACGACTCCACCTGATGGGCCTGTTGCAGGATGAAGGCGTACACGCCCACTGCAATCAAATGTTTAAGATTATGCATGCAGCCCGGGAACAGGGCGTGGAAGAGATCATCGTGCATATCTTCACCGATGGCCGCGACACGCCACCCCGATCAGCGCTACAATACATCGATCAATTAAATGAGGTTATGAATGAGATGGGCAACTGCCGTGTCGGGACCCTCATGGGACGCTATTACAGCATGGATCGTTCCAGAAACTGGGATCTCACCAGCACCGCCTTTGAGTGTATTGTAAACGCCACTGCCCGGAAGGCTGAAAGCGCCAAGGCTGCTGTCGAGGCGTCTTACGCAAAGGACAAAACACCAGACGGCATTGAGATGTTTGACGAGTACATCCCGCCCCATGTTATCGGAGATTACGATGGGGTCAGGGACGGCGATTCCGTTCTCCACACAAATTTTCGGCAGGATCGCGCCATTCAGCTTTCCATGGCCTTTGTGGAGGATGACTACCCAGGAAGGCGCTCGCGCCGGCCGGATTGTCTGTACGTTGGTCTCACCCGCTACTACAACGAGTTTCCGCGATTTATCCTCGGAGCCATAGATTCCGGAGGCGGGATGAAAAATCTCCTCGGAGAGATTGTCAGCAACAAGGGCCTCAAGCAACTACGCCTTGCCGAGACACAAAAATTCCGCCACGTCACCAGTTTCTTTAACGGGAAATCCACCAAGCCCTATTCCGGGGAGGATCAAGTCGAGATAAAGAGCCAGTATGATCCTGCCACGTTCGCCTCGCACCCGGAAATGAATGCCCATGACGTGCGAGACAAGTTTCTGGAAATTGTCAAGGGTGGCTGTGAATATGCCTTTATCCTCATCAACTTTGCCAACTGCGATATGGTTGGACACACTGGCGACATGGCTGCTGCAACAAAAGCCGTCGAGGTCGTAGATGAATGCGTTGGAGATTGCATCAAGCGGCTCCTTGAGCTGGAAGCTGAGATTCTGCTTACCGCCGACCATGGAAACGCCGAAGAGATGATCGACCCGCAGACCAAACGCGTAAAGACGAGCCACACCCTTAACCCGGTAGAGCTGATTTATATAAGCAGGGAAGCCAAAGGGAAGAAGCTGAAATCAGGCGGTAAGCTGGCCGACATCGCCCCCACCATTCTCAAGCTCATGAACATCGACATCCCGCCTGAGATGACAGCTACCCAGCTGATTGAGGAGTAAGGCTGATCAATACGCCGCAGGGCCAATCCTACATGGAGATTACAGACAAGTTAGATATCTTGGATCAGATGTACGATATTTATGACACCTTCTCAAGGCACATAAATGTCGCGTGCGTGAGGGGCTGTGCAGCATGCTGCACCCAAAACGTTACGATGACCACTCTGGAGGGATACCGAATTGTTGAGCATTTGATTTCCACGGGCAAGCAGGATCTCTTCCATCGCCTGCGTCGCTCAGCACACCAAAAACGCTTTCAGCCCACCATTAGCACCAACGAGCTTGCAGCCCTTTGTATGCAACACAAGGACCCACCCGAAGAAAATAGCGACTTGGACCGTGCTGCCTGCCCATTTCTTTCAAACAACGAATGTCTCATCTATCCGGAGCGACCGTTCGGGTGCCGGTGTTTCTTTTCCACACAAAAGTGTGAAACCAATGCATATGCTGTGATGGACCCGTTCTTGGTCACAGTAAACACTGTCTTTTTGCAGTTTATCGAGCACATCGATGTGGGCGGTCTCTTTGGCAATATGATTGATGTCCTGCTCCTTCTGGAATCCGAGGGACAGCCAAAACACTACAAGTTAAACGCAAGAACAAATCATCCCACGGGCCTTCCCGTGAATCGTTGCATCCAAAGGCTTTTGGTACCACCCGAGCATCACTTAAAGATACAACCCATCTTACAGAAAATCAACAATATCAAGCTGCTCCACAGTAGCTCTGGAAAACAAAGATAGGCCCGGGAAAGAAGGAGACTGAAGCGAAAAAACGAGGAACTTCACGTACTATCTATCTGTGCAGGATAAACTTACTTTCTCCGCTGGCAATAAGCTTTTTGCTGGATGGTATGCGGATTTCACCTTTTGCTATTGCTGCCCGCGTCCTTTGCTCTGCGACATAACCCATCACCTCAAGCTCTTCTCCCACATGCAAGGGAGCGCGATAAGTTATTTGAAGTAAAGTGGTAACCGCCTGACCCACGTAATGCATCACGGCATGAGCCATAATCTCGTCCAGGATCGTAGCCACCACACCGCCATGCACGATATCTTTCCATCCCTGGAATTCCCGCTTAAGGGTGAGCTTGCTGAAGGCTTTATTATCAGAGTATGAAACCTCCATACGGAGGCCAATCGGATTCAAAGGACCGCAGGCAAAACAATATCGGTCGTCAGACAGTTTCTTTTTCGGTTCTTTATCAGCCACGGATCACAAAACAGTGTAAATGCCCCGCCCTGACCTTTTAATGCTCCCCTGTTTGGTAAGCCTGAAGACGATATTACGAATCTTTTTGTCTTCAAAACCCGTTTTTGCCTTCAGCGTTGGGACATCGACACCACGGGAGGATCTCTTAATAACATTGAAAACCTTTTCAGTTGCCGTCATCTTGGCTCTGCCCCTTCGGGCCTGCTTTTGCTTTGTCGCAGCTTTCTTTGCGCCTGCTTTCTTTGTCTTTCTAGTGGCTATTCTGCTGGCCTTCAAAGCCCCTTCCAACCGTTCCACTGTTTTTGTGAGTTTTTCAATGTCTTGTTTGGTTGGAATGTTGTAGTACTGAAGAAAGAATCTAATCACTGCATCCACACTATACGACTTTCGTCTTTTCCTCATATACCTACGCCTCCTATCTTGATAGTAGAATTAGAAGTGAAATAATGATGATAATGACTATTTAATACATATTTTCCATAAAAAGTCAAGTTCATATCTTCTCAATTTGCTTCTGCACTTTTTTTCTTGTTTTTCTTTTATTGGGTTCACTGAAAATCATTTTAGTCATTTCTATCTCATCTTCATCCACGGTCAACTGTTCCATCTTTTGAACAGCCTCAACAAATCTCTGCCCTTCCGAAGCCGAGACCCACTCCAGCATCAGCCTTTCCGGATTAATCCCTTTGCTCGAAAGCTTTTCTTTGAATTTCATAACCCTGCTCTTTGTAAACATGTTGTTGTCAAGGTAATGACAATCCCCGGGATGACACCCAGAGACGATTACCTTCGGGGCACCCAAGGCAAAGGCATATTTGATGAGATCGACTGTCACACGACAAGAGCACATCGTTTTTATGATCCTGGTATTGGGACTGTACTGGAGCCTGCTCGTACCGGCAAAATCAGCCCCGGCATAGGAACACCAGTGACAGGCAAACACAATGACTTTATCTTCCGGCTCCCGAAGAGCCGCTCTGAGCTGGGCCCTCAATTGCTCGTCAGAATAATTACTTATGGAAATGGCGCCAAACTTGCAGGAATTGACGCAATTGCCACATCCGCGACAAGCAGCCTCTGTAATGACTGCCATTTTGTCCTCTATACGAATTGCACCAAACAAACATTGATTGCTGCACTTGCCGCAACCCGTGCATTTCTCAAAATCCACCTTCGCTATGATGGGCGACAGCTCTGCTGTGTCTCTTTGAAAATGTTTCGACACCTGCATAGCTGCACTGCCAGCCTGCTCAATGCACTGCTTGATATCAGCCGGGCTTCCCACAGCACCGGCAAAGTAGATTCCTTTTGTGGGGGTAGAGGTGGGAGACAATTGATTGTCTTCTTTAACAAACCCTCTTTTTCCCAAAGGAACCCCCAAAAGTTCCGACATCTCCACTGCCGTGGGGAGGATCCCAACCGCAAGGACAACAAGGTCAAACTGTTTCTTCATGAGCCGTTCCAGACCAAGTAGGGGATCGGAAAAAATCAAGACATGGCCTTGAGTGATTTCAGGAAAGGTATTAACAAAGACAACCCCCTTTTTCCTTGCTTCCAAAAACATCCTCTCCTGCCTGTTGCCGCTGTTTCGAATACCGTTATGGAACACATATAGATCAAGCTCAGGGAAGCGTTCTTTTAAAAGGAGCGTGTTCTTTACAGTATTCGGGCAGCAAAGCTTCGAGCAATAAGGCAGTTGCCCCTCCTTCTGAGACCTGGAACCCACACACTGGATGAAGGCCACACTGCTGGGCGTTTTTCCTGTCGACGGCTGTATGATCTCTCCATTTGTAGGCCCCTCCGGAGACATCATTCTCTCGAGTTCCATGGAGGTAATCACATCCGGGAATCGATTATCACCATAGCCATATAATCCTGTTGGATCGTACGGTTTTATTCCGGTAGCAACAATAATTGCGCCCACATGGACGGTTTCTTCTTCAACAACCTGAGAAAAATCAATCGCATGCTTCTTACAGTCTTCCATACACTTCTGACATGATTCCTCAGAGAAATGAATGCAAACCTTGTCATCAATTACATACTGCCTGGGAACAGACTGGAGAAAAGGCGTATAGATTGCTTTTCTCAGGGCGCGATTCACATTGAACTCATCTTCGGTAAAGACATTGCAACGCTCCAAACACTCACCGCAGAAGGTACAATCTTCTGTGACATACCCTGGATGTTTTCTTAGAGTGACTTCAAAGTTACCTACATACCCCTTGACCTCGGCAACCTCACACAAAGTGAGTAACTCAATATTCGGATGCCGACCGACATCCACCATCTTGGGGCCCAGAATTCAGGGGCTGCAGTTTTGATCCGGGAAGATCTTGTTCAGTTGTGCCATCTTGCCGCCGATCGTCGGACTTCTTTCTACCAGAGTTACCTGATGGCCAAGATCACCCAGTTGCAGGGCGGCTTCAATACCGCTTATACCCCCACCAATGACAAGAGCCCTCTTGGTCATCGGAACTTCAATGGGTGATAGGGGGCGATTGAGCCTTACTTTTTCTATGCCCATCAGGATAAGATCTATGGATTTTCGCGTAGCATCATCAGGCTCATACGTATGGCACCAGGAACACTGCTCCCGGATATTCACCATTTCCATCATGTATGGATTGATGCCTGCCTCTTTACATACTGCCCGAAATGTCTCATCATGTATCCTTGGAGAACAGGCTGCCACTACGATCCTGTCTAAGCCGTATTCCTGAATGTCGCTTACAATCTGGGCCTGGCCCCCTGTACACATGTAAGCATGTTCCCTAACCAGTGCCACATCGGCCCGCGCTACTGCCTCAGCCACCCTCTGGCAATTAACAGTGCCAGCAATATTGGTCCCGCAATGACAGATAAAAACGCCTATACGATCCTCTGACATCTATTAAAAATTCTCCTCTCTTACGACGATTTCCTCAGGTGTCACAGTTCGTTCGCCAATCTTCTGGACAAAGATGGCGTTTTCACTGCAGTAAAGCTGACACCTTCCGCACACCGTACATTTTTCCTCCTCTACCAAAACCGGTGGGAAATACCCTCTTTCATTGGGTACTGTGCCGCGAACCAATACCTTCTCGGGACAAAACCGGATACACTCATCACAGTCGTCCCCCCCCTTACAAAAGTTGGCTATGATTGTTACCTTGCCAACAGGTATGGTACATTCCTTAATATTCCAGTACCGTGCAGGTGAAACTTCATGTTTCATGGTCAACGCGCCTCTTTTTATTCGTAATTGTTATTCAGTTCACGATTCACGATTTTCGGACTCACGATTTCCGAAATTTGTAACCCCTCTCAAAGGCCGCCAGATTCATCTCCTCGGTGCCTGGAGGTGCGGCCTTCAAGATTGCTGCTTTTAAACAGTTCTTATCAATGATGGATGTTACTTTGCAGACAAATCCCATCAGGACATTGTTGGCAACCACAACCCTGAAATTCTCACGAGCAATCTGTGTTGCCGGTATCTTAAAAACCTTGACGGTCTTGGGAAGGTTTCTGAGCAAACGGAGATCGACCATGGACTCATCGACCACAATTGTCCCTTTATCGCTGATAATCACCTTGCCTCCCCGCTCCTTGGCGACAATGTCAGACATCATCATGAGAAGATCCGGAACCTCCACAAAGGGGTAATCCACGGGCTGAGAGGAAAGAAGCACATCGGTCAGACAGCTTCCCCCTTTCATCTCCGGGCCGTATCGCTTTGTCAGGGTGCTATTTAATTTGGGATCCATATTCATCGCTGCAAGGATCAGGGTTTTGCCGCCCTGGACAATCCCTTGGCCACCTGTTCCTTCCATGCGAATCTGCATATACTTGATACCGCTTGCCCTTGATTTAAAGCTTATACGGAATTTCTTCGCGGCTGTTTTTTTGGTCGATTTGACAAGGCTCAATCGCGGTCTTTCCCGGACAGGGGCGTCCCGGAAAATGCCCAGGCTGATCCCCTTCATGAAATCGCCCTGATTGATGTCCTCTTCACTGAGCGTCTCCTTAATTTTGGCCTTCTCCAGGAATATAGCTTCAAGGGATTTGATCTTGTTTCGCCTTTCATACAGCATGCAAGGGATCAGAATCTCAATAAAGCTCGGTCCCCTGTTTTTCATGGCCGAAATCATGCAATCAATGAGGTGATATGGATGGCTCGATGTAGAGCGGGCCACAAAGGTGTAACCAGCCGCCAAGGCCACGGCAACCGGATTAATCGGCACATAGGGACTACCACTGGATGTGGTAATGGTACGTGCCCCGAGGGGCGTGGTAGGGCCATGCTGAAAGCCTGTCATGCTATATCCAAAGTTGTTCATACAAAACACATTGATGTCATGGCCGTGTCGGCCCAGGGCCAGAAAATGATTTCCACCAATGCCCAAGATGTCCCCGTCTCCCCCCATGACACAAACCTTTAGCTCGGGATTGGCCAGCTTCACCCCGAGAGCCGTGGGTATGGCACGGCCGTGGGTGGCGTGAATGCTGTCGAGGTTCAGGTAGCCTGCAATGCGTGAGGAACACCCGATACCAGACACCACGACACACTTGTCCGGATCGTATCCAAGTTGTTGAATAGCCTCTATAAAAGTATTCTTGATCCTTCCGATTCTGCAGCTCGAGCACCAGATGTTGGGCATCATCTCTTTTCTGAGTAAATCAGCATACGGGTGCTGGTTGATCTCCATGTTTGACTCCTCTGATTGGTCAGTTGTCATCACTCATTCTCTCCTCGATGGCCTCTAAGATTTCACCGGGGGTATGGATTCTTCCGCCCATCAGGTTGAGGCCCTGAACCGTCCCGTTCTTGATATAGCGTTCAACTTCTATCCTCATCTGCCCGGCATTGATCTCGGCCACCAAATAGACCCTTTTCTTTTTGTCCAGCTTTCGAATAAAATCCTTAGGGAACGGCCAGGCCGTGATAAGTCGAACCATGGCGACCTTCAATTTCTTTTTCCGTGCCTGCTTGACAGCTGCCCTGACCGATCGGGATTCAGAGCCATAACAAATGATAATGACCTCTGCATCCTCAACCGCCCCGAAGCTTTCATACCTGACAATCTTTTTGGCATCCTTCTTGATCTTATCAAGCAAGTATCGAACTAATTTCTCTTGAGCGTCAGGATTGATTCTTGGCAGGTGCATCTCCAGATCATGGGTAAGACCGGTTCGATGGAGCCGGTGTCCTTTACCTATGATTTCAACATCTGGAGCAGACGGTATAGGCGGAAGTTCCGGGATCGTGATCGGCTCTTCCATGTGCCCGATGATTTCATCCAGCATCAAGGCCACTGGAATCAAATACTTCTGGGAAAGCTTGCAGGCCTCATAAGTAAGGAGCAAGGTTTCCTGAACAGAGTTGGGAACCAGGACAATAACAGGTCTGTCTCCGTGGGTTCCCCATCTTGCCTGCATCATATCCCCTTGTCCCATCCATGTGGGCATACCCGTGGAAGGGCCTCCCCGCTGGACATTGATACAAACCACGGGGGACTCAATCATGGCTGCAAAACCGAGGCCCTCAGACATCAAGCTGAAACCAGGGCCTGATGTGGCCGTGACTGCGATGGCGCCTGTAAGCCCGGCACCTGCAGCCGCCTGTATAGAGCCAATTTCATCTTCCATCTGTATGAAGGCCCCTCCTCGCCTCGGGATAATCACAGAGGCCCGGGTGGCAATCTCAGAGGCCGGGGTGATTGGATAGCCGGCATACACAATACGTCTCTTGTTGCCTGCCGCACAACACAGGCCTTCAACCACGGCATCGTTTCCGGTCAACAGTGTTCTCTGGTTGTCATCACTCATTAAGAAAACTCCAATAAAACAGAATTAATAAATAAGATCGAACCTTATAGCAGAGGGAGGTAACCGGTGTCAATTTTTTAGCCTTTCTTTGTTCAAAAAACCTGGAATAGTGTACAACCTCAATTGCCCGAAAACGCTCAATTGAACCGCAAATCGAAAGCGAAGCCTCCCCACCCTTCCGGGCAGGGGTTCTGCCTTACGGCAGCGCTTCGCGTCCGGGGAACAGGCCGGTCAATGGGAATCTTTTCTGCCTTCCGCCCTCAGAAAAAGAGCTCACCTGTTTGGTTCTCTTTAAAGTTGAACAGGCAACTGTTTGGGCAAAGCTTGTTGAAGGACTTAAGCAAGTATGTTATTTTCGAAATAATTCGGAACACCAATTGAGGCAATATCGCATGTCCAAAGACGTTACAAAAGCCGTGATCCCGGCTGCCGGACTGGGAACACGCCTAAGGCCCCTGACACAGGGCATGCCAAAGGAACTGTTGCCGGTAGGGGGAAAACCGATCATTCAATATACCCTTGAGATGTATATGGCCGCGGGTATTTCTGAATTTTGCATCATAACGAGCCCAGAAAAACCTCAGCTCCAGGATTTTATCACAGGCAACTGGACACCCCCTGCTTTTCCTTTTGAAAAAGATGCACAATTTTTTGAACAGATGAAACGATGCCGGATCGTCTTTATCACGCAAAGCCATCCCAGGGGCGTGGCCGATGCTGTCGGACTGGCTAAAGACTTTGTAGGAAATCAACCATTTGCGTGCATTATGCCAGACTGCCTTCTTTTTTCAGATAAGCCGCACGCACAACAACTCCTGCTGGCATTCAAAAGGTACCAAAAAAACGTGATCGGTACAATTTTTATAAAGGGGGCTGATACCAGGCGCTTTGGCAATGTAGGTTTGTTACAAACTCAAAGGCTTGATGACGGGTGCTTCCTTATCACATCACTTTCTGATAAGAAGCGGAAACCACTGGCCATAAGGCCCGGTAAGATCGTTCATAAAGGATTCGGCGGAGGCATTTATCTACCGGAATACTTTGACCTGATCGACGTCATACGCCCCAAAATCAAAGGAGAGGTAGATGACGTCCCTATCCACCAAATTCTTATCAAGGAAGGCAAATTAATGGGGGTTTTGCTTGAAGGCGCCGCTTTTGATGTGGGGCAACCATTGGGCCTTCGCGCGGCCGCCCACTATGCAGGACGCAGGGTGATGGGTATCAATACCAATCAACTTACTCAACGCCTATATTCACTTCCTGGTCTGACAAATAAGAATGACAAGAATAATGAACCAATTTAACCAACTAAAAACAAAGGCTTCGTAGAGCCTGCAAATCCTCATGGACACAGGCTTATTAATTCCCCTTTCTACGAGTCGGCAATGCACGTGTAAGGGATTAATCCGATGTTGAATGTTAAACATCAAACCTTCCATCGTGGCCTCGCGTGCACCTTTTAATAAATATATCGGCATATATTGCCTCCGACTTTAACGGAGGCAAAAAAAGGAGTCATTTTGGAAAGTCGCACCGGTGCATCCATGAGACCTCCCCGTGACCTTCTCAGAGCTAGAGGAATCCGCCCCCGGAAGTCCATGGGGCAGCATTTCCTGACAGATCCTAATGTGGGGGCGTTGATTGTCAGGCGGGCGCAGCTCGAGCCTGATGATGTCGTCCTGGAAATAGGTGCGGGTCTTGGCGCCCTTACTCTACCTTTAGCCGCACAGGTGAAACACGTCTTGGCCGTAGAGTCAGACTCAAAAATTGCCACCCTCCTTGGCAATGAACTCCTGGCTGCAGGTGTCTGCAACGTAACCATCCTTGAAAGGGATATCCTTCAGTGCGACATTAAAGCCCTTGCCGAGAGATCCAATGCATCCCTCAAAGTGGTCGGCAATCTTCCATACCATATCTCTTCTCAGGTGCTCATACACCTGATCCGTTTTCGCAAAGTCGTTGACGCTGCTTTTCTCATGTTTCAAAAAGAGGTGGCCGAACGTCTCATGGCCAAGCCCGGGAGCAAACGTTACGGCAGGTTATCGGTATTGATTCAGTATTATGCAAAGATTTACCCCCTGATCTCGGTGGCTGCATCAGCCTTCTTCCCAAAGCCAAAAGTAGATTCTCAAGTAGTTGGTATTGCGTTCCGCCACCCTGTTTCTTTCCAGGCGGCCGATGAAAATCTTTTCTTTCAGATCGTTCGGGCAGCGTTTGGAAAGCGTCGCAAGACCTTAAAAAATGCCCTGTTGGGGGGCAATCTGGGATTTGGAAATGAGAGGGTATCAGCAGCACTGGAACTCGCCGGGATAGATTCCAGAAGGCGGGCTGAAACCTTAAGCGTCAAAGATTTTGTGACGCTGAGCAATCTCCTTTAAGGGACGAAACTTTCTCTTCAATAATGCCTCTTGATCTTATCCGGTGAATGATCACAAATTATCCTGCCACATTCCGGCAATACCACTCATAGGTTTTTCTTATCCCTTCTTCTAAGGATAGCTTGGGCCGCCAGCCTAAGCCTCTAAGTCTGCCAACATCCAGCAGCTTGCGGGGTGTGCCGTCTGGTTTTTCAATATCATACACAATATCGCCAGTATAACCCACGATATCCTTGACCAACAATGCAAGTTCTGCAATCGAAACATCTTCACCACAACCGATGTTGATGATATCTGATTCATCATAATGATTCATGAGAAAGATGCACGCATCGGCTAAATCATCTACATGAAGGAATTCCCGTCTCGGCGTGCCAGTACCCCAGATAGTAACACAGGGAGATGATCTGATCTTGGCCTCGTGGAATTTTCGAATGAGAGCAGGAATCACGTGGGATGTCTCTAAATCAAAATTATCATTCGGGCCATACAGATTAGTGGGCATGACGGATATGTAGTTCGTCCCGTACTGGCGGTTGTATGACTGACAGGTCTTGATACCTGCGATTTTTGCAACAGCATAAGGTTCATTGGTAGGCTCAAGCGGGCCGGTGAGAAGATATTCCTCCTTCATGGGCTGCGGGCAGTGCTTTGGATAGATACATGATGATCCTAAGAAAAGGAGCTTTTCCACTCCGGTGCGATACGCTGAGTGGATAACATTTGTTTGTACCATGATGTTGCTATAAATGAACTCAGCAGGAAAGGTGTTGTTAGCCAATATCCCCCCCACCTTAGCGGCCGCAAGAAACACATACTCAGGTCTTTGTTCTTGAAAAAACGTCTTGACCTGTGCCTGCCTTTCCAGATCCAACTCTTTGCGGGTGCGCCCAATGATGTTCGCGTATCCCTTTTCCTTTAATTTTCGGAGGATGGCTGACCCAACAAGCCCCCTGTGACCAGCAACATATATTTTAGAATCTAACTCCATAAATCCTCTGCTTAATCAAAACACCTGTTGTTTGAAAAATGCCCTGCCTCCCGCAGTGTTTTTTCCTGCCGAGCCAATTCCATGTCGCTTTCGATCATCATCTCTACGAGTGCATCAATGTCAACCTTTGGTCTCCACCCCAACTTTTTCATGGCTTTTTCAGGGTTTCCCAACAATTCATCAACCTCGGTAGGCCTGAAATATCGTGGATCTGTTTCCACGCATTGTCTCCAATCCAAATCCAAGCGAGAAAATACCCTGGTTAGAAATTCTCTTACCGAATAATTCTTCCCGGTAGCAATGACATAATCATCCGGCTCATCCTGTTGCAACATCAGCCACATAGCTTCCACATAATCACCCGCAAAGCCCCAGTCTCGTTTTGCTTCAAGATTTCCAAGATAAAGTTTTTCCTGTAGCCCAAGCTTGATGCGCGTTGCTGCTCGGGTGATCTTTCTGGTTACGAATGTCTCCCCGCGGCGAGGGGATTCATGGTTAAACAGAATCCCGTTACATGCAAAAAGACTGTAAGCCTCCCTGTAATTGACCGTTTGCCAGTGGGCATAAACCTTTGCTGCTGCATAGGGAGAGCGGGGATAGAATGGGGTCGTTTCTGATTGGGGGGTTTCGGTGGCCTTTCCAAACATCTCAGAGGACCCTGCCTGATAAAGCCTTACCTCCTTTCCGGTCCTTTCCTGAAAATCTCGAATCGCCTCGAGCACTCTGAGTGTGCCCATAGCGATCACGTCAACCGTATATTCAGGTTCATCAAAAGAGACTTTAACATGAGACTGGGCACCCAGATTATATACCTCATCAGGTCTGACCCTTTCCAATATCTTTCTCAAAACCGTGCCGTCACACAAGTCCCCGTAATGAAGAAAAAAGAGGGCTTCCTCCTGGTGAGGATCCTGATAGATGTTATCTATTCTTCCTGTATTGAAAGACGAGGATCTTCTGATAATCCCATGCACCTCATATCCCTTGGAGAGCAAGAACTCCGCCAAATAGGAACCGTCTTGACCAGTCACCCCGGTGATAAGGGCCTTTTTCATGGTGTCTCTCCTTCGCATGAAATATTAAGGATTATGAATAACATAGATCAACACATACGACAATCTTTTTGAACCCTGTTATTGCCAGCGACCAGCAACGAGTAACCAACGGCAATGCACCACCGATCGTGCCCTTGACACCTGTGTTTCAGGCTGGCATCATGACGCCTTATGAAAGCCATGATCTTGGCAGCAGGCCTCGGCACCCGCCTGTTGCCATTGACTGAAAAGAGACCAAAACCCCTATTCCCGATCCTTGACCGCCCGTTGATCGATATCCTGATTCGCAGGCTTGAGCGATCAGGATGTGAGGCTGTCATCATAAACACCCACCATCTGGCCCACATGATTGATGAATTTGTCGAAATGGTTCAGCACTCATCAGGGATAAGGAAAACTGCTGAACGCAGGCCTCCAGCCATTTCCAAAGGCATTGGGGGCCAAAGAGAAGCGGCTTCCCTTATCCCTGGTGAGTTACAATCTGTGAAAGCACAGCCCTACGGCATCCCTGTTGTGACCCGCTATGAGCCAACGATCCTGGGCACCGGGGGTGCCATTAAAAACGTTGAAGATTTCTGGAACGACGAGCCCTTCCTGGTCATCAACGGTGATATATTCACCAATATCGACCTTGGGGAGGTGTACCGGTTTCATCTAAACCACAAACATCCTGTTACCTTGGTGCTTCACGACTGCCCGCCGTTTAATCATGTATGGGTGGATCAAATGGATCATGTAACGGGATTCGGTGTGACTGAACCCTGTCCTCCAAGCCGTATTGCGCCACTTGAGGGGGCAAGGAGAACCGCTGAACGCAGGCCTCCAGCCACTTCCACCAAGGATAACGGCATACCTACTAAAGGCATTGGAGGCCAAGGTGAAGCGGTCCTCCTTGCCCCTGATTTACATGAAAAAAGGCAAGAAGACGCAGGGGAAGATTACCGCAGGCTTGCCTTCACCGGCATCCACGTCCTTGATCCCCAGGTATTAAGCTTTATTCCAAAAGCGGCATTTTATAGCATCATCGACGCCTACTGTGAAATGATTCGAGATGGGCTTACAATAAAGGGCTTTATCGCCCGAAACCACTACTGGCACGACATAGGCACAATGGCAGGATATCAAAAGGCCACAAAAGAAGCCCTTGCCC
>QMMN01000024.1 GCA_003647275.1 Deltaproteobacteria bacterium
GAAGAGCATCGGAAAGCTGTGTGAGGGAGAACTTCATGCACAGTTTGATGAGGGGGAGCAGGATAGGCCCTCTGGATGTACCTGCATTGGGAGGTAGCTGAACCTGTTCTCTACTCTACTCAAAAACAACCATGAAGCACCATAACCGCTTCTTCTGACAAGATACTTTCTTTATAGATCCCGCTTTACAAGTTTCAACGTTTTTGCAATGGCTTCGGCCGTTTGCTTGACAAACCGCTCAAGGTCCTTGCCTTCAAGGGGTTTTTCGGCGGTTGGAACGGCGTCCAGATCCTTGGGTCGGACGAGGCGGGGGGCGTTTTGAAGGGCCTTCTTGGGGGTAATCTCAAATTCCGGGGGGAACCGATTTTCAAAATACATCTCCTGAAAACCAGCGAACTTTAAGGCGTGGGCCGTGGCATCGAGTACAACCACATCGTTTTCACTTACAATGCCGCGCCCTTTTGCCGCTACCAGACCGGCCAGAGACTCACCCCCCTGGGTACAGGCGATGTGGCCATTGCGGTTGGCTGTAAGCTGCCAGTCCATGATCGCCTGCTCCTCAACCTCTGCAAAGAAGATGGCCTGTTTTCCTGCCTTTTCATTGTATGTCTCCACCAGGTGAATCACGCGGGGCATGGAGACCGGATTTCCGATCATGGCGGCCTGGGCCACACTGGGCCGAACCTTGACTGGGACAAAACTGCGTTTTTCACGGTCTGGTTCTAAGTAATACCGGTAGACAGGATTGGCGTGAGTGGATTGCACCCCGATGATCTTTGGAAGCTGATTGATGACGCCAGCCTCAAAGAACTTGAGAAAACCGCTGATGATGGCCGTTATGTTGCCGGCGTTTCCAATCGGCACCACCACGACCTTATGGCCCATGTCATAGTCAAAATCCTGGGCGATTTCATAAGAATAGGACTCCTGGCCCCATATACG
Organism: Deltaproteobacteria bacterium; assembly: GCA_003647275.1. Taxonomy (GTDB): domain Bacteria; phylum Desulfobacterota; class Desulfobacteria; order Desulfobacterales. The sequence continues at coordinate 943 of QMMN01000024.1, forward strand.
CCAGGCGTTCTTGGAGTTCAAAAGCGCCACATTGTATTGTTCGGAAAGCGCCTCCACCACCTTCATGGCGTCGTCAAAGACACCCGGGATCTCAAAGACCACCGCGCCACTTCCAAGCGGTTGTGCTAGTTGTTGAGGTGTGACTTTTTTATGGGGAAGAAGCACGGCCGATTTAACCCGGGGCTGAAGATAGGCTGCATAGAGCGCGGCAGACGCAGAGGTATCCCCTGTAGAAGCGCAAACGGCCAACACATCGGAGAGCCTTCCTGAGTTAACCAGAAAATGAATATAGCTTAAGGCACTGGCCATGCCCCGGTCCTTAAAAGAGGCGCTCGGATTTTGGCCTTCGTTTTTGAAATAAAACCGGGCACCTACCAGGTCCTGGAGGCATGGATTGGCCTCCACCATGGGGGTGTGCCCCTCGCCCAGGTAAACGATGGCATCAAGGGGCATCATTGGGCCAATGAACTCATGGTACCGATAAATCCCCTGAAGTGCCGGGATGTTTAGCATCCTGCGATAATCAAAGATCTGGTGCCATGTATCCCCTGGAATCTTCTTCAGCCGGTCAAAGACAAGGTCTGCAAGCAGCAGCACACTGCCGCACGCAGGACACGTATAAAGAAGCTGGCTGATGTCGTATTCTGCATGGCATCCCAGACATTGGTAGACAACGTGACCGCTTGGCTCAGGTATTAGGTATTGTTGGATATGGCTTGGAAAATCGTTGATTTTCATAATATTGATCACTGCCAGTGAGCTAGAGTGAGCTAAAGTGCCTAGAGTGAGCTAAAGTGCCTAGAGTGAACTAAAGTTTAGTGCCAATGGAGGTAAAAATTGCAAGCAACTCTCCACATTCTTCATAGTCTTGACGAAGTTCATTCCATGAGAGCATATTGCTTTCTCCAATTACTTCCAGCCAATATCGGGTCTCACTAGCTTCGCTTTCGCAGATATCGATCTTGTTCCTAAAATCTGCTTTGCTTCTGGCGCGATTGGCTTCACGGTAATTGGCACCAACGGAGGTGCCAGCCTTGGTTATTTGGGTACGGATCACCCTGGCCTCAGGTGTATTCGGCAAGCTTGATGATAACCGAATGATTCGTACTGCAAATCTTAGAGTTCGCTTTTCAAGTTTCTCAGCAAATTTCTTGTTATCCATCCGACTATTCCAACTAACTTTAGGCACTTTAGCACACTCTAGTTCACTTCAGGCACTTTCTATCTTCTCCACTCCATCCATATAAGGCCTGAGGGCTTCCGGGATCATGACGCTCCCATCTTCCTGTTGATAGTTTTCCAGAATGGCTACAACGGTCCGGCCCACAGCCAGACCTGACCCGTTCAGGGTATGGACCAGTTCTGTACCCTTTTTGTCTTTTCGTCTGAAGCGAATGTTGCCCCGCCTGGCCTGAAAATCTTGGAAATTGCTGCATGATGATATTTCTCGGTATTTTTGTTGTCCGGGCATCCAGACCTCAATGTCATAGGTCTTGGCAGCGGAAAATCCTAAGTCACCCGTACATAGCACCACAATCTGATAGGGGAGCTCAAGGCGCTTGAGGATGATTTCTGCATCGTTCAATAGTTTTTCGAGCTCTTCATAAGAGGTTTCCGGGGTTGTAAATTTAACGAGTTCTACCTTATTGAACTGATGTTGTCGGATGAGCCCTCTGGTGTCCTTGCCGTAAGAACCGGCCTCAGACCGAAAGCAGGGGGTATAGGCCGTGTACAGCTTGGGAAGCTGGTCCTCCTCCAGGATTTCGTCCTGGTGGATGTTGGTGACCGGCACCTCCGCAGTAGGCACCAGGTAATAGTCCCATCCCTCCAGTTTAAAGAGGTCTTCCTCGAACTTGGGGAGCTGGCCTGTGGCAGTCATACTGGTACGATTGGTCATGAAGGGCGGAAGGACCTCCAGGTAACCATGTTCCTTGGTGTGGATATCCAGCATGAAATTGATCAGGGCCCGCTCAAGCCTGGCACCAGCTCCAACGTAAAGGGCAAAACGGGCTCCCGTGATCTTGGCTGCACGCTCAAAATCAAGGATACCGAGTCTTTCGCCAAGGGTCCAGTGCGGAAGGGGCTCAAATGAGAAGGAAGGGGGCTTACCTACCTTTCTGACGACCACATTGTCTTCACTGTCTTTACCTATGGGAACCGAAGAATGCGGGATGTTGGGGATTTCCATCAGGATAGCCTGCAGGGTCTCTTCTTGTTTAGATAACGCCTCATCTAGGGCCTTTATTTTTTGAGAGACCTCCCGCATTTCTGCTATCGGTTTTGAAGGGTCTGTGCCTTCCTTTTTCATTTGAGCGATCAGTCCGGAGACCCTATTGCGCTCGTGTTTCAGTTCTTCAACCTCAAGCAGGATGGCCCGGCGCCTTGAATCGCAATCCAAGAATACCTGAAGGTCATCATCTTGTCCGCGCTTACGTAACGCGTCCTGGACTAATTTTAAGTTTTGTCTGATGAATTTGATTTCCAACATGGAATCTCGATTACCATGGGCTTATTATTTAGTCAATGATTATTATTACTTGACTTTATTCGAAATTTTTATTATAAGTTATGATAAAATAAGATCTTTGGCAGAGGGAGACGCTTAATGGAAGATATAAAAGCAAAAAAATCTGAAATTAGACGAAGCGCCCTTGCCCAGCGAGATGCCCTTTCGAATGAGGAGCGCGGCGAAAAGAGTGCGGCCATTATGGCCCGCTTATTTGACTTCGCCAATTTTCTGGAGGCCAGGATTGTCCTGTTTTATATGAGCCACAATAGCGAAGTGGATACTGAGCCCATGATCCGCAAGGCCTTGGAGCATGGGAAGACTGTTGCATTACCTTTGGTTGGTAAAAAAGAGGGACAAATTGTGCCTTTTAAGATTGATAACCTTGATCAGGACATACGGCCAGGCTATCGGGGAATCCGCGAGCCGATTCCGCAGCGGTGTAAGCAGATTCCAGTTGAACAGATTAATCTGGCCATTATCCCGGGTATCGCCTTTGATGAACGTGGAGGACGCATTGGCCATGGCACGGGCTGCTATGACCGATTTATTCCCCAGCTTGATATCACTACAAGAAAAGTGGCCCTTGCTTTTGAGTGCCAGATTGTACCCCAGATCCCCATGGAGCCCCACGACCGCTACATCGATATTCTCATCACGGAAGAGCGCATCGTCTATAAGATTTGACGTCCTGGATTTAAGAGCCTCTCGAGCTTTTCTAAGTTCTTCTTTTCCCCAATGGCGATGACCGTATCGCCTGCCCCGAGCTTGGTTTGCGAAGAGGGGTTAAAGAGCATATCTCCTGCGGCTTTCTTCACGGCCACGATGATCAGATCGAGGTCTTTTCGGATGCCTGAGTCCTGTAAGGCCACATCGATTAATCTTGACGAAGGATGGACTGGCATCTCTTCCATCTGGATGTTGCGGCTGGTGTCCATCAAGGTCAACTCAACGAAGTCGGTGACCGTGGGGCGCAGTATGGTTTGGGCCATTCGGTGAGCCCCCATGCGATATGGGCAAAGGACCTTGTTAGCACCGGCTGCAAGGAGCTTTCTTTCTGAGTGCTCTTCTCCTGCCCGGGCCATGATGAACAGGTCGGGATTGAGCTGCCGGGCACTCAGTGTGACATACACATTGTCGCTGTCAGTTTTCAATGCAGCCACCAACCCTCGTGCGCGTTCAACGCCCGCCCTGATCAGATTCTCTTCATCTGTGGCTTCACCGGGAATGTGGAGAATATTTCGTTCATTCAACTTGGCGATCCTGGCCGGGTCTCTTTCAATGACGACGATATTGAGGGGTTTTGAGGCAAGGGCCTCGCAGATACTGCTTCCCACACGCCCATACCCACAAATAATGTAATGCCCTTTTTGTACACGGATTTTTTTTTTCAATTTACGCCTCCCCAGGATTTCCCTGATGCGACCCTCCACCATGAACTGGATGATGCTCCCTGCAAGATAAAAGACAAAACCCACGCCCAAGATAATAAGGACCATGGTAAAAATCCGTCCGGTCGAGGAAAGCCCTCGAACCTCGCTATATCCTACGGTGCTCAGGGTAATGACGGTCATGTACAGAGCGTCTATGAATGGCCAACCTTCTGTGACCATGTATCCGATGGTGCCACCCAGGAGCATTAGAACAAAAATGAAAATGCCGATAATAATAGGATAGAAGGTTCGGTCCAAAATGTACCTCCAGATTCATTAGAATAAAGGGATTCTTTATAAAATTCAATACATTTTTGGAAGTTGCACTCCGTATGAAATTGATTTATAAGACCGATAATTATGAAGCTTTCCGTCATCATCCCAATCTATAATGAAAAAGCGACCATAAAGACCCTCCTTGACCGGATCGGACACGTCCGGCTTCCCGTAGAAAGGGAGATCATCATTGTTGATGATGGTTCCACAGACAGCACCCGGGACTTGCTGAGAGCCCTCCAATCTCCAGGGGTTATTATCTGTTTTCACGAGAAAAACCAGGGCAAAGGGGCGGCAGTGAGAACCGGGCTTCACGTTGCTTCGGGCGATATTATCCTGATTCAGGACGGGGACTTGGAATATGATCCGGCCGACTATCCAAGGTTGATTCAACCCATCATGGACAGGAAAACACGGGTCGTTTATGGCTCCCGCATCTTGGGGAGAAGCAAGGCCTCCTATTTTCGGTACTACTGGGGAGGGCGTTTCCTTTCACTTCTCTCCAACCTTCTTTACGGGATTCACATCACTGATGAGCCCACCTGTTACAAGGTTTTTGATGCCATCCTTCTAAAGGGTCTGGACCTCAGGTGCAAGGGATTTGAGTTTTGTCCTGAGGTCACAGCCAAGGTGAGTCGTCTGGGCGAGTCCATCACCGAGGTGCCGATCTCCTATACCCCCCGCTCCATCCAGGAGGGTAAGAAGATCCGGTGGACTGATGGTCTGATGGCGATGTGGACCCTGTTTCGATACCGAAGGTGGAAACCGTCGTGAATCGTGAATCAGATGCCGGATGGTCGTCAAAACATTCACGGTTGGATGCAAGCAGGCACAAGATATCAGGTATCGGTCATCAGGGGGCAGCCAGAAACGATTTGGCGCAAGGTTGCACGTAACCCGCCTGAGAAGAGCACTTTGTGTCCAAATAACGAATAACGAACGCAATGACTCGCAAGACCTTTGAAAAGGTTAATTTGTCTGACCGCTGTATAGCCATTCTCCTCTTTGGCGTCTCCCTTGTCCTTCGTTTGATATACCTGGCCCAGATCCAGTCGCTTCCATTGACACATCACCTGGGTTTGGATGCTGCCTCCTATGATCGCCTTGCCAGGACCATTGCGAGTGGTGACTGGCTGGGCGACAAGATATTTTATCAGGCACCCCTGTACCCATACTTTTTGGCCATTTTGTACAAGAGTTTCGGGCATCACCTGAACCTGGTTCGATTGGTTCAATTGATCCTGGGGGCGTTCAACTGTGTGGTGATTGCCTGGATGGCTCGGAAGCTTTTTGACCGTAAGACCGCCATATGGGCAGGGGCGTTGATCGCGGGTTACGGGATCCTTGTCTTTTATGAGGGGGCCATCGGAAAGGATGGCATCAGCGTCTTGGTTACGGATCTTGCCCTTTTTGGTTTGGTCTGGAGCCTTGAAAGGCCTGTATGGTACGGATGGTTCCTTTCCGGGGCGGCCCTGGGGTGTTCGATTCTGACGCGGGGAAACCTGATTCTCCTCCTCCCCTTCATCATCCTATGGATTGTGATCGTGCTAAGAACGCATTCATTTCGAAGAATTTGCGGGGCCGTGGGTGCTCTGGTTGCCGGAACATCACTGTTTATTATCCCCGTGACGGTTCGCAATTATATCGTGGGCCAGGACTTTGTCGTGACGACTGCCCAGGCAGGGCAGAATTTTTATATTGGCAACAATCCCAGGGCCAGTGGTTTTTTTGAGAACCCAGCGCGTATCCGTCTTAATCCTGAGTATGAAGAGGCAGATTTTAGAGCAGAGGCCTTGCGCCGAACCCAGCGTGCGTTCATGAAACCCTCGGAGATTTCAAACTACTGGTTCAAAGAAGGCATCCTGTTCATCCGCACACATCCGAAGAAGGCCCTGAGGCTCCTTTTAAGGAAAGCGGCCATGTTTTGGAACCATTTTGAGATTCCGGACAATTACAACTATTACTTTGTCCGGGAGAATGTCTTGACCCTGCGCATCCTTTTTCTCGGTTTCGGGATCATTGCCCCGCTGGGACTTTTTGGGCTGTTCCTTGCGCGTAAATCTCCCGGTACCTGGCTCTTTATCATCTTCATATTCGCTTACATGGCCTCCATCGTCCCGTTTCATATGGCCTCTCGCTATCGTCTCCCTGTTGTCCCGGTCCTCATCCTGTTTGCAGGGCATACCCTGGCCCGAGCTTTTGAAGCTGTTCGATCAAGGCACTTCAAGAAGATGATGCTTGGCTTGGTCCCTGTGGCCGCTATGGCTTTGCTGGTTAACTGGAAGGTGGTGGATGAAGCCAGCACGTTCAAGGCCCCTCTGACGGATCTGGGCATCATTGCCGCAGAAACAGGCGACCATGACAGGGCGATAGCCTACTATGAAAAAGCCCTGGATATAGATCCCCACTATGCACCAGCCCTTTATAACATGGGAAACGCCCTGGTTAATCAGGGTAAATTCGACCAGGCCGTGACGGCTTACCAGAAGGCCTTGCAGGCAGATCCCGAGTTTCTTATGGCCTATGAGAATCTTGGGAAGAGTTACATCCACATGGGGCAGTTTGAGGCAGCTCTCAACACCTTTCACAAGGCCTTGGCCCTGCGTCCTGACTTTGCCGAAGCCCTTGTTGGGGTGGGGATCGTCTATCATCGTATGGGCCAGTACCATAAGGCGGTTGAGGCTTATCATAAGGCAATCAGGCTTCAGCCAGACCTGGGCCAGGCCTATTACAACCTGGCCTGTGCTTATGCCAGGAACAGCCAGCTCGAGGAAGCTCGCAGGGCACTCAGCAAGGCGATCCAGTTGAACCCGAATTATGAAAAGCAGGCTAGAAGTGACACAGATTTGCAGGAAGTGAAAGCGCCTAAAGTATCTAACCCAGATCCGCCGTAGGCGGAGAACTAAAAAAAGTGCCTAAGGTGTGAAGTGCCTAAATTGAGCTAAAGCCCGCCCTGGTGCGACATGTATGCAATACAATGCAGCGTGCTGATACTTCAAGATTGGGGCCTTGTAATATTCAGCATTTCACAACAGGTCTGGGCCAGGGTTATGGGATGCGCCTTTGTGCAACACATTTGAAGTGGGCAGAATACCTCAACTTTAGACACTTTCGTTCATTTTAAGCACTCCAAGCTCATGATCAATATCAAGAAAAACAAAACCGAACTGGCCGTTCTGGTCCTTCTAGGAATCATGGCCCTGACCTGTTTGCTCAGCCTCAGGGTCAAATCCCCAACGGTGGACGAATTTGCTCATTTGCCGGCGGGTTATTACTACTGGAAGACTGGAGATTTCTCGCTCTACGGGAAGAATCCTCCCTTGATCAAACTTCTGTGTGCACTTCCCCTTTTGGCCATGAACATTTCCATGGATCCCGGTCTATCCTATGCGGATGCTGGTGATTGGCGTCCTTGGGTTTTTGGCACGCATTTCATGAGGGAAAATGCCGCTGCCTACGATATGATATTTTTCATTGGCAGACTTCCGGTCGTCCTTCTATCCCTGCTTCTTGGGTGGTATGTGTTTCGCTGGGCCCGTGAACTGTACGGCCCAAAAGGGGGACTCCTTAGCCTTATCCTCTATACCTTCAGTCCCAACATACTGGCTCATTCTCGCTTGGTCACGACGGACGTCGGGTGTACCTGTTTTATGTTCATGGCTGTGTACTATTATTGGCGGTCCTTTCAGCCTCAGAGACACAGGGCATGGATCGGCGCTGGCATATGTTTCGGTCTTGCCCTCCTGAGCAAGTTTACAGCCCTGTTACTCATTCCTGTCTTTGGTTTGCTGTTGCTTTTCTGGGCTTGGCGCGGAAAACAGGGCGAAAGTGCAGCAGCCGTTCCTGCGTTCAATCATAGGCTGCCGGTTTTTATCCAGCGTCTTTGGGACGGGGGTGTGCGCCTTTTCTGGATCATGGTGGTAGCCATTTTTATCACCAACCTTGGCTATGGCTTTCAGGGGAGCTTTAAGACATTGAGATCGATACCCCATGAGAGCCGATTTTACAAAAGACTGGCAGGGTCTCCTTTGAACAGCATCCCAATTCCCCTTCCAGCAGCATATCTTCAGGGCCTTGACCAACAGAAGCTCGATGCAGAAAGAGGCGTTTTCTTGAACTATCTCAGGGGCAGGCTTTCAAACAGGGGATGGTGGTACTATTTTTTTTATGCATTTTTTGTTAAGACCCCGATCCCGTTGCATATCGGAATTATGGTCTCTATTGGGTGGGCATTCAGGCGTCGTCGGGTGACCGAGGCAGAAGCCTTTTTGATCCTTCCCGTCCTTGTGGTGCTCATCGTTTTTTCTTTTTTTAACCAGATCAATGTGGGATTACGGTATGTCCTGCCGATATTTCCCTTCCTCTTTGTCTGGCTCGGCCAACTCACCCAGCTGAATTTTCACAAGACTGTGCTACGCTGGAGCGCAGGGATCATTCTGGTTGGATATGTGGTTTCTTCTGTTTTGATTTTCCCGGATTACCTCGCCTATTTTAATGCCTTGGCAGGTGGGCCCGGCAAGGGTTACCGTCACCTTCTGGACTCAAATTTGGACTGGGGTCAGGACTTGAAAAGGTTGAAAAACTACATGGACAAGGCTGGGATAAAGGAGCTTGGGCTGGCCTATTTTGGCCATGTGGACCCAGAGATCTATGGGATCCATTACCATCTTATCGGAGAACACCCGGAGTCTGGAGACATTGCCGTGAGTGCCAATTACTTGTACGGCTTGCCATACGTTGTTACCTATGGACATCGTCCCGTGTCAATTAGGCCTGGTACTTTCAACTGGCTTCACGCCTATCAGCCGAGGGCCCACATCGGCCATACCATCTTTGTCTATTCTATGATCCCGGAACAGAACTGACCACTTCAACACTAAATTCTTCTAAATCCTGAGGCAGATCAGAGAATACAATCATAAATGGAATCACCTTACCAGAAGGGACCTCGAAATTAGATTTTTGATCTCCGAATCTGTTGGCCAATCTTTTGTTGATGGCCGATTTATCCATGACTTCCAAGTCATTTTCTGACAGGACATTGCCACAGTATGCGGTTTTCTTTTGAACGGCTTTGCCCTCCTTTGAATAGAGAACCCCTTTTACCGTGATGAAGTTCCGAGCTTCAGGATAATCGTTTCTGACTTTTCCGCTGATGACAAACAGCCTGCCGGCTGCCTTGTTTTCAACAAATTTCGTACTTATTAACTGATCCATAAGGGATATATGATAGCTGCCGGGATCAATGGTCACGGACTCTGGTGCACCTGTCAGGGATTCCAGAAATGGTATCTTGACATCAAAAGCTTTCAAAAGACTGTAGGCACCAAAAGCCCCTCCCCCCAAAAGAACCAATATCAATGCACCCATGACCGGCATACTAAGGCGCTTCCGTGCCCCTGGTTCTTTCTCGGTCGTTGGGGGGGGCATGGGTTTTTCCTCGGCCTCTTTCGACTCCCCTTCTAATTCCTCTTTTGGCTCTTCCTGCTCTTCCTGCGCCTCGACCTCCTCAAGCGTGGCGCCCCTTTCCTCACCTTCAGGTGTTTCTTCTGGAGCCATCTCTTCTGTCTTGTCAGGTGTTTCTTCTACAGCGGTTTCTTGTTCCGGCCCGAGGTCTTCTAGGGCGATTTCTTCCTCTACAGCGATTTCCTCCTCATCAGGCAGTTTTTCCTCATCAGGTGTGGGTTCCTCAGTAGGGGTTTCTTCTTCCAGGCCGAAGTCTTCCAGGGAGATTTCTTCTTCGGCTTGAGTCTGTTCTGGCGCTGTTGTTTCTTCGGGCGAGGTTTCTTCTTCCAGGCTAAGATCTTCTAAGGTAATTTCTTCCTCATCAGGGGTTTCCTCATCAGGCAGTTTTTTCTCATCAGGTGTGGGTTCCTCAGTAGGGGTTTCTTCTTCCAGGCCGAAGTCTTCCAGGGAGATTTCTTCTTCAGCTTGAGTCTGTTCTGGCGCTGTTGTTTCTTCGGGCGAGGTTTCTTCTTCCAGGCTAAGGTCTTCTAAGGTAATTTCTTCCTCATCAGGGGTTTCCTCATCAGGCAGTTTTTCCTCATCAGGTATGGGTTCCTCAGTAGGGGTTTCTTCTTCCAGGCCGAGGTCTTCTAAGGTAATTTCTTCCTCATCAGCGGGTTCTTCTTTAGACTCGGACAGATCAAAATCCAGAACCTCTTCAGGGGCTTCTTCTGCAACGCCTCCAGGCTCTTCAGCAGCTTGGTCGACTTCTGGTTCTGGAGAAGACACCGGGCCTTCTTCTGATTCGGGGCGATCAGCAGGTGCCTCTTCAAGTTCGAGTGCAGGCTCTTCCTCTGGAAGGGGTTTATAGACAGTAAACATATGGTGGCACTTGGAACATTTGACCTTGGAGCCTGATTCCTTGATCACCTTTTCATCCAGATTGTACCTTGTCTTGCAGTTTTCGCAAGTTACGATCATGGTAGGTCCCTTTCGTTTACTGTTTTAGGTGGTAGATTTCCGGCAATGCACGATATTTTTGATCAAAGTCAAGACCGTATCCCACCAAGAATCCTTGATCAATCACATGTCCGACATAATCGATGGGAACCTGCACTTGACGACGTTCAGTCTTGTCGATAAGGGTGCACACTTTAATGGATTTTGGATAAAACGGTTTCAGGTACTCCATTAGGAAGGCAACGGTTAAGCCAGAATCCACGATATCTTCAACGATAAGGACATCTCGATTTTTTACATCGAGCTCAATCTCTTTGGTTATCCGAACGTTTCCGGAAGATACGGTCCCACCGTCATAACTGGCTAGGCGGATAAAATCGATTTGGACATTCAAGGTGAGTTCCCGCACGAGGTCAGCTAAGAAGACAAAAACACCGTTTAGGACACCTATGATACAAAGTTCCTTTTCGGCATAGTCCTTTGATATCTGGTGCGCAAGGCTTTTTACTTTTTGTGCGATTTCAGCCCTGGACAATACCGGGATCAATTGTTCCGGCATAAGTTCTACCTTAAAGCCCAGTTTCTGCCAATTCCTGAATCAGGGCCTTCTGTCTTTTATTCAAGCGTTTAGGCATTTTGACAAGAATACGCACGTACAGGTCCCCTCTGTGGCCCTTTTTCATTTCAGGGAGGCCATATCCCCTCAGGCGCATCTTGGTGTGATGCTGGGTCCCAGGGGGTATTTTCAGGTTCAAGTCTTTTCCATCCACAGTAGGAACCTGTATTTGCGTTCCCAAAAGGGCTTCGGCCAATTTGATTTCTCGGTCGATATAAAGATCATGATCCACCCGACTAAACACGGGATCGTCAAGTACCTTGGCCTGGATATACAGGTCTCCTGGTGGTCCACCAAAGGCCCCGGGCTGCCCCTTGCCTGCCAGCCGTAGTTTTTTCCCGGTCACCATCCCTTTGGGGATCTTGACATTGATTTTTTTCTGTTGAGCCCCTTGCTCCAGGGCTATGGTCTTGCTGGTACCATGGAGCACCTCTTCCAGGGTCAGAGGGAGCTCATATACAAGGTCTGATCCTTTGATTGGCGCCCTCTGGCCTGCTGTATAGGCAGTGAAAGGGTCACCTCCAAAACTAAATCCGAACTTACGACCGCGGCCAGCACCCCCCATAAAGATATTTGCAAAGCTGGTGTCGTCGAATCCAAATTCCCTGAAGATATCGCTGAAATTGACGTTCCTGAATATGTCTTCCTGGGAGTAACGCTGGCGGAAACCAGAGGCCCCAAAGGCGTCATACTGCTTACGTTTCTCCTTGTCGCTTAACACTGCATAGGCCTCGCTGATTTTCTTGAACATTTCTTCGGCAGACTTATCTCCCTTGGTGCGATCTGGATGATATTTCATCGCGAGCTTGCGATAAGCTTTCTTGATTTCACTCTCGCTTGCGTTTTTATCAACACCTAAGATTTTATAGTAATTGTTCTCAGACATTTATCGATCCTGTTTCGAGGAACCATAGTACGAAATATAGAATTGTGATATATGTAATAAATATAACTAAGTCCCCTGTAATGTCAAGGAAATAACAGGCCGTACAATAGGTTGACGGGCTCGCTTCCTGCCCCGCGAAACACTGCCGTAAGGTAAAAACCCCTGTCCTTTAGACTGGGCTCAAGGGGAGCTATACAAGGATTGTCTATCTTCCTTACCGAGGATGCGTAAGCCTGCGAAGCGACCCCCCGTGCTTCAGGGAGGGAAAGGCCTCAAAGATCATGAATCCATACCTTGATCAACGATTGCCAAATAGACTATCTCCGGATACCATTAAAGAGGGCCTCAGGACGCGCTGGCTTGGCCAGCAGACGATCTATTGTTTTAATGTGGTTGAATCAACAAACACAGAAGCGTATCGTCTGGGTCAAGAAGGTGCTCCAGAGGGGACATTGGTGGTCGCGGATGCCCAGAGCAAGGGCCGGGGCCGCCTGGGGCGCACCTGGGTTTCCCCTCCGGGAAGCGGGCTTTATCTTTCCTTCGTTTTAAAGCCCGACTGTCCTCCAGACTGGTTCCCAAGACTCACTTTAACGGCGGGCGTGGCCGTGGCTTCGGCAATCCAGCAAATGGGGACGAGACCTCAGCTCAAATGGCCAAACGATATCCTGATTGGTGATCGGAAGGTTGGGGGTATTTTGACCGAGGCTGTTTTCGATGAAAGACGAATCGGCTTTGCGATTCTTGGCATCGGCATCAACGTGAATACAAAACAGGACGAGCTTCCTATTTCCGTCAGAGATCTGGCGACCTCCCTCCGACTCGGCACGGGTAAACCGGTCTCCCGCATCTATCTCCTTCAAACCTTGCTGTACCAGTTCGAGCAATGGTATGAGTCTTTTTATACAGGAGCCTTTGACGCCATCCTTGAGACCTGGTGCGAATTTGACACGACACTGGGGAGAGGCGTTGAGGTGTTTCTCCCGGAGACCAGGCTTACAGGTGTGGCAGAAGCCCTGGGCTCGGACGGGACACTTTTGGTTCGAGACAAAATGGGGCGTCTGCACAGGATCGTGGCAGGGGATGTCGTACATTGCCGCCTGGAAGCGTGAATGGTCATTGGTCATTTGTCACTGGTGAATCGTGTAATCGGATAACGAATAACGGATAACGAATTGGCGGTTCGAACACCTTGACGCTTCTATGTTTTTTGTGCTACGTGCAAGTCGCAGACCCAATAGACCCAATGAACTAAGGTGAATCGCATATCGGACACGAAGTGAACCTTCAGCGCTAAACCGAATAACAGATACCGAATAACCAGTAACCAGCAACGCGCAGCCAGCAACCAATGACAAATGACTAATGACAAATGACGATAATTCAGAAAGGAGTCGTAAGGTGGATATTGTTGTTTTGCTCAAGCAGGTACCTGATACGGAGACTTTGATTCAAATTGCTGATGACAAGGCTTCTATCAAGACAGAAGACGTAAAATGGGTCATCAATCCCTATGACGAGTTTGCCGTTGAAGAGGCGCTTCGAATCAAGGAGAAGCATGGAGGCGGCAAGGTGACAATCCTTACCATGGGACCTGAGCGAGCTGTGGAGTCCATCCGTACCGCATTGGCCATGGGGGCGGACGAAGGGATATTAATTGATGATCCAGCTGTCGAGGGGAGTGACGCACTGGGCACGGCCAAGGTGCTGGCGGCTGCCTTAAGAGAGACCAGCTACAATCTCATCTTAGCAGGTCAGCGTGCGGTGGATGATGATGGCTACCAGGTTCCGGCTGCTGTGGCGGAGCAACTTGGGATTCCCCAGGTTTCGATGGTGATTAAGGAGGAGATCAGTGACGGGAGGATCTTGTGTGAGTGCACTGTTGAAGGAGGAACCGTGGTCGTTGAGACGGAACTGCCCGCCCTTCTTACCACCCAAAAGGGAATCAATGAACCTAGATATGCCTCCCTTCCAGGTATCATGAAGGCGAAAAAGAAGCCCTTGGTCAAAAAGACGCTGGCCGATCTCGGGGTAGATCCGAGCGAAGTGGGGGTGTCTGGTGCCAAATGTAAGGTGGTGACCCTTTCGTTTCCCCCTGAAAGGTCGCCTGGCAAGATCATTGAGGGGGAGGCCATAGAGGATAAGGCGGCTGAGCTGGTGAGATTACTCAGAGAAGAGGCCAAGGTTATTTAGATTTGGTGGCATGTATTCGTGAATCGTATGGCTGCGGATCCGGATACCGAATAACGAGATGAGGAGAGATTAATATGGCACAAGGCGTTTTGGTATTTGCGGAACAGATTGACGGGAGCTTTCGCAAGGTGGCTTATGAGTCTCTAAGTGAAGGGAGGCGGCTGGCGGACGCCCTTGGCGAAACGCTAACAGGGGTCGTACTTGGTTCTGGGATAGAAGAGATTGCTGGAGAACTGGCAAAGTACGGGGCAGACACAATCCTGGTGGGTGATGATCCCGGCTTGGCTGACTACACCACAGACGCTTACACGAATGTACTTTTCGATATTGTCAAGGATAATGATCCCAGGATTTTACTGTTGGGTGCTTCAAGCCGGGGCAAAGATCTGTCTGCGCGGCTTACAGCCCGCCTGGGGAGTGGCCTTGCTATGGAATGCACCAGCTTGCGTCTCGATGGTGACAATCTGATCGCTACCCGGCCCATGTTTGGGGGCAAGATTCTTGCCGAGGTGGCCCTGGGAGGGACACCTCAGGTGGCAGCCATACGTCCTAATGTCATGGAGATAATAGAAGTCGCAAAGGCCGCGGATGTGGAAAGGGTTGCAGTAAACACGGGTGTCGTCAAGACACGTGTTGTGGAAAAGAGGATAGAGACCGCCTCCAAGGTAGATCTCACTGAGGCCGATGTCATCGTGTCAGGTGGGCGCGGTATGGGAGGTCCTGACTTTAGCGTCCTTGAGGAACTGGCCGAGGTTTTGGGCGGTACGATAGGGGCATCAAGGTCTGCGGTCGATGAAGGCTGGCGCCCTCATTCGGACCAGGTAGGGCAAACAGGGAAGGTGGTCTCACCGAACCTTTATATCGCTTGCGGTATCTCTGGAGCCATTCAGCATCTGGCAGGCATGGGCACCTCTAAATGTATTGTAGCCATCAACAAGGATCCAGAGGCCCCAATCTTTAAAAGGGCGGATTATGGTATCGTGGAAGACCTCTTTAAGGTGGTTCCGGCCATAACAGCCGAATTGAAAAAACAGAAAGATTAGCAAAGATTAGACCATTAGAAATGGCAATAAGGAGCAAGGCGACAACAGGGCCTTGCTCTTTGTTTTTTGGGTAGAAGCTGTTTCAAAACCTTTTTCCTTGGTCTGTTTGGCCATTTTTGACCGGCCTGCTTCCCGCTACCCCCGACCATTAGGGCGGGGTCAAGGGGAGCTATTTCAAAATGTTTATCTTCTTTACCGGGAGGCCCTGCCCTTTAGTGCGGGCGGGGGCTTAAAGTTCTAAGCTCGCTTCGCTAAAATTGTAGCACGGAGTGCCTCTGTCCAAGGCGTTAGCCGCAACCCATGCGCTAACTCGGGCTAATGCCCTCAAACAGTTACAATTTTTTAACGCTTCGCTTCACTAAGAACTTTTGGCAAAAATGTCCAAAATGGAGTCGTCAAAGGGTTTTGAAACAGCTTGTAGTGTCGTCCATTGCCAAAATCGCAAAATCGGTTCATTGGTCTGGATAGCAAAAAAGATACAGGCAAAAGGAAAAAGGCCATTTTGTATGGCTTCCCTTGACTATTGACAACGGACCACGGACATTCCCCACGATTCACGATTAACAATCTACGGTTCAGAAATGAAGATACACTTTGTCAGTTTAGGTTGTCCCAGAAACCTGGTGGACACCGAAATCATGCTTGGCCGACTCCTTGAGGCAGGCCATACGATCACCTCTGACGAATCAGAGGCAGACGCTGTTGTGGTGAACACGTGCAGTTTCATAGAGCCTGCTGTGAACGAGTCGATTGATGTCATCCTGGAAATGGGGGCATGGAAACAGCAATGCGATGGGCGGAGGCTTATTGTGGTGGGGTGCCTCCCTCAGCGTTACGGCATGGATCTCATCAAGGCCCTCCCCGAGGTGGATGTCTTTCTCGGCACCGGGGCCTTTGACCGCATAGTTGGGGCGGCTGACGGGTCATTGAACGGGAGACGGGTCCTGTTGCCGCATCCCGGTTGCAGACCGGTCCAGGATTTATCCCGGCCAAGGTTCCGCACGACTGCCTCGCATACGGCCTACCTGAAGATTGCCGAGGGGTGTTCAGGCCGATGTACTTACTGCATCATTCCAAAGCTGAGAGGTCGGCACAGAAGTCGTCCCATGGAACAGGTTCTGACTGAAGCCAGGTCACTTGCGGAGTCTGGGGTCACAGAGTTAATACTGGTGGCCCAAAACACCACGGCCTACGGGGAGGACCTGGGCCTGGGGTATGGCCTATCGCACCTTTTGGAGCGGCTGGCAGAGATTTCCGGGTTGGCATGGGTACGTGTGCTCTATGGGCATCCAGACGATATGACTGACCCCATCATAGAGACGATTGCCCGCCATGACAGGCTCTGTTCGTATTTTGATATTCCGATCCAACATGCCAGCGAGCCGATTCTCAAAAGCATGGGGCGTCGTCACAACAGTGCGGACATCCTTGCACTATTTGAGCGCATCCGTAAAAAGGTGCCTGATGCCGTGCTGCGCACCACATTGATGGTGGGTTTTCCGGGCGAGTCCGACCATGATTTCGAATGTCTCCTTCATCTGATCGAAAGGGTTCGCTTTGATCATTTGGGTGCCTTTATCTATTCAAATGAAAAAGACCTTCCATCGAGTGCTTTGAAAAATCATGTGCCGGATGAAGTAAAACAGGAGCGATTTGAACGCCTTATGTTCCGGCAACTCGAGATCTCAAGAGAGAACAATCAAAAATACGTGGGTAAGACCCTCCAGGTTCTTATAGAGGGCTCTGACGGAGAGACTGACTTTGCGTTGGAGGGCAGAACCTCCTTTCAAGCGCCGGACATCGATGGCATGGTGTATATCAACAAAGGCGTTGCCGAGCCCGGGACTTTTGTTCATGTGCAGATTACTGAGGCCTACGAATATGACTTGGTAGGAGCCATTGTATGATGGGGCTGAAAGAGCAAATCCTGGAATCGGTCCGGCAAGACCTCGTTGAAATTGAGGCCGCACTTACCGAGAACCTTAAACCTTATCTTCCTTTAGTCTCTCATATCGCCAAATATATTATGTTCAGCGGTGGCAAAAGGATGCGTCCACTTCTTATGGTACTTTCCGCACGGCTTTGTGGCTACAAGGGAAATTATGATAAAACCCTGTCAATTGTGTTTGAGTACCTTCATGCCGCCACCCTGCTTCATGATGACTTGGTTGACGGCGCCGACATCCGACGCGGGAACCCCGTGGCCCATTCGATTTGGGGAAACCCGGCCACGGTTTTGGTTGGAGACTTCCTGTTGGCCCGATCCATTGCCATTGCGGCGCAAACAGGTTCTGTCGCAATTGTTGACATCCTGGCCCATACAACAGCTCAAATGTCTGAGGGAGAGATCCACCAACTGTTGAACCGGGGAGATCTTGCTGTCAAGGAGACAGAGTACATGGAGGTGATCAGGCGCAAGACGGCCTATCTCATTCAGGCCGCATGCCAAGTCGGGGCTTTGCTTGGAGAGGCACAACAGGAACAGGTGCAGGCATTGGCAGACTATGGATATCACTTGGGGATTGCCTTTCAGATGGTTGATGATCTTCTCGATTATACAGCGAACACCAGGGTTCTCGGCAAGGCCACGGGAACAGATCTAAGGGAAGGAAAGCTCACGCTGCCTGTCATCTATGCGCTGAGTCGCGCCACAAAGGAAGACCGCAGACGCATGGAGACCATTATTCGAGATATGGATATGACAGCGTCGGATTTTGATACCGTGCTAGGGCTGATCAAGAAGTACGGCGGCATCGCATATACCAGAGACCGCGCTCGGGAACACATTGATCAGGCCAAGAAATCTCTGGATATATTCAGTGCCTCAAAGACACGAACCCTCTTGGAGCAGTTGGCCGATTATGCGTTAGCGCGTGAGATGTAATCGCTATTTGGGAAAGAGATATCGTCTAAACGTTTAGCTATCAGCCGTCGGCTTTCAGTCATCAACAGGCAGTTGTCCAAACAGCCGTGCACCTGGCATGAGGGGGTGGCAAGGAGGCGTAAAAACAACTAAAGGTCGATTCAGGAAATGCCGATCCACCAGAAAAATGAAATATATATTGACATCCGGCAAATATTATGATTTAAATAAAACAAAATACACACGGCGAGAATAGATGATGCGTTTATTACTGCTTGAGCTTTTGCTTCTTCTTGGACTTCTTCAGGGAGGGGTCTGCTTGCGGTAAGCGACGCACAATCCAGATAATGACGGGCCGCAGGCAGCACAACCTGCGGCCCTTTTTTTTTTGGGCCCATGGGATTGTGGCTTTTTAACTGCATATGCATTGGTACACACGATAAGGAGGTGAGGAAAATGGGGCTCGATTTCAGTGACGATGAAGGTGACCTTAGCAAGCTTACGAATGACTCGAATTTGCAAAAGAAACACAACCATAGGGAGGAACCAATGGAAAAAATCTTTATCTTTGATACCACATTAAGGGATGGTGAACAGGTTCCAGGGGCATGTCTTAACCCAAGAGAAAAGCTGGAGATCGCCTTGCAGCTTGCACGTTTGCAGGTAGATGCCATTGAGGCCGGGTTCCCGATCTCATCTCCAGGCGATTTTGAGGCCGTCAAAGCGATTGCTGAAAGGGTTAAAGGCCCTACCATTGTGGCACTTGCGCGTGCGGTTCACAAGGACATTGAAACGGCCTGGGAGGCCATAAAAAAGGCGGAAAAACCCCGCATTCACGTGTTTTTGGGGACCTCGGATATTCATATCCAGAAAAAATTTGGGCTTGACCGGGAAAAGGCCCTGGAGAGGGGCCTTGAGGCCTTGAAGTTCGCCAAATCCCTTTGCCCTGATGTAGAGTATTCTACTGAAGATGCCTCACGCTCAGACCCAGATTATCTCGTGCAGGTGGTGGAGCAGGTGATTGCTGCTGGTGCGACAGTCGTCAATATCCCGGACACGGTTGGCTATGCGGTTCCCCAGCAGTTTGGTCAGCTCATTGCTTATCTAAAGGCGAGGGTTTCAAACATCGACAAAATCGTACTCAGTGTCCATTGCCATAATGATCTGGGGCTTGCCACGGCCAATACTTTAGCAGCCATAGAAAACGGAGCAAGGCAGGTGGAGTGTACCATGAACGGCCTTGGAGAAAGGGCGGGGAATGCTTCCTTAGAGGAGATTGTCATGGGAATTAAAACCCGGAAGGACTATTTCCGACTCCATACCACGATCAACACCCGAGAGATCATGAGGACCAGCAGGTTAGTTAGCCGCATGATGGGGATGCCGGTCCAGGCCAACAAGGCCATCGTAGGCTCAAATGCCTTTTCCCATTCTTCTGGCGTCCACCAAGATGGCATCCTCAAAGACCGAGCCACGTATGAAGTGATGCGCCCTGAAGAGGTGGGCATCACCGAACATACCATGGTCCTTACGGCAAGATCGGGCAGACATGCCCTTAGACACAAGATCTCCGAGATGGGCTATGATCTTCAGGAACAGGAGTTTGAGGCGGTTTACAATCGGTTCCTTTCTGTTGCCGACAAGAAAAAGCGGGTCTATGATGAAGATGTGGCTGTCATTGTCCAGGACGTGATCTTTGCCCATATAGATCACAGCAAGCTTTACAGCCTTGAATCATACAAAGTGACCACGGGAAATGGAGAGGTTCCTGAGGCCCGGGTGAGACTCCGACGTGAGGACGTCATTTTTGAGGCGAGTACTCAGGGTGATGGGCCTATTGACGCGATTTTTAAGGCGATTGACAAGATTGCGGGTGCTTATCACAGGCTTGAAGACTTTCAGGTCAAGGCTGTGACCGAGACCAAGGAGGCCATGGGCATTGCTACTGTGCGGGTGTCTCGCGAGGGTTTTCGTGCTCTGGGTCGGGGGTCCAGCACAGATATCCTCAAGGCCAGTGCCAAGGCTTATGTGCAGGCCATCAACCGGCTTTACTGGTTGCTGCAGCGCAATTCTGAGGCTTGCCAATCGGAGAACGGCCTTTCCATCTCAAGATAGATCTGCCAGGCCTGCTACAGCATGACTTCGAACCAAGGGGGGATTCCATTTTTTATCATTGAAAAATTCCGTGATTCTCGCTATATAAAAAAACTTAAGTGCCTGAAAAATTCTGCGGCAGTAGAACCAAATTTCACATGGATTGCATGATTGATTGAAGGCTTGAAGCGCATCTGTTATCTCACTTACGTGAGAAGGAGGCACTTGCCCAAAATCCAGTCGAATTTTTTTGGGGTCCTTGCAAAGCAAGGATTCCGAATCAGAATAAATAGCTTGAGGTATAGATTTATGAAGGGTTTTACTGCGAGAATTCCCCCCTTTTTCCTTTTTCATCTTGCCCTTTGTGGTTTCATATTCGCTGGGTGTGCCACGGTAGCTACGAAAAAGACCGCAATTACTCCTGAGATCACCCATTTGTTCAAGGGGACCTACAAGGTCGATCCATATCTAAAGACCCACATGCCCAGGACCGTGGCTGTCCTTCCTTTCGTGGATCAGTCTAGGGGCAAGCAGGGCGTTGAGCCCGTTCGCAGGGCATTTTACAACCATTTTAGTGTTCTCCCATACACAGATGTGGAACTTTACCGCGTGGATCGCCTTTTGGGGAAGGCAGGACTCACCGATCCTGAGGCCATTGCAGATACCCCACCCCAGAGACTGGGGGAGATCCTGAAGGTAGATGCTGTGATATTGGGCAATGTATCAAATTTTGACAAATTTTATGCCTTGCTCTATTCACAGGTGGCCGTGGGGGCAGAAATCAAGATGTTTGACACCAAGAGTGGACACATCCTGTGGAGCGGCAAACATGTGGCCCGGAAGCACCAGGGGGGAGTTTCGGTTTCCCCGGTCGGGATCGTTGCCACCATTGTGGCAACTGCTATGAATATCCGGGATGTTCAACTCCTCAGGGCCTGCGATGATCTGTTCCGGGATATGGTCAAAACAATCCCGTCACCCACGATAGCCGAGGCGACCCGGCCTCCCATAATAACCCTTCTCACCCAGGACACAAAAGGCCTTCCCAAGAAGGCCGGAGATGAAATCAGGGTGGTTATTGAGGGAGATCCCAACATGCAGGCCAGCTTTGATATAGGGACCTTCAAGAAGGGGATTGACATGGTAGAGGTGGAGCCGGGTGGCTACCTGGGGACTTACAGGGTGGTGCCCGGAGACAACGTGGATGAGGCCATTGTTACAGGATATCTAACCGATGATTCAGGGAACACGACGAGCTGGATCGATGCGGTAGGTACTGTGACGATCGATACCACCCCGCCAGAAAGTCCCAAGGGGCTGAGGGCCGTGGGCCGTGACGGCTTTGTGATTTTGGACTGGGCCAAGAATTCTGAAGCAGATCTTGCCGGCTACCGTATTTACCGAAGTAAAACACCCTTAACGGGGTTTGAGGCCCTGGGCAACACAGAGTTGAACCGCTATAAAGATAAAGATCTTTCCAACTTACAGAAGTATTACTACAAGGTATCGGCCAAGGATCGGGCCGGCAATGAAAGCAAAAGGACCGATAGCGTGGTTGGGATGGCTGTAGCGCCCGGGCCCACGCCAGTTTCAGGGGCAGTTATAGAGGATACGACCTGGTATGCCGGGGCAAGCCCGTATGTGATTGAAGGGCCCGTGACGATTAAGGATAAAGCCACGTTGACGATTGAGCCGGGCACGATTATTCAATCTAAGGGTAGCGGACTTCGGGTCGAGGGCCGTTTGCTTGCGCGTGGGGACCAGACACATCTTATTATCTTTGGTGGCCAGGATCATACCCCTTGGGAAGGGATATCTTTTTACAATGTCAAGGGTAAGGAAAATTGGGTTCGTTTCTGTCGAATCCGTGATGCCAATATAGCCATTTCCTGCCGCTCATCTTCGCCTGTGATAAGGGATTGCGAATTTACGGACAACACGGACGGCATCAGGGTGATGGACACATTTTCAGAACCTGAGATATGCGACAATACCATTCATAGGAATACTGGAACTGGGCTGATAGTGGTGGAAGGGGCGAGACCCACGGTTGAAGGAAATATTGTCCGGGAAAACAGCAAAGGAGGGATCTTGATTGAAGGTGCAGCACCTACGGTCCTCCATAACACCATCGTTCAAAACGCAGGAGGGGGCATTCGTGTGGTTAAGAGCCAGGCCGAGATCAAGGAAAACAATATTTATGACAATGAACCCTATAATATGGTGGGTGCCATGTCAGGGGAGCCTGTCTGCGCGAAGGACAACTGGTGGGGAACCAAGAACGGACTTGATATCCTTTCACGAATAAAGGGGCGTATTGACATTGGCAGCATCCTGGATGGCCCCTATTCTGTGGGAAAGAGCATCGAATTACCCATTCTTCAGGGGCCATTGGGCGGCGAGATAAGGACTGATGGCTTTCTCACACTTTCTAACAGCCCATATACTGTTGAAAAGGATTTAGTCATTGATGGTGGCGCCACGCTATACATTGAGCCGGGCGTCAGGCTGATGTTCGATCAAAACACTTCGGTCACTGTGAAAGACGGAGGCATGGTGGCCCGGGGAAAAAGAGAGCAACCTATTGTTTTTACGTCGTCAGGTGCCTCACCTTCGGCTGGAGATTATTTGAGCGTGGTCCGTTTTATTGCCCGGACCAAGGTCAATAGTTTTTTTGAATACTGTGTGATGGAACATGCTACCATTGCAGTTGACATCCACTTTGGGTCGCCTGATATATCTTATTGTTACATTGCGAACAACGCGCAAAGCGCCATTAAATGTCGAAACGATGCTGCACCCAAGATTTTTTATAACACGATTACAGGGAACCTGGGCACCGGCGGGATTGAGTGTGTGGGGATGTCAAGGCCAAAGATCAATCACAACAATATTGTCGACAATGCCGTAGGCATCCAGGCCTTTTCCACGATTTTGATAGATGGTCGATACAATTGGTGGGGTAAGGCCCAACCGGATAGTAGCCTAATTTGGGGAGAAGAGAACATTCAATTCAAGCCCTGGCTTGAGGCCCCGGAAGAGAAGGCATTTACAATTGATGATTGATGATTGACAGTGGAGAAGTGAGCTAAAGTGTCTAAAGTGCCTAAAGTGAGCTAAAGTTGAGGACTTGAAGAAACTTTTTGTAAAGAATGGTTTTATTCCTTTAACTTTAGGCACTTTAGCTCACTTTAGTACACTTTAGGCACTCCCTTATTGACCAATGACCAATGACTATTGACGAACCATGAATAGACGGCATTTCTTGAAATACATAGCCAGGAGCATCCTTGGCACTTCAGGGCTTTGGCTGTCCAGCAGGGGTATGGCGTGGGGAAAGTCAGCTTTTGACTATGCCCTGGAGGGACAAAACCTGATTGCGGCCAAGCGCTTTGCCGAGGCCATCGAGGTGCTGAAAGAAGCCATCCGTTTGGACTCGAAGAGCGACTGGGCCCATGGCCTGCTCGGGCGTGCATACCACGGTCTTGACCAGAAAGCCGAAGCAGTGGCGGCCTTTAGGGAGGCGGTTCGGCTCAATCCCGCTGACACCTATTCTCGGATGATGATTGAGATCATTACCCAGAAGCCGATACCCAGACTGAAGAGACCAGCACGTCCCCTTAGCCCTTTGGAAAAGGCGGCCAAGGTCGAGGAAGAAGTCATGCTCAACCAGCTTAGTCCTGAGGGGGGCCTTGCCTACCAGGTCAAACGTGTCGTGCTTGACCCTGGTCACGGCGGATTTGATTCAGGTGCAATTGGACCCACAGGCCTGAAGGAAAAGGAGGTAACCCTTGATCTTGCCTTGCGTCTCAGCCGAAGAATCTCTGAAAAGGGAAATATCAAATGCTTTTTGACACGCACCGGGGACTACTATATCCCCCTCAGTGAGCGTACGGTTATTGCCAACCAATACCAGGCTGATCTCTTTGTCAGCATCCACATCAATGCCAATGAGAACCCAAAAGCACACGGGTGTGAGACCTACTATTGTTCGGAGAGGGCCTCCAGCAAGGAGGCGGCTCGGGTTGCAGCCTTTGAAAATGCAGTACTCAAGTACGATGAACCCTTTAAGAAAAGGCCTGGCTACATCGATATCGAGGAGATCCTTTTCAACTTTGAACGAAGGCTTTATTGGGAGGAGAGCGGCAAATTTGCCGGGACCTTCCAGGACTATTTTCAACAAACCCTGCCTTTTAAGAGTCGGGGCGTTCATTCAGCCAATTTTTTTGTGCTTCGGCGTGCAAAGATGCCGTCGATCCTACTTGAGACCGGGTTTGTTTCAAATCGCGATGAAGAGGCCAAGCTGAAAAAGGCCTCGGTTCGAGAGGAGATCGCCGCTGCCGTGGTAAGGGGATTGTTGCATGGACGTGCATGACCTCATCTTTCAAGGAGCAGACTACCACTACAAGGGGGATCTCGACAAGGCCATTGCCAAGTTCCAAGCAGCCGTTAGAGTTGAACCCCAAAACGAGTATGCCCACAACCAGCTAGGCATCCTTTATGCCAAAAAAGAGCACTTTGATGCGGCCTTTGGTGAATTTCAGAAGGTCGTCCAGATCGATAGACGTAACACCTATGCTCTGTTGTGGCTTGGGATTCTTTACCTGAAACAAGGAAACCTTAACCAGGGTTTTGAAAAATTTCAGAGAATCATTGAAATCGACCCGGCCAATGCCGATGCTTATTATTTTTTGGGAGCGGTCTACAATTTTAGGCATAATACGGCTAGGGCGATCGAATATTTGAAAAAGGCCAGGGATGCTGATTCCGCCGAACCTGATACCCATTACCGACTGGCCCAGGCCTTTCATAACCTGGACATGACCGCCAATGCACTCTTGGAGTATCAGCGTACATTGGCCCTGAAGCCGTCCCATACCAAGGCCATCAACGGCATCGGTTGGATCTATTACAACCGTGGCGACCGGGATGCAGCCATCTGCCAATGGAAAAAGACCCTCAAGATAAATCCTAAGGACCGCGATGCGATCTTCAATCTGGCCAAGGCCTATAATGATCTGGCCTGGGAGGCCAGGAATCATAACAAGCTTGAGGCGGCAATTTTGTACTGGAAAAAGACCCTTGCGGTTGATCCTAAGAATAAGGCAGCCTTGCACTATCTCAAGAAATACGAGAATCGCGAGCCGGAAATCGGAAATCGGTTACGCAGCTCGTTACGGTAACCGGCAGCCGTCAGACGTAACGAGCTGTGAATAATGAACAACGAATAACGGGCAACACAGATTAAGACAGATTACACAGATGCTGCAGATTAAGGGCGTAGAAGTAGTTAGCACAGATTAATCAGCGTAATCAGCGTTAACGAATAACGAATAATGAAGAGGAGGGTATTATGAAAAAAAGAAAATTGGTCGTCATTGTTGCTGTTGCTCTGATGCTAATCCTCCCAGCAACAGAAGGCTTTGTGGCAGAATGGCAGGAGCTTTTGGAGCCAATTGGCCCCCATGGAAGCGTCAACTGGTCCCAGGGGATCATTACAGCCACGGGGATTGGGGCGCCGCCTGAAAAGTACTATGGGAAGCCCCAGGCCCGTCCCATGGCCCTTAGGGCAGCTCAGTTGGATGCTTACCGTAACCTGCTTGAAGTAACCAAAGGTGTAAGGGTCGACTCCACCACCCTGGTAAAAGACTACATGGTTGAAAGTGATGTGATCCGGTCACAGGTGAGTGGCATGGTTAAAGGGGCCCAGATCATCAAGAAGGAATATCTCTCAGATGGCACCGTGGAGGTGACTCTGGCGATAAAAATCCATGGGGGGTTTGCTCAACTGATACTTCCCCCGGACATTAAACAGGTTTCAGAGATAAAGACCATTTCCCCGTCAACGCCAAAAGAAGAAAAGGGAGAAAAGACCTCTGGGTCTCCGGCGATTACACCGACCATCTATACCGGCCTTGTGGTGGATGCACGTGGGCTCGGCGGCCGGCCAGCCATGTCACCGAAGATTTTAGATGAAAATGGGCAGGAAGTTTATGGCTCGGCCTATGTAAGCCGAGAATTTGCGGTTCAGCAGGGTATGACCGGGTATGCCAGAGACCTGAGTGCAGCCCAGAGTAATCCGAGAGTGACCAATGATCCCTTGACGGTCAAGGGCCTGAGGACCGAAGGACAGGGGCGGTGCGATTTCGTCATTAGTAATGCGGATGCAGAAAAGATTCGAAGTGCTTCTGAAAATCTTTCGTTTTTGAAAAAGTGCCGGGTCATGGTTGTTCTGGATTGATCGGTGCTCGTGGAGAAGTGATCTAAAGTGCCTAAAGTGTCTAAAGTGAGCTAAAGTTAATGTGTACGCCTTCGGGTGGCCAGTCTTAAAAACAGGTTGCGTTGAAAGCGCATTCCTTAACTTTAGGCACTTTCAACTTTAGCTCACTTTAGACACTCCATTATTGACAAATAACGTATAACGAATAACGGATAACGAACCACAGGAGGTATGGATTATTATGAAGATCAAGCATAACATAATGATCCCGATATTAGTAGGGATCTGGCTGACCACCATCTTTTCTCTACAGGGGTGTGCTCCTAAGGTGCGTCCTTCAGAAAGTGTCCTGGATACGCCTGAACATCACGTGCACAGCGGTATGAAACTCCTCAGGTTGGGCAAATACGATGATGCCCTACGTGAATTTGAATTGGCCAAGGAGCTTGACCCAAAATTTTCACGGGCCTACGTTGGCTCTGGTTTGGTTTTTGGAAAGAAGGGTGATTTCAAACAGGGACTCGAAGATATGAAAAAGGGTATTGGCCTGGCCGAGACCAAAGAGGAAAAGGTTGATGCCAATGTGGGGCTGATACAATTGTATTTGTTAGGGAAGGAGTCTGCTCACAAGGATTGGCTTAAGAAGGCCCAAGTGGCCTATCAAAGTGCCATCAACTTATTACCTGGATCATCTGCTGCTCACTACTATATGGGAGAGACATATAAAGAGGCTTTGAACTTTGAGAAGGCAAGCCAGCTTTTCAAGAAGGTTTTGGACATTAACGACGGCTATGTGGTTGAGGCAAATGATGCGTGGAAACTCATCCAGAAGATACAGAGAGCAGCACCCGGCACCAAGATTGGAAAAAAGATTGCGCTTGTTGATCAGATCACCCGGGCAGATATTGCAGCGCTTTTTGTCCAAGAACTCAAGATAGATGATCTCTTTGCAAAAAAGACGAAGGACTTTGATACGAGCTTTAAAAGTCCAGAGAAGGGGTTTGTGACCGAACGGGTGGTCAAGACACCAACAGCACTCGATATTGCAGATCACGTGCTAAAGACAGATATTGAGGCTGTGATTGCGCTGGGCATTAAAGGCATTGAACCGTATCCGGATCACACCTTCAAGCCCGATCAGAAGATTGCCCGGGCCGAGTATGCCATGATGATCGAAGACATCCTGATCAGGGTCACAGGGGATGAAAAACTCGCCACAAAATTCATCGGCAGCCCCTCACCCTTTCCGGATTTAAGGGATGATTTACCGTACTATAATGCTGTGATGGTCTGCACCACACGAGGGATCATGAAGGCCAAGGACCTGACCACTGGCGAGTTTGATCCGATGGGGTCAGTTTCAGGGGCAGATGCCTTGCTTATCATACGGAAGCTAGAACCTCTGATAAATCGGTAATCGTGAAAGAAAGTGAGCTAAAGTGCCTAAAATGCCTAAAGTGAGCTAAAGTTGTGGAACTTGCCTTCGGCAAGAACAATTAAAATGGATAAAACTCCTTAACCTTAGGCACTTTCAACTTTAGTTCACTTTAGGCACTTGTTTGAGCTAGATTTGATCTTACAAAATTTAAACTATCCCTTTTTGGTTCCGGTTTATCCGAGTTAGGTGATGACAGACTTTAGAAAACATCTTATTTTGATTTTGCTCTTGCTGGGGTGTGCCAGTGGATTCAATGGGGCGTGGGCCCAGGATGCCCTCCGGCCCGAAGAGTCTGCCCCCCCAACCGACGCCCTCTCTCCGAACCAGCCCCCGGCCCAGAGGCTCTCTGAGCTTGCGTCCGGGTCGGAGGCTGGTCAAGCGGCCAGTGAGGATAGAACCATAGACGTCATTGGTACGGGCATCATTTATGGGGATGATGTGGCCAGAGCCAGGGATGAGGCGATTGCAGACGCCTTGCGGGGCGTGGTTGAAGAGGCGGTCGGCCTTGTGATCTCCCCAGCGTCGGTTGTGCAAAACTTTCAACTGTTGAGCGAACGGCTCTATGATCAGGCAGAGGCATTTATTCACGACTACAAGGTCCTGACGGAGTCAAAATCTGGCCGACATTATCGGGTGGTGGTGCGAGCCACGATATTTATGAGTACGATTCGGGATAAACTTCAAAGTATTGGTATCCTCATGATCCACAAGGAGATGCCGACGATCATGTTCTTTTTGTCCGAGCAGAACATTGGCGAACCTTCACCTCAATACTGGTGGGGACAAGGTTCTCCTAGTGCATATCGGTCGGTTACCGAAAATACGCTATCAGAGTACATGCGTAACAAGGATTTTATCATTGTGGACCGGACAGTCCGAGGCCCGGATATTGAGTTTGGGCCGGAATATATGGGGCCTGAGTTGAGCGATGACGCTGCGGTAATGCTGGGGAAGGCGTTTGGTGCTGATGTTGTTATAGCTGGAAAGGCCTTGGCCCGCTATAGCGGGAATGTCTTCCGTGGGGATATGCAGCCCATTCAGGCTACGGTGTCTGTACGTGCTATCAGGACAGACAGCGGGATGGCCATTGCTTCATCTCAGGAAACCAGGGCCACGGTTCATTCGGATGGGAGGGTTGGTGGCACGGAAGCCCTCATCCTTTCTGCTTCAAGGGTGGCGCAGGATCTCACAAGGCAAATCGTGGCCAACTGGCGCAAGGAGGCGAGACAGCCTGTTGTGGTGGAATTGGTTGTAAGGGGTATTAAAGAGTATGCCGATTTTGTCCGGTTCAGGGCGCATATTAGAAATGAAGTTCAGGGCGTCAAAAACATCTATCTGCGCAGTATCAGGGCTGGTGAGGCGAAAATGGATTTGGAATTTATGGGGAATGCCGGGATTTTGGCAGATGAGTTGATGTTGCAGCGTTTTGAAAATTTGACAGTGAACATCCTTGAAGTTTCTGAAGAGGCGATAAAGCTTGAGCTGATACCCCGCGACGATTGACGATTGACGATTGACGATTGACCGCGGAGAAGTGAGCTAAAGTGAACTAAAGTGCCTAAAGTGAGCTAAAGTTGAGGACTTGAAGAAACTTTTTGTAAAAAATGGTTTTATTCCTTTAACTTTAGGCACTTTAGTTCACTTTAGCTCACTTTAGGCACTCCGTTATTGACCAATGACAAATAACCAGCAACCGACAACGAGCAATGAAACATAAATCTACTGTAATTCTCTTTGCCCTGGTTACACTGATTCTTCTCTCTGTGGCCGCAACAGGCCTTGCTGATGAACCTGAACTCGTTGAGGTGGAAGGTGGAGAGGCCGAGGTGACTCTGGTTGAGGGCAAAGCAGAACTCTTTCGCAAAAAAGAGGCATTAAGACAAACCCTGAGTGAAGGGGATTTGCTGCGCCACGGAGATTGCGTGACCACTGGAGATAGGACCAGAATCGAGTTGGCTATGCCCGATGGGAGCTTTCTGCGTTTTGACGAGAAGACAACCTTTGAGTTGATTTCAGCAGGTTATGATCAAGAAGCAAAGCAGCGGGATATTGAGGTCCGCTTGGCGTTGGGCAAGACATGGGCAAAGGTTGCCGAGCTGGTGGGGGGCCGCGGAAGGTTTCAGGTTTCAGCCAAAAATGCAATTGCGGGTGTTCGGGGAACTACCTACCGAATGGACGTGAATCCGGACTCTTCTGTTGTTGTCAAGGTTTACTGGGGACAAATCCATGTGAGCCCCCCCCCGAAAAGCATCAAACAGTCTGCGAGGGTTTCCAAACCAAAGAAGGTAGAAGGCCCTTATCCGGTTGAGGGCCCACATCCTGTTACACGGCAAGAATGGACCTATATTATCCGGGCCATGCACCAGATTGTTATCCGGCCGGACGGGACGGCCTTAAAACCCTTTCGTTTTGATCCCAAGGTGGATGCTGATGACTGGGTCCGGTGGAACCAGATGCGCGACCGGATGCGATAGTGGTGAAGCATTCAATGCCCATAAACCTTCCCAATACATTGACGCTTCTTCGCATCCTGTTGACGCCACTCTTTGCCATTTTTTTGATCAGACACCTCTTAGATTATGCCTTGTTGGTCTTTGCAATCGCTGCAGTAAGCGATGGTGTGGATGGGCTTGTGGCCCGTCTGTTTCGTCAGAAGACCACGCTGGGGACCTATTTGGATCCGGCTGCCGACAAGCTATTATTGGCAACCGCGTTTGTGACCTTAGGGGTTAAGGAACTGATTCCGAGTTGGCTGGTTGTCATTGTTATCACACGGGATGTTCTGATCCTGTTTGGCGTTGCTCTTTTTATTATAACAGGTCACAAGTTTGAACCGAGGCCATCCATCCTTAGCAAAATAACGACCGTGGCACAGGTGATTAGTGTACTTTCGGTTCTGGTGGGCTGCCAGGTGCCGAAAATAGCTCAGGTTCAATTGCCGCTGTTCTGGTTTGCGGCCGGTATGACCATGGTTTCTGGATTTCAATATATCTATAGAGGTCTGAATATTCTCCAGGAAGAATCGTGACAATGGCGGCTGTATCTGGTTTGTCTGAGTGAGGACCGCCTATTTTTCTTGACACTGTTTGCAATCCTTGATAGCGAAAAAAACATACAGGCACGTAGCTCAGGGGGAGAGCGCTACCCTGACACGGTAGAGGTCACGAGTTCAAATCTCGTCGTGCCTACCAGCAGAATCAAGGGGTTGTGGCATCAGCCACAAGCCTTTTTTCGTTTTGGTCTCTGTTTGTTTCAAAAACCGCATTTTCCAACCTTCAAGCTGCCTCTTGATTCCTCGGTCTTATCAACAGGCATATACGTTCAGGGTGACAGTAGGACTTGAACGCCCTAACTAACGCTAAATGAACTTGATACGCTCCTTTCTACATCACCCTATCCCGTCGGCCTTTCAGCATCTCTTCGAGACCTTTGAAAAACCCCTTTTCACTCCTATTTATATGAACTTTTTGACCCATGCACGGGCTTGCTTACTAAATCCCAGCACGGAGTGAAGCTTTGCGCTCAAACTC
The DNA here is from genome assembly GCA_003647275.1 of Deltaproteobacteria bacterium. Classification (GTDB taxonomy): domain Bacteria; phylum Desulfobacterota; class Desulfobacteria; order Desulfobacterales. The sequence goes on from QMMN01000024.1 coordinate 32,443, forward strand.
GGCCTAACGGCCTCAAACAGTTCAGGATTTGCCCACTAAAGTGGGCCGCTTGCCCCGTTAAATTTCCCGAAGGGAACCCTATTTAACGGGGTGAACTTCGCCCGGATGGGTACCCCAAAAAGTTCATAATGGCCGCTCAAAGGGGTTATGCAAAGATCTCTCTTAAGGGGGATGATGGTCAATATACTTGTGACCTGACCGCGCAGCTCAATGCCTGTCTCAAAGCAGCACCTATCTTCCAAGGGGTACTGATATTTACGCCCTGGTTTTGCTGGTCGGATAACGCAAAGCTACCATATATTGTGATGACTTTTCCTTGACAAATAAGTTCATCTTTTTCTATGTTATTCCTACCAAAAGGCTCTGATTATCTTCGGTTTTATTCCCCCCTGCACCCCCACTGAAAGGAGGAAGACCATGTTAAAAAAGGAGTCCGTTATTTTGGGAGTCTTATGCCTGGGGCTTGTATTTTTGTCCGGTTGTAGCCTTATGAAGGCTGAAATGAAGCTGAGCCTACAGAGATACGATGAGGCCATACCGCTTTTTAAGGAGTATCTTGCTGATAAGCCCGACTCAGTTGAGGCAAGGAGCAGACTGGGTTTCGCCTGCTTAAAAACTGGCCGCTTGGACGAAGCCATTGCAGAATTTAAGACAGTACTTAAGGCTGAACCCGGAGAACCTTACTCCGTGCTGTATTTGGGACTGGCTTATTTGAACAAAGGTGAGCTCGGTAAAACCATTGAAGTATGGCAGGGTTACAGGGACAAGAAGAAGCCACTGGTTGAAGAGGAAATCAAGCGCCAGTTGACCCTGCTGCGAATTGCTGAAAGCCAGCGCCTGGCCAAAAAGGCCTTGATGGAAGAAGAAAAGCTCAAGGCCGTCAAGCCGGAGGCCAATACGATTGCGGTTTGTTACTATCAGGACCTTTCCCCGGACAAGAGCCTGCGGGCCTTCCAGAAAGGCCTGGCAGCCATGGTAATAACGGATTTGTCCAAGATTAAGTCCATTAAAGTCGTCGAGCGCTTGCGGCTACAGGCCCTTTTGGAGGAAATGAAGCTCGGTCAGACCGGTATCGTGGACGAGCGTACCGCGCCCAGGGTGGGCAGGTTGCTGGGGGCTGAAAATCTTATTGTGGGAAACTTGTTGGCAGGTAGCATTGAGGTAAACACTTCCGTTGTGGGGAACATAAATGGTACGGCATCGGTCTCCGTGGAAAAAGAGAAATTTTACGAATTACCTGGCGTCATCGTGCGGGATGTGGCCAAGATCCTGGGTATTGACTTAACCCCCGAAGAAGTTAAGGCGATTGGTGTGCCGCATACCACTGTCTATAAGGCCTTTATCTACTTCGGCAAAGCCCTGGACGCCCTGGATGCGGGCAAATGGCAAGAGGCCAAGAACCTGTTCGATATGGCCTTGAAGGAAGATCCTAAATTCGCTCTGGCCGGAGAAGGGAGTGATTCTTGTCCCGGAGCTGACTCTCCGGATATTTCAGGGCTTAGTCGTATGGCACCATCTACAGTCGAGGCCGCCATTAGTGCAGCCCGGGCTGCAC
>QMMN01000025.1 GCA_003647275.1 Deltaproteobacteria bacterium
AACACCCTTTAGGTTCCAGACCCACTTTCCGTTCTTCTTGTGTCTTTGCCGGAAGTCCTTTGGCTCATATCTGCACACCTGAAAAAGTAATTGACCCTGTGCGTCGGTGTAATCGTAGGTTTGTACAAGTCGCCTTTTGGTTTCTTCGAGTGGAATGTTGAAATCAGAAGCAATCCTTTTTAAGATTTTCGGGAAGTCTCGCCGGGTGTCCATACTATTGAGCTTTGCAAAAAAATGAACGGCGTCACCTTTTTTACCGCATCCGTGGCAAAAGTATTGCCCAGTCTGATTGTTGAAATTCAAAGAGGGGTTTTGATCGTCATGAAACGGGCAGACGGCTTTGAATTCGTTACCGCCGATCTTTTCAATCTTTGGGAGATATTTTGCGTAGAAGCTCTCGTAATTGCCCGCAAAACGCTGCAAAATGGCCTCTTTCATAAAGTTCATGCCTCCAAAAGACTATTCACCACGTCCAACTTGCGACTAAGTTTCGGGTCGTAGTGGTCGAAATCAATCCGGGATTCAAGTAAACGCTTGTATAGTCGTAGAACTATCTTGAAAAGTCGATTCATACCCCCATCTCCTTTCCAGATCCTGCGCGGAGTGGGGACATTTGTCCCCAATTTCCTGCAAAGCGGATTCATGCGACCTCCGCTAAGTCTGTTGTGTCTGTATTTTATGGTTCTCCATGAAAGAGACGACATCGGCGATTGAATACCGGACAGATCGCCCCAATTTCACGTAAGGTATCCCCCTGTTTTTATGCCGGTCATTGCGTAAAGTCGGCAAAGCGCGGCCCGTGATCTTAGAAACTTCCCGTTCATCCACATAACGCTGAATTTGCATTAGACGCCTCTCCTTTCTGTAGTAAAAACAAAGACTTACTAATCATTGTAAGTAAAATTTTAAAACAAAAAGGAAAAGCTTAAAAGAGACGAAAAGAATTTTTTTGGGGAATTTTTGTCAGGTAAGAATGAAGTGGCTTAGGTGCTCTTAACAGCCCGTCTTATTGGACGAGAGGGGTCTTTTGATGGCAGGTCAAGAATTTCCAAGGTTATTCTAACCACGTCGGAGAAAGGGCCGTATTCGTAACTTGAGGCTTCTCCCAAGTGCTTTTCAAACATTTCTTTAATCTCTCTAACGAGTCCTTGTGTATCCGCTCGGGGGTGGCCCCGACCCGGCTTTACGGCCTCTAATTGCCTTTCTGTGCTTCTGATGATATCGGCGAGCTGCTTCAAGGGGCCGTATGCCTCAACAATGAGATCAACACTTTTGATAGTAGCATCCAGACTCGAAAAGTCTTTGGTATCTGCAATTTTCGCTTGTGGTAGTAGGTTAAAATTCTTACTACATATTTTTTTAAGATCTTTCAGGGTAGCTTTGAAGTGGTTGTTTATGGTCTTTAATTTTTCTCGGTGATCACGCATCTCCTTCAGCGTGTTGAGTTTTGGCTTAATCGCACAAAGCAGCTCTAATCTGGCTATGAATGTATCAACATGCGCCTTCTCATAGGGCTTCAAGGCATCCCTCAGTCGGTCAATATCTTCATTTGAAAACCGAAATCGTTTACTCATTACTGGCCTCTTGGTCCTCTTTTTTTTGGTTCACAATGTCTTGCACGATGTTTCCGGCCACATTTGACGCCTTTTTTAGCGCCTCATCCCTCAGGTGGGCATATCGCTGAACCATGACCGGGCTCTTGTGGGTCAATAACTTTTGCAAGGTGTACATATCCACCTTGCCAGATGAGGCCAGCATTGAGGCGTAAACATGGCGTAGACCGTGCAGGGGGCGGAAGTCCTCTGGCAATCCAGCTCGTCTTTTTATGCGGTTAACTTGTTTGTTAATATCGACCCGTTGACGGCCTCCGCGTCCAGGAAAAACGTATTCACTTTCTGTTCGAATATGGTTTTTTAAAACTGCCCTGGCCCCATTATTCAGTGGGATCTTTTGATCTGGCCCGCCTTTCGGATCACGGATATGAATAAAACCTCTATGAAAGTCAATATCATTCCATTTGAGCTTGAATAGCTCGCCCCGTCTCATGCCAGTGAAAAGGGCCATCCGCATCATGTTGGCCGCCTGGATGTTTGAATCCTTATTTATGGCCTCAAGGAGATTCAAAAGCTCCGCCGGTGTCAGGTCCTCTGTCTTTTCGTTGTGAACCTCTGGCATCTTGATCTTGAAAACAGGCCCATCGCAGAGTTGTTTGTTTATTCCAAAATTGACGATTCGCCTTAGAAGCTCTAGGGCATTCTTAACAGTTCCCGGCTTCTTGGTTTTTGATAGCCTGATCCGCAAGCCGTCAATATCAAATGGCGTTAGTTCCCTCGGTTCTTTCTTGCCAAACTTTGGCTTGATATGTTTTTCAAAGCGGTTTTGATCCGTCTTAATCCCTTTCAGACCCGGATTCTTGGCCTTGTATTCGCTCCACAGTCTTTCGATGGTCCACACATTAGAGGCCGCTTCTTTTTCTGCCTCAAGAGCCGCCCGTCGTTCTTTATTCGACAACGACGCCCCTTGAATACGTTCAACGCGCTTTTTTGCGGCCCGTGCCGGTGTCATATCATCCTGGAATTGACGCCCGGCCTTTTCCTCTATTGGTTTGCCGTCTTTTCGATATCGGATATAATAGATGCGTTCGGGCTTGCCGTTGATTGAGGTGCCAACAATGTAATAAACTCCCGGATATTTGGTTGAAATTCGCTTATGTTTTGGCATGTTAGCCCCCTTTAGAGTCCCCCACATTTTTACTGGTTTGTGGGGGGAAAAGTCCTCTTTGTGATAGTAACCCGAAGGCCTCTCAAGAGTGAAAAAAGGGTTTTTTCGGGTTAAACCCGAAGGTTTGTCCCCCACACTATCCCCCACATATTTTTTATATATCAAGGTAAAAATAGGTAAGTCAAGAAAAAAGTGAATTCAGGAAATGCTTTTAAATCAAGGAGTTTTAGTAAGGCAAGGTAAATTGAGGTAAAACAGTATTTTTGTGCTCATAACCCGAAGGTCCCAGGTTCAAATCCTGGCCCCGCTACCAAGAAAGATCAAGGGGTTGGCCGAGACGGCAACCCCTTTTTTGCGAAAAGAGCAATTCCTTTCAAAAACAAGCTTCATTTTGCTTCTATCCACTGTAATGCTTTTTAATGCAGCTTGGCTTTGTGGCCGATCAGAGATTCATCAAGTCCTACCCGTAGCACCTTGAGCGGTATAGCTTACTCCGGCCCGGAGCCACTATAGGTTTGACATACGTACCCGTGCTTGATATTGTCAAGTCATTGCCCAAATAATCGTACACGTGGTATTTGGTGGCTGACGAACATCAAAAAGAGCGCTGGGCATTTTCAAACACGGGCTGGAGAAATACCATGAAGGAGCTAAGGGTTCTAGTAACGGGGGGGGCGGGTTTTTTAGGTAGCCATCTGTGTGATAGATTGGTTGAAGCGGGCGCGGATGTATTATGCTTGGATAATTTCTTCACGGGTTCAAAGAGAAATATTCGACACTTGATGGACCGAAAAAACTTTGAAGTCATTCGTCATGACCTTGTGGAGCCAATCTTTTTAGAGGTTGATCAAATTTACAACCTGGCCTGTCCCGCATCTCCGGTTCACTATCAGTACAATCCTGTTAAGACTGTTAAGACAAATGTCATGGGGACCATCAACATGTTAGGCCTGGCCAAGCGGGTAAAGGCACGAATTCTGCAGGCCTCCACATCCGAGGTCTATGGTAATCCCACGGAACATCCACAGAAAGAGACTTATTGGGGTCATGTGAATCCGATTGGCCTCCGGAGTTGTTACGATGAGGGGAAACGGGTGGCTGAAACACTCATGATGGATTATTATCGTCAGAACCAGGTCGATGTAAAGATCGTGCGTATCTTCAATACATATGGCCCCAGAATGGCCATTTCAGATGGCAGAGTGGTGAGTAACTTCATCATACAAGCCCTGAAAAATGACCCCATTACGATTTACGGAGACGGCAGTCAAACCCGCTCGTTTTGTTATGTCTCTGACATGGTGGAGGGATTGGTGAGAATGATGAACTGCGATCACTTTTCCGGACCTGTTAACCTTGGCAACCCCACGGAATTTTCCATCGGACGGCTTGCCGAGCTTATACTTGAAATAGTCCAATCAAAGTCGGAGATCGTTTACAAACCACTGCCAGAGGATGACCCCATCCGACGGTGTCCGGATATCACCCTCGCCAAAGAGAAACTAAGATGGGAGCCTGTGGTTCCATTGCGCCAAGGGCTGGAAAAGACCATCGAATATTTCACGCACATTCTGTAAGAGATTTGAAGGAGCCATGTACCTGGACTACTGGGAGGCTAAAGGGCTTCCCTTTGAAAATGTGCCCAATTCGAGATTTTAGAAGTTGCCCGAAAGGAACGGCCCGGCAGAGTCGTTGGAAAGACGCTTCCTGTCAGGTTTTACTGAGAGACCTTTGTAATGGAAGCTCGTTAGGTGTAAATAATGCTATAGGGAAGAGGAGACTTATCCCATATCCCGGGCTTGGGTAAAATGCTTTGATTGATCACCGTCATCCAGAAGTATTCACTGTTCAATTCTCTTAACTTGCCGTCGTCAGGGAACCTTGCGTGAGAGGTGCGGCCGTAGGTCGCCTGGAAGATGACGATGTTTTCGTCCTCTTGCTCGGCGATTAGATAGTTCTTCCTGATAGTTTCCTCCCGCAACCGGTGGTATTCAGCAATTTGCTGGATATCGGTATTGGAAAGTTTCATCAGAATATATTTTGAAACGCCTCTTTCCGAAATGCGGTAAAGCGCCCTCGATTCACTACTCCCGATATACACGGTGGAGATACAGGGTACCCTTCTTAGAAATTGGGCTGCCACCATTGCTGCTGTCCGTCGGCCGCCTGATGTTATAGGAAATCCGTAATATTCAAAAAACTTTCTCTGGATCTCTTCAGCATAAGCCTCGCCTTTTTCATACAGATCCTTGGAGATATAACGCAGCTCACGGGCAAGGTCCTCAGCGGCGTCAGCAATGGGCCAGTCGACTCGAACATGAAAGTGAGAAAGACTGTATCGATTTCTGGCCTTGACAGTCGGGTCTCGTTGAATAAGGAGGGCATAGTCAACAGGGAGTAAGGCTTTCAGAAAGTCAGAGAAATGTGTTGATTCAAAAAGTTTTATATTTCTAAAATATTTCTTTGAAAACTGAACGGTTTCGGATCGCATCAGATTCTCTTTTGTCACCTTGTTGTCGTCAAAAAACCGAAGGTTCTTTTTGTAAGTGCTGGGGATGACATCCTCCACAAAGATCACCAGGAAGCGGTTATGCCATTCATATTCCACATCAGGAATTCGAGCTCTTGGCTTTAATTCCCGTTTTTCCACAAAGGGATACGGAACGTGTTGGTTTACAAAGTTTTGATACGAGTCCACCAAGCCGTACTGTAGAAGATACTCATCTAGTTCGTCCCTGAGAGTTTCATAGATCGAACGTCGCATTCTGTCTTGGCGGCTTAACTCTTCACGAAAATTCCAGTAACTCACAGCCCTTCTCCTCAACAATTGCAGGCAACTTGATATTTAATATACTGGAATCCTGCCGTAAAGTCAATATCTTATGGCAGGGTTTGCGAGAAAAATAAGCAGTTTGTTCTATCGCTTGAAGATTTGGCTATTGACACCGTTTAAACGGTCGATCCACTGGTAGATGCGCTCACGCCAAAAGTAAGCTGGAAGTGCAAAGGCAAGTGTGATGCCAACCAGTAAGGATAGTGTGGTGTAGTCTTGCTGAAAAACCTGGGCCCCTTGCAGGCTTAACATGAGGGTGCCCGGCATCCGACCAATACCAGCCATAAGTATGAAAACCTTTGCCGAAAGACTGGTCAAGCCAAGGAAAATGCAAAGGTAATCCTTGGGAAATCCTGGAATGACAAAGAATATGAAAAATAAGACGGCCCCTTGATGTTTTGCCAGGACATCGAACCTGCGGAGGTAATTGTCTGGAATCCATTTTGCTACATAGTGTCTTCCAAGCAAACGGCCTATCGTAAAGTTGATCGCCGAACCTGTTGTAAGACCGATGGTAGAATAGACAAAGCCGGGAAGAGTTCCAAAGAGATAGCCCCCTACAAATCCACTGGCTTCTCCGGGGATAGGCGCAAACACCACCTGTAAGATTTGAATTCCCACAAAAGCTATCGGTGCACCAACAGGTCCCCAGGCCCTCAAGAATGCCTCAACCTGTCCATGGTCTCTAACAAGGGCATACCATCCGATGACCCTCTCCCACACGGGGGGGCAGATCAGGCATACAACCACGCCCAGGAATCCTGTACCAGAAAGGACTAAGACAGCCTTAGCGCGCCGGGTCATGGTGAAGGGGCCCCTATGAGACCAGTCTTCGGGATGGCCAATGCTAAGTGGCAGTGGGATTTCAGGGTACAATCAAAGGGGATTCCCATAATTCGTGTGATACGCATTAGCTATGAACGTTCTCGGGGGATCTTTGGACAAGTGGGCATTCCATCATACCTTTCACCTTGATGGCCATAGGAAGCCCTTCTTTTCTAGATAGTCCCTGTTAATCAACTATGTAGTATAACAGCTGCACAAAATCAACCTTGAAGAGAGTGAAGCTGCACGCTTTTCAAGTAGGTACTTGCATGTTATATGAATATTATGAAGCCAGGAAAGAAAAGGCTTTTCGATGTCCTTGGGTTTGGCGTCGTATTGATTTGGCTTGTCATGATGGGGGTGTTGGTAAAAAATTTTTATTTTAAGCCAGCACCTGTAACCCTTGCAACATCTCAGGTACGTCCCTCTCTTGAGGAAGGCGAAACATGGATGGCGATCTATCATGATTATAACAAGATTGGATTTGTGCGGTCACGGATCATAAAAAGGTCGGATGGTTACATCGTTTTGGAAAGCGTACTGATGAATCTGCGCGCTATGGGTGAAGTTCACAGAGTCTCCACTGAAATTATAGGGCACCTCAACCAGGATGCATCTTTACGATCCTTTGTGTTTCAGCTGAATTCTGGCATGGTTCGTTTTGAGGCCCGGGGTAGGGTTGAGGGCCAGTATCTGGTTCTGAATACAGGGTTTGGTGGTGAAACAAGAAAATCGAAGATTCTGCTCCAGGAGAAGCCTATCTTGTCGGCTGGCATATGGCCTCATCTTTTAAAAAAAGGATTGATCGTTGGTACTCGCTATCGGTTCAGTGTTTTTGATCCGTCTATCATGGCCCAGAGGCCCGTGGAGGTCAGTGTGGTCGCCCGGGAAACAGTTGTTTTGGACGGCAGGACGTGGGAAGCCTTTAAGGTCAAAACCACGTTCGCGGGACTGGAGGTCTTTTCCTGGATTGGACCCAATGGGGAACGCTTAAAGGAAGAAGGTCTCATGGGGCTTCGACTGGTCAAGACCACGGAGGATCAGGCCCGTTCAGGGATTGAATCTGATCCCGAGCTCGACATGGCAGAAGCAGCATCGATTCCGTCCAACAGGATTTTGGCAGAACCCTCAAATCTGGTCTACCTGAAAATTCGGCTTGAAGGGATTAATCCTGAAGGCCTTGACCTCGATACAGGGCGCCAACGCCTTACAGGCTCTGTACTGGAAATTGTCCTTGATTCTGAACTTACACGATTGTACAAAAAGGCTCAAATGGCGCCTTACCTGAAGGCCAGCTCTTGGATTCAAAGTGATCACCCAACGATCATGTCCTTGGCTGACAAGATTGTAGGCCAGGCCAAAGAAGATGAAGCAAAAGCCCGCCGTATCCTAAATTGGGTTTACAAGTCCGTTGATAAGCGTGCCACTGTTTCTATTCCCAATGCCTTGGATACGCTCAAAGCCAAGGCTGGGGACTGCAATGAGCATGCAGTGCTTTTTGCTGCCCTTCTGCGGGCTGCCGGGATTCCTGCCAAGGTCTGTATTGGTTTGGTTTACACACGTGGCCGGTTCTACTATCATGCTTGGAATGAGGTCTTTCTGGGACAGTGGACAACGGCGGACGCATTGATGGGACAAATGCCGGCCGATGTGACCCACATTAAGTTCATTGAAGGAGGCCTGGATCGCCAGGCAGAGATGGTGCGGGTCATCGGGCGGGTTAAGCTGACGGTGCTTGAGGCGCGATAGCCGCAAAGCGCAAAGCGCGTAGCGCATAGCCGTTCTTGTCCTTTGCCCTCTGCGCCATGCGCTATGCTCTATGCGCCCTCGAATAACGAAATGATCAGTCTGATACACCTGACAAAGCGTTTTGGCAGGCTCACTGCTGTTGATAACGTGAACCTGGAGATTCCAGCAGGTGAAATCTTTGGCTTCCTGGGGCCCAACGGAGCCGGAAAGACCACAACCATTAAGATGATTGCCGGTATCTTAGAGCCCACAGAGGGCACCATTGTTATCGATGGTAAGAATTTAGCTGAAGATCCAGTGGGAGCCAAACAGGTGACCGGCTTCATTCCGGACCGGGCATTCCTTTACGAAAAACTTTCTGGCATTGAGTTTCTTCAGTTTGTAGCATCGCTCTATGGTATGGACGGGCACCGTTCAGAAGCAAGAATAAGAGAACTCCTGGCCCTGTTTGAGATGGACCACTGGGGCGGAGATCTGATTGAAAGTTACTCCCACGGCATGAAGCAACGGTTGGTTATGTCAGCGGCTCTCATTCACGAGCCGAAGGTGATTGTGGTCGATGAACCCATGGTGGGATTGGATCCAAAAGGCGCAAGGCTCGTGAAGACCATCTTTAAATCCCTTGCCAGCAATGGTGTGAGCATTTTTATGTCTACACATACCCTTGCCGCTGCCGAAGAGGTGTGTCATCGTATAGGGATTATACACGAAGGTCGCCTGATTGCCCTCGGAACTGCCTCTGAACTCAGAGAAAAAGCGGGTGCCAAGGCGTATAACCTTGAGGCTGTGTTCTTGAAACTGACCGAAGATGCTCAGGATGCATGATACCGAAACCGGTGAGCGGACAGGCTAGTGGGCCTGCTTTACAATTTGTGGTTGGCCGGGGGGACAGGGTGACCGGCCTGCTTCGCGGGCTGCAGGGCGCTTCAATGAAGGCGTTTTTCCTTTTCCAGGGCGTTTCGGATACTGTCCAGGATACCATTAATGAAGCCACCGGATTCTTCAGTGCCGAACTTCTTTCCGATATCTATGGCTTCGTTGATGGAGACTTTGGGTGGGATATCATTGCAGTATAGGAGTTCATAAACAGCGATCCTGATAATGTTACGATCGACACGGGACATGCGGCTAATCTTCCAGTTTTCTGAAAAACGTTCAATTAAGGTGTCAATCTCGTGTTGAGATTTCTTTACGCCTTCGACCAGTCGAAGAAAAAAAGGCCTCACATTCTCCGGAACTTTGAAATGGTTACAGAATAACTCATCCGCCTCCGATGCGTTATCTCGGTTCATCTCGATCTGAAAAAGAAACTGCATGGCAAACTCTCTTGAGCGCCTTCGACTTCCCATGATGGCTCAGAATTTCTAAGATTTGTCAAAAGCTGGCTTTACAGGAAGCCAATATTTTCACAATGCTCCATAACTTCAACGGGCGAGGGCTAAATCTTATCGACAGATTCAACCAAATTGGCCATCTCCATGGCTGCCATAGCTGCAGCCCAACCCTTATTTCCAGCCTTTGTGCCAGCTCTTTCTATGGCCTGCTCTAAGGTGTCTGTCGTGACCACACCAAAGATGACTGGAACCCCTGATTCGAGTCCAACCAAGGCAATGCCTTTTGAAACCTCGGCGCTGACATATTCAAAATGGGGTGTAGAACCCCGGATCACAGCCCCCAGACAGATAATGGCATGATATTTTGCCTTTTGGGCCATTTTTTTTGCCATGAGAGGGATTTCAAAGGAGCCAGGCACCTTCACGATGTCGATGTCTTCATCACGCGCCCCGTGACGAGAAAGGGCGTCTATGGCCCCGCTCAGAAGTCGATCGCCGATAAAGTCATTAAAGCGACTCAAAACCACAGCGAATTTTTTCCCCTCAGCAGAGATCTTTCCCTCATACACATTTGGCATGGTGGTTCCTCCTTAGCGTCTGGCGTCGAGTTTCAACAGATGCCCCATCTTTACTTTCTTGCAGTTGAGATACCGTTCATTATACGCATTGGGCATTATTTCAATGGGCACTTGTTCGACAATGCTCAATCCATAACCTTCAAGGCCCACGATTTTTTTGGGATTGTTGGTTATAAGACGCATCTTTCGTACACCTAAATGCACCAGTATTTGAGCGCCAATGCCGTAACTCCTCAAATCAGGCTGGAACCCGAGAATCGTATTGGCCTCCACTGTATCATGGCCCTGATCTTGTAAGGCATAGGCCTTCATCTTGTTGAGCAGACCGATACCTCGGCCTTCCTGTCGGATGTAAAGAAGAACACCCACACCTTCTTGATCGATCATCTTCATGGCAGCGTGAAGTTGTTCTCCGCAGTCGCACCGCATGGATGCAAATACATCACCGGTGAGACATTCCGAATGAACACGCACCAGGACCGGCTTGGCAGAATCAATTTCTCCCTTGACCAGGGCAATATGCAGCAAGTCATCCACATCGTTTTCATAGACGGTGGTTTTAAAATTACCTGCGACACTGGTCGGAATGACTGTGGTGGCAACAGGATGGACAAAACACTCGGTTCGGAGTCGGTATTCGATCAGGTCTGCGATGGTGCAGATTCCGATATGATGCTTTTCTGAGAATTTTTTCAGATCAGGCATCCTGGACATTGTGCCATCTTCGTTCATGATCTCACAGATCACCCCCGCTGGCTTCAAGCCGGCAAGGCGCGCTAAGTCGACAGATCCCTCTGTCTGTCCGGAGCGAACAATAACGCCGCCCTTTCGTGCACGAAGCGGAAATACATGGCCAGGCCGCACCAGATCAGATGGTTTGGCATCATCTGCTATCGCAGCCAGAATCGTTGTCGCCCTGTCAGCGGCCGAGATCCCCGTGGTCACACCGTGTCGGGCCTCTATGGATACGGTAAAGGCGGTCTGGTAGCGTGAGGTATTGTTCTCCACCATGGGAGGCAAGTCCAGGGCTTTTATTTTTTCCGGGGTCAGAGATAGACAGATCAACCCCCTGCCATATTTTGCCATGAAATTGATCGCTTCAGGTGTCACCTTTTCGGCGGCCATGGTCAGGTCCCCTTCATTTTCCCGGTCCTCGTCATCTACGAGAATGACCATTTTGCCCTGCCTGATCTCTTCTATGGCTTGTTCTACGGTTAAGCGTGGCATTCTATTCTCCTTGGTTTCCAGTATTTAAAATGCAGTTATCGTTTTTCAGAAAAAGATATTGAGGCAATGATACAAGCTGTTGCCCAAATAGCTGAAGAGGCTATTTTTGGCAAACAATATTATGCTCTCATTCGTAATTACATAAATCCTGTCTTTGTGAGCAAAGTTTCGTCAATGGATGAAACCCCCCGCTTTGTCTGGGTATCTCCATCTGTGGCAAAGTGTTGGGTGAAGCGCTCTACATATTTGCCTATCATATCCGTTTCAATGTTGACCGGATCACCCACTATTTTGAAGCCCAAGGTGGTTATGTTCGCTGTATGAGGAATGATGCTAACTTCAAAAGCGTTCCTCTTGCAAGTATTGACGGTCAGACTGATGCCGTCAACAGCAACAGAGCCTTTTTGAACAATGTACCGGGAAATGTCTTCCGGTACCCCGAAGGTAAAAAGCATGGCATTGGCTATGGGCTGCTTGGCCTTCACAATGCCAACACCATCAACGTGTCCGGTGACCAGGTGTCCGCCAAGACGATCACTGAGACGCAATGCTCGTTCTAAGTTCACCCTGTCTCCCACCTTTATGTGGCCCAGGGTCGTCTTTGAGAGTGTCTCAGGCGCTACGTCGACTTTAAAGATATTGTTTTGAAAATCGACCACGGTCAGACAGGCCCCGCTCACAGCAATGCTATCACCTACCGGGATTTTGTCCACATGAAAGTCGACCTGGATACCCATGCGTACGCCACCTGCTGCGCGTGTCAGCGATTTAACCGTTCCAAGGCCCTCTATAATGCCGGTAAACATGGCGTGTTCTCTCCCTTGCAAGTGCCTAAAGTTCACTCTTGATGTTTCAGATACCCTTCGATCATTACGTCATCAGCAAATCGATGAACCGAGATGTCTTTTAGGCTCAAGCTTTCTTTCATGAGATTAACCCCCGGGCCGGCACAAACAGGGACCCCGTCGTCCCCACCGTAAATCTTTGGGGCATAAAACATGTAAATCTTGTCCACAATGTGCGCCCTTAAGGCTGAACCATTAATGCGACTTCCCCCCTCGATCAGGAGGCTGGTAATGCCCATCCTGCCCAACTCGCTTACAAGGGCGGTGAGATCAATTTGCCCTCTGTCGTCGTCCAAAGCAAGAAAACGCACACCTGGCTTTTCCAGGATTCTTTTCTTTTCGGCCGGGGCCGAACGACCAGTCACAATTAAGGTATCAGAATCTGAACCAAGATGCAACAGCCTGGCATCCGGAGATATTGATAGATGTGTGTCGAGCACAATCCGCAGGGGATCTGATCCCCTGCGGCCCTCAAGACGGGTGGTCAGCCGTGGGTTATCCTTAACGACCGTTCCAATGCCTACCATGATTGCGTCAACTGTATGACGGAGCTCATGGACGAATTGTCTTGAAAGGGGATTGGTGATCCACTTGGAGTCGCCCGTGCGCGTTGCAATGCGACCGTCAAGAGTCGTCGCACATTTTAAGATGACAAAGGGCAGAGAGGTGGTGACATATTTGATGAAAATCTCATTGAGACGGCGACACGCATCTTCACAGACGCCAACCGACACATCCAGGCCCTGACTTTTCAAAAAAGCGAGCCCGCCACCTGTCACTCGCGGATTGGGGTCTTTCATTCCTGCTACGACACGTTTAATACCACTTTTGAGGATTGCCTGCGTACACGGCGGGGTTCGGCCTTTGTGATTGCATGGCTCCAGCGTCACGTAGAGTGTGGCTCCCCTGGCTTTGTCCCCAGCCTCTTTAAGTGCATGAATTTCGGCATGGGGGCCGCCTGCGGCTTGATGAAAACCTTTTCCCACAACGTTGTTGTCCTTGACAATAACCGCGCCCACCATAGGGTTAGGGGAGGTCCAACCACGACCCTGTTCGGCCAGCACAAGGGCCATTTTCATGTAAGCTTCGTCCACGATTATCAAAGACCTTTATCGGTTGGGCAAAAAAAGTCGAGAGGCTCGACTTCAGAAAAATAAAAAATGCAAAGTGCAAAAGTCGAGATGATTTTGTAGAACTATATTCTACACTTTTTTATCGGACACCCGAGACTTATCTCTGGGGGCATCGAGCAGATCCTTGAGTTCGGACATAAAGTCATTGATATCTTTGAACTCCCGGTACACCGAGGCGAACCTGACATAGGCCACATCATCCAATTCATGGAGTTTGTTCATGACCCATTCGCCTACCACTGAAGAAGGAATCTCTTTTTCTCCCATCTCCTGGAGTTCCCGCTCCAGTTCATCCACAGACCGTTCGAGGGTATTGATGCTGATGTTTCGCTTTTCGCAGGCCTTTTGTAATCCCACAAGCACTTTGACACGATCAAAGGTCTCCCGCCTGCCATCCTTCTTGATCAGGACCAGCGGCAACTCCTCGACCCGTTCATAGGTGGTGAATCGACGGTTGCAGCCCAAACATTCACGGCGACGCCTGATCGCATTCCCTTCCTTTGTCATCCTCGAATCAATGACCTTGTTGTCCACTTTACTGCAATACGGGCATTTCATATCTTGGCCTCAAAGCATTCGTTATTTGGGAATCATTATTCGGACACGAAGTGCATGTTGTCAAGCCGTCAGACGCACCCTTGCGCTAAACCATTATCCGATTCCCGATTCCACGGTTTGGCGCAAGGCTTCACTTTGCGCCTGATTCACGCCTCATCCATATGGGTCACTTTCACCCCGGCGGCTTTCAACATTTCCTTTGCCATGGGGTCTGCATAGCCTTCCTGATATATAATCTCACAAATGCCGGCGTTGATAAGCATCTTAGAACAGATGGAGCAGGGGAGGTTGGTGCAATAGAGGGTGGCCCCTTTGATGGATACGCCATGGTAGGCTGCTTGAATAATGACATTTTGTTCGGCATGAAGGCCTCGACATAGTTCATGTCGTTCACCAGAGGGCACCCCCAGTTCCTCACGCAGACATCCAATATCAAGACAATGAGGGAGTCCTGTGGGTGCGCCATTATAGCCGGTCGCCAGAATCCTTTTATCTCTTACCGCAATGGCCCCTACCCGGCGACGCCTGCACGTGGAGCGCCTTGACACCAAGGAGGCAATATCCATAAAATACAGTTTCCAGGAAGGACGGCTCATACGAGGGGACTCATCTTTCCTCTTTCGGATAGAGCGGAAACTTCTCACACAAATCGTGTACCGCTTCCCTTACCCGGCGAATAACCATTTGATCCTGGGGGTGGTTTAATACTTCGGTGATAAGGGATGCGATCGCAGCCATTTCTGATTCTTTCATACCGCGTGTAGTCACCGCCGGGGTCCCGATGCGAATCCCGCTGGTGATAAAAGGGCTGCGACTTTCAAATGGAATGGTGTTCTTGTTGACAGTGATACCGGCTTCCTCCAGGGCTTTCTCGGCATCCCTTCCCGTGATCCCCACATCCCTGAGATCCAGCACCATGAGGTGGTTATCCGTCCCACCAGAGACGAGCTTAAAACCGGCTTCTATTAAATGATGAGCCAGAGTAGTAGCATTCGACACGGTTTGACGCTGATAGACCTTAAAGTCTTCTGAAAGGGCCAGTTTAAAAGCCACTGCCTTTGCAGCTATCACGTGCATCAGGGGGCCGCCTTGAATGCCTGGAAATATCTCGCTATTCAGCTTTTTACTATACGCTTCCTGCGCCAGGATAAAGCCACCTCGGGGTCCTCTCATGGTCTTGTGCGTCGTGGAGGTTATGACATCTGCGTGAGGGACCGGCGAGGGATGCACGTTTGCTGCTATGAGCCCTGCAATATGGGCCATGTCAACCATGAGGTAGGCATTAACGGAACGGGCGATCCTGGCAAAGGCCTCAAAATCGATGATCCTCGCATACGCACTGGCCCCGGCCACGATCATCTTTGGACGATGCTTTTGTGCAATAGCTTGAACTTCCTCGTAATCAATCATTCCGGTCTCTTTACTCACGCCGTACGAGACAACATTGAAAAATCGACCCGAAAAACTCACAGGGCTTCCATGGGAAAGGTGGCCTCCGTGTGAAAGATCCATGCCCAGAATGGTGTCCCCGGGTTTCAGAAAAGCAAAGTAGACCGCCATGTTTGCCTGAGTACCCGAGTGGGGCTGGACATTGGCGTAAGGCGTATTGAAGAGTTTTTTGGCACGTTCGATGGCCAGTTTCTCTGCGGTGTCCACATGCTGGCACCCGCCATAATAACGGCGGTCCGGATACCCTTCAGCGTATTTGTTGGTCATTACACATGCCTGGGTGGCCATGACGGCCCGACTGGTAATATTTTCTGAGGCAATTAACTCCAGCTTATACGTTTGTCGCTCCAACTCCAATTCAATGGCTCGAGCGATTTCAGGGTCGGCATGTCTAATGATTTCAAGGTCAGGCTGGAAGGGATGTTCTTTAATCAATGTCCATCTTCTCCACGCGGCGCTGATGGCGCCCGCCGTCGAAAGGGGTTTCAATCCAAGCATCGACCAACTGCAGGGCCAAAACATCACCGATCAGTCGGCCGCCCATGACCAGGATATTTGAGTTGTTGTGACGCCTGCTCATGATGGCCGAAAAAAGATCGTTGGCCAGCGCGGCCCTCACACCGCGAAAGCGGTTGGCAACCATACTCATACCAAGTCCTGTCCCGCAGATCAAGATACCACGCTCAAACGTGCCATCCGAGACCTTTCGGGCGACCTTTATTCCATAGTCGGTATAGTCTACAGATTCTTCACTGTGCGTTCCGACGTCTTCGACCTCTATGCCTCGTTCATGGAGATGGGTTTTCACCTTCTCCTTCATAGAATAGCCAGCATGATCGCACCCGATGATAATTTTCATGATTACGACCTACACCACCCAAGAGTCTATGTGGTTTGCGATTAAAAAAGCGTCTTTCAAACGCTTCGTTACTGCTTAAACGGGGGGCTACTTGAACCTCCCGGACCTGACAGGAAACCAGTATCTCTTTTTAGGAATGGGCTTTTATATAATTAACAGCATCTTGAACTGTTTGGAGCTTTTCTGCCTCTTCATCAGAAATCTCTATATCAAACGCTTCCTCCATAGCCATGATTAATTCTACCAAATCAAGTGAATCCGCGCCAAGGTCATCCACAAAAGATGCCTCCGCTACCACTTCATCCAGTTCAACACTGAGTTTTTCAGCCACGATCTTTTTTACTTTTTCTTCAACTGACATGTGCTGTTCCCTCCTTCATATTAAACTTGGTTTTTGTGCATTGTTTGGCAATAATGGTTTATCATGCTTTATCCCGGCGACCGCGCGACTTTAAGCGGAATGGCGTGATGTGGCGCACTACATGTACATGCCTCCATTAACGTGGATGACCTGCCCAGTAATATAGGAGGCCCTGTCTGATGCCAGGAAAGCAACCACCTCGGCCACATCTTGGGGTTGGCCGAAGCGCCCCAGGGGAATCTGGGCCAACATGGCCTCCTTGACCTTTTCAGCAAGCGGCGCCGTCATAGGCGTATCAATAAATCCCGGTGCTACGGCATTTACCGTAATGCCTCTGGGGGCCAGTTCTCTTGCCGCTGTCTTGGTCAGGCCGATCAGGCCTGCCTTGGATGCGACGTAATTGGCCTGCCCGGCGTTTCCCATGACCCCAACCACCGAGGCCATATTGATGATTCGGCCAGTGCGCTGCTTCATCATGGTTTTGGCCACAGCCTGTATGCAATGAAAGGCCCCTTTGAGATTGATGGCCAGAACACGATCCCAATCCGCTTCCTTCATACGGAGCAAAAGTCCGTCTATGGTGATGCCCGCGTTGTTTACCAGTACGTCCACGCGGCCGGATTCCTCTATAATCCTGTTGAAAAAGCCTTGAACTTCTTGCTGTGAGGCCACGTTTACACACGCTGCTCGTGCACTTCCCCCAGCCTCTTCAACAAGCCTAACGGTTTCCTCTGCATCTTGGCTATTGCGGCTGGAGTAATTGAAATATATGATCGTATCAGCGTCCGCCATGCGCAGCCCAATGGCACGGCCAATACCCCTTGACCCTCCGGTGATGACCACCACACGCTTTTTATCGTTCGTCATAGAAGTCACAGGTTTACTATTGGCAATCATTTACACCATCCACAATGCTTCATTGTTCCTCCTGCTATTCCCTGCCAAACAGGAGGTCAGCAACTGCATCCATGTCTTGGATCAACCCACTGTAGCTTGTCAGGAATGGTTTTTCATAACCAATTTTTTCCTGGAGTATGGATCGCGTTTCTTCTTCACCCAGACCGGATCCTGCAACAATCTTGATGGTATTGTTGGTCACTACCTCAGCCACTTCATTGGCAAAGATTCTGGACATGATGACGATCTTTTTCGCCTGGGATGATTCCTCCTGAATCAGGCGCTTCGCCTTTCTGGCCATGCTGATCCCCACCTCAACATAGGTCATCATGTCTGCCAGGCAAAACATGATGTATTGCTGCTTGGTGAGCCTATGGTTTTGGACAAACATGATGGTTTCATTCAAGGCCTTTGCTGCCCAGGCATAAGTCGCAGCGCCAATTTCAGGCATGGATGCATGAAGGGCTTCCATCTCTTGAGCCATGGCCCCATAATAGTTGCCTTTGGATTTTATTGTTGTACGCCATCTGAACGTACTGATAATGTTTTGCTGAATCTCGCTTGTTCCCTCATAAATGCACGTGATTTTCACGTCTCGCTTGATCTTTTCCACCACATATTCGTTAATATATCCATATCCGCCCAGGGCTTGGATGGCGTCTTCTGCTGTCTTGTTGCCAGCCTCGGTGGCAAAATATTTGGCGATGGAACCTTCCACCTGCAGGTCCTTCTCGCCTGCATCCAACCTGGTGGCTTGTTCCTCCATATAGGCGCTAGCCGCCTCCAGCCGAACCGCGTTTGGGACGACAAGCTTGTGGGTATAGCCCTGCTTTTCGGAAAGCGGGCTTCCGAACTGTATCCGCTTTTTAGCATAGTCTATGACAATCTCCAGCGCTGCCTCTCCTGCCCCAAGGCCGAGGGCTGCCACCATGAGCCTGGTGTGTCCGAAGACCATGTTGGCCTGTTTAAGGCCGTTGCCCGGGACACCACCCAGGAGATTTTCAACCGGGACAAATACATCGGTAAAGGTCAGAGGAGAGGTATTGGATGCACGGATTCCATGCTTTTCTTCGCCCTTTCCCTGATGGAAGCCTTCCATGCCCTTTTCTACGATAAAAAAGGTGGGGCCTTCCGGGGCCTTGGCTAAAACAGTGATGAAGTCTGCATATCCGCCATTTGAAATAAATTGTTTGTTACCATTGATGACATATCCTGTGATTTGTCCGGCCTCATTCTGGACAGGCTCGGCTTTTGTTTTGAGGGCTGCCAGGTTGCTTCCAGCCTCGGGTTCGGTCACAGCATATGCAACCAGGGTATCGCCGTGTGCAATCTTGCCCAGCCATTTTTCTTTCTGTTCTTCAGTGCCTGCAAACATGATGGGATCTGCACCAAGCTGAATCGCAAAAAATGCCGTGGCCACACCCAGACAGATCTTGGCCATTTCCCTTGTAAGAGCACAGGTGTCCCGGGCGCCCCCGCCCATGCCGCCGTATTGCTCGGGAATAAATAAAAGTTGCAGGCCGATATCAGGCCCCATCATTTGTCTGATGATCTCCTCAGGAAACACCTCTTTTTTGTCAAGCTCGAGTATCTTTTCTTTTGGGAGGAGACGCTTTTGGACAAGTCCAAGTGTATCAAGGACAATTTGCCTGGATTCAGGATCAAGGCCTGCCAGATCGTGTGGTGTATCTCCAATGTATGTCGCCATTTGAGCTAAACTCCTGGATTGTTACGATGAACTTTTCAGTTTGTTGCGACCGGTATACGTGTGTTGCTGGTGTGGCAGCTACACTTCTTCGGTTTCGATCACAGTACGCCCCTTGTACTGGCCGCAGTTCGGACAGACATGGTGAGGAAGCTTGGGCTCATTACACTGGGGACAGACCGACGGGTTGGCAAGTGTGACCTTTTGATGGGTTCGTCGCTTGGCACCTCTTGATTTGGAAATCTTGCGCTTGGGTAAGGCCATGAGAATCTCCTTATTTGTTATAATCTGTGTGTCGTCCTGAATTGACTACAATTTTTTACAAAAAAATCAACTGCATGCAGTAAAAAGCTAGCCTCTAACTTATTAGTATTTCATGTGTTTTTGCGATATTACTACAAAATATAAAAACAGAAGTTCGTACTATAGACAAAAAAATGGTTTTGTCAAGCCCTTTAAAAGCCTTTTTTTCTTGTGTTGCAAATTTAAGGTTGATAGCGGGAGCGGGGTAAGCCCGTGTCACGGGTCCTTGCCGCAGGGGAGGTATACATCTTGTCCCAATGATCCATTTGTGTTATGTTTTCTTTCTCCTTAAGAACATGGCGTAACCAAGGAAATTGCAAATTGGGCATCGTATAACGAATTTCGAATCACGAACCAATAGAATGGAGGTGACCCATGTCACGTGCACCTGCTGTAGCCAATATGTTCTACCCTGGTGATAGGGGTCGGCTGAAGGAGCAGCTGAATGCATTTGTCAGGCCAGTGCCGGAGCCAAAAAAGGTACTGGCGGCCATTTCACCCCATGCAGGGTATGTATATTCAGGTGGGGTGGCCGGTGCTGTTTTTTCTCAAATCCAGATCCCTGGCACCGTGGTGATCCTTGGGCCGAACCATCGGGGTATGGGAGCTGCAGTAGCGATAACCGCCTCTGGGACATGGGACATGCCACTGGGGCCGGTTCCAATCAATGAAGCTCTGGCCGAATCCATCCTCAAGGTCTCGACATCTGGTATCAAGATAAAGGACGACCCCCAGGCGCATACCATGGAACACTCCATTGAGGTCCAGGTTCCTTTTCTTCAATTTTTACAGCCTGATGTGAGCATTGTACCGATTGCCTTGTCGCACCTGAGTTACGATGCATGCCAAGAGATGGGCCGGGCCTTGGTGCGGGGAATTCGGGATTACAAGAAAGATGTCCTTCTGGTGGCCAGCACGGATATGACGCATTACGAGTCTCAGGAATCGGCACAGGCCAAAGATAAGCTGGCCATGGATCGTATCCTTGAGTTGGACCCTGAGGGACTTTATGAAACTGTCGCCCAGCACGGGATATCCATGTGCGGGGTGATTCCTACGACGATCGTGCTCGAGGCCTGCAATGGACTGGGTGCCAGCAAGGCGGCGTTGGTCCAGTATGCGACATCAGGGGATGTGACCGGCGATTATGCCCAGGTTGTGGGATATGCGGGCTTTATCGTTTATTAATAAGGACATAGCAGTTTACAGGGCAAGGAACATCCCTTCACTTCGGCCTCCAATGCCTTTGCCAGGTATGCCATTAACTTGGTGGAAATGGCTGTAGGCCTACGTTCAGGGATATTCCTTGCCCTGTGAGGTGAACTACTAAGTGAGGATGACATAACATGGAAGAGGTTCGAACGCGCTTTCCCCCGAGCCCGACCGGATACCTTCATATCGGCGGTGCCCGGACAGCGATATTTAACTGGCTCTTTGCTCAAAAGACAGGCGGCAAATTGATCTTGAGGATCGAGGATACTGACGAGGAAAGGTCTTCTGAAGAATCGATCCAGGGGATTATTGAAAGCCTAAAATGGCTAGGAATTACCTGGGATGAAGGCCCTTATTTCCAGTCCCAGTTTATCAAGGACCATCTTGCGGCTGCGCATAAACTCCTCGAATCGGGTCATGCCTATAAATGTTTCTGTACAAAAGAGGATCTTGATCGAAAGAGGGAAGAGGCGCGCAGGAAAAAGACTGCGTTACAGTACGATGGCACTTGCCGCAATTTAACTCCCGAGGAGGTTGCAAAAAAGGAAGCGGCCGGCATGCCGTACACCATTCGTTTGAAGGTGCCCCGTGGGGAAGGTTCTGTTATTTTTGCAGACATCGTCTATGGCATCATTGAGAAGAAATATGAAGACATAGAGGATTTTGTCATCGTCCGTTCCAATGGGCGGCCTCTGTACATCCTTTCCAATGCTGTTGATGACATCCGTGACCGGATCACCCATGTCATTCGCGGACAGGATGGGTTGGCAAATACACCCAAGCAAATTTTAATCTACAAGGCCCTTGGCGCACCGGTTCCAAAGTTCGCACACATGTCCCTCACCTTGGATCCCAACAAGGCCAAAATCTCCAAACGGACCCACGGTGAATTGGTTGCAGTCCATTTTTACAAGGAGCATGGTTTCCTGCCATGGGCATTTGTAAACTATCTGGCCCTTCTAGGATGGTCCACGCCTGATTCGAGGCAGATCTTTTCCAAGGAGGAACTGATCGAAGCATTTTCCTTGGAAGGCATCAGTCGGGCCAATGCCATCTTTGATGTCAGGAAGGACGATCCAAAATTCTTTACTGACCCAAAGGCGATTAGTATCAATGCCCATTACCTGAGAAATCTTCCTGTTGAAGAAATCGAGCCTTACGTAAAGGCAGAGTTGGAAAAAGCAGGGATTTGGGATCCCGAGTTCGAGGGGGCAAAGCGTAATTGGTTTCTTCGTACAGTCGACTTGATTCGAAGCAGGTATCATGTCACCACCGATTTCGTAACCCTTGGCCGTGCCTATTTTTCCGACGACTATCCAATCGACCCCAAGGCCTTGAAGAAGAACATCCTTAAGCATGAAGGGCTGAAAGTGTGGTTCCCCATCCTGGCAGATCGCCTGCAAGCCCTAGAAACATTTACCGTTGAGGAGACCGAGCAGGTGATCCGCGAGACGGCTGAAGCGCTCGGAATCAAAGCAGGGATATTGATCAACGGTATTCGAACGGCGGTCACAGGTCAGGCAGTTGGCCCTGGGCTTTTTGATGTGCTCATTGCCGTGGGAAAGAGACGCGTGGTAGAGCGCTTGAAAAAGGCCGTGACATTCTTCGAGTAAATACCTGACGGGACCTTATTTCTGTAACTTGAGAATGACCCTGACTTTTTATCGGGTGTAAGAAAAACGAGAAGGTACCGAGAATATGACCACAACCGATTCTACGCCCTTACCTAATTTTATTCGTAATATTATCGCCGAAGACTTGAAAGCAAACAAAAACGACGGTCGAGTTCATACTCGATTTCCACCAGAGCCGAACGGCTATTTGCATATTGGACACGCCAAGTCTGTCTGCCTCAATTTTGGTCTTGCCGCCGAAAACGGAGGCCTTTGCAATTTGCGATTCGATGATACCAATCCAAGCAAGGAAGACATTGAATATGTGGAATCGATCAAATCAGACGTTCGATGGCTTGGATTCGACTGGGGTGATCGTCTGTTCTACGCATCTGACTACTTTGAGCAACTATATCAGTATGCCGTGCAGTTAATTAAACTTGGCAAGGCGTATGTTTGCGACTTGAGTGCAGAGGAAATCAGAGAGTACCGTGGCACCTTGACTGAGCCCGGCAAGGACAGCCCGTATCGCACCCGTTCGGTCGAAGAGAACCTGGACTTGTTCGAGCGCATGCGGGCAGGCGAATTCGAGGACGGTTCCCGCGTACTTCGAGCAAAAATTGATATGGCATCTGGAAATTTGAATATGCGTGATCCGGTCATCTACCGCATTTTAAGGGCGACACATCACAGGACGGGCGATAAATGGTGCATTTATCCGATGTACGACTTTGCCCATGGCCTTTCGGATTCTATCGAAGGCATCACACATTCTATTTGTACGCTGGAATTTGAAGATCATCGCCCGTTGTACGACTGGTTCCTTGACGAATTAAAGGTCTATCATCCACAGCAAATCGAGTTCGCTCGCCTCAATCTCAGCTACACCGTGTTGAGTAAGCGAAAGCTTATTGAATTGGTAGAAGGAGGGTATGTCACCGGATGGGATGATCCACGGATGCCTACAATTTCGGGTTTGCGCAGACGCGGCTTTACACCAGAGTCAATCCGAAACTTTTGTGAGCGCATCGGAGTGGCCAAGAGAGATAGTATCGTCGATATGGCATTGCTTGAGCACTGCATCCGCGAAGATTTGAATGAACGAGCGCCACGGGTTATGGGTGTGTTGCGTCCGCTTCGCGTGGTCATTGACAACTATCCAGAAGACCAGGTGGAAGAGTTGGATGCCCCGTATCATCCAGAGAATCCCGGTATGGGATCCCGGAAGGTTCCTTTTTCTCGCGTGCTGTACATTGAACGAGAAGATTTTTGTGAGGACCCGCCGAAAAAGTTCTTCCGCTTGGCTCCCGGTCGTGAGGTACGACTGCGATACGCTTATTATATCACATGTGTGCGGGTAGTTAAGGATGAGCAAACTGGCGAAGTGCTCGAACTGCACTGCACCTATGATCCGGAAACGCGGGGTGGCTGGTCTTCAGACGGACGCAAGGTCAAGGGAACACTACACTGGGTTTCAGCGGCTCATTCGCTCGAAGCCGAAGTACGCCTGTATGATCGTCTTTTCGTAAAAGCAAACCCAAGTGGTGAAAAGGATGGCCCTGATTTCAAAACTTATTTGAACCCGAAATCATTGGAGACATTGACGTCGTGTCGTGTTGAACCGAGTCTGGCAGGTGCAGCACCAGGAAGTCGATACCAGTTCGAGAGGCTGGGCTATTTCTGCGTCGATTCCGTTGATTCTTCCGATAGTAAACTCGTATTCAATCGGACGGTTTCGTTACGTGATTCATGGGCCAAGATCGCAAAGAAGGAGAAGAAGTAGAGGTAGCAAATAAGGGCTTAACTCGATTTGAGCTAAACCCTTATTTTTATTTTAGTGGCTGGGAGACCAGGATTCGAACCTGGGTTGACGGAGTCAGAGTCCGTAGTCCTGCCGCTGGACGATCTCCCATTAAATTTATTTATTATACACAAAAGCTCAAAGGGCGTCAATAAAAAATCTATGTCTGGCTTATGAAGTACATCTGTCACAAAGGCGGGGGATCAAGGCTCAAGAGTCAGGTCCTGAAACAGATGTGTTCGTGAGCTAGCAAAAAGTGAAGCCGCCCCGCCCTTCTGGACGGGGATTCTGCCTGACGGCAGTGCTTCGCGTCCGGGGAGCAGGCCGGTCAAAACGACCAATCCAATTGCTCCTCACAAAAAAACTGAAAAAAATATGAACAAGAACGCGAGTTGAACCAGGCTTGACCCACCATCGTAAATATGCTATATGAAATCCTCGTGAGAAATAACGCTATAAATTAGGGATGGTGGTCACTGTCACCAGGGGGAACAGGCATAACAGATTGAAATAACAAGTATTTTTCTCGTTGGAACGAGGTTTGAGCCTTTGCCCCCGAGCCAAAAGTATCATTTACAATGGCTCCTTGTAGCCTATCCAATCTGGTTCCTTCTTGCATGAAATAGGTGAACGGAGGGTCATCATGGAGCAGGTGCTCCTACTGAATGCCACTTTTGAGCCCTTAAAGGTGATTGACTGGAAAAGGGCCATCCGACTCCTGACGCTGGGAAAGGTAGAAGTCGTAGAGGAATACGACAGGGAAATCCGCGCAGTCACCTTTGCCATCAAACTTCCATCCGTGCTTCGCCTCCTCCAATTCGTCAGATACCGAAAGAAAGATGTCAAATTCTCCCGGGTCAATATTTATGCCCGGGATGGATTCCAGTGCCAGTACTGCGGCAAAAAATTTGAATCCGAAGACCTGACCTTCGATCATGTGATTCCCAAAAGATACGGTGGAAAGACCGAATGGACCAATATTGTAACATGTTGTTACAAGTGTAACCGGGTAAAGGGAGGCAGGTCCCTGAAGGAGGCAGGTTTTAAGCTTCTTAAAAAACCCGTAAAGCCCGGCTGGGTGCCTTTTATCATGATTACGATTGGTGTCAGGCGTGTTCCTGATTCCTGGCGAGATTATTTATACTGGCATGTTGAGCTGGAAAGCGGTTAGGCGCACGCACCCCAGCCCCCTCCGCCAGGCGTATTGATGATAATCGTCTCACCTTTGGACGCCTGGAAGGTGGTACGGCCAGGGAGCCTCACCTTAGTCCCTTCAATATGCGTCAAGAAATTGGATCCACGCCTTGCATCACCCCCACCGGCTATCCCTTTGGGCCGAATGCGCCTTCTTTCCGATTGAATGGAAATCACGGCATCTTCAAGGAGAAGGAGTTCCCGGATCACGCCCATTCCACCGGGATGAGCCCCGGCCCCGCCTGATCCCTCCCTCAGTGCCGTCTTGAGGACTCGCACGGGATAGGCGCTTTCCAGGACCTCAGTCGGCGTGGTGGCCGTGTTGGTCATATGGATCTGGACCGCGCTTGCCCCGTCGCATGTTGGACTTCCGCCCATACCGCCCGCAATTGTTTCGTAATAGGTCTTTTCTTTCCATCCAATCGCAAGGTTGTTCATGGTCCCCTGGCCTTGGGCCGGAATTCGGTCAGGGAGGAGGCGCTGAAGGGCAAGAAGGAGTACGTCAACAATCCTCTGGGAGGTTTCCACGTTTCCGGAACTGACTGCTGCTGGCGGCCGTGGGTTAAGGAGGGAACCTTTGGGAGCTATCACGTGGACAGGCTCGTAACAGCCGTGGTTCAGGGGGATATCCGCAGGCAGAAGGCATCTTAGCACATAATAGACAGCCGACCTGGTCACGCTGATGGGCGTGTTTGCATTTCCCTTGCATTGCGATGCGGTTCCTGTAAAATCGACCTTTAAACTCTTTCCTTCAAGTTGTACTTTAACTTTTATTGGGATTGGCCTTGATTCACCATCTAGATAGTCGGTCGCCTCAGCGGTCCCGTGAGGAAGCCCAGAGAGATGGGCAATGACCCTTGATTTCGCATAATCAATCATGGCCTCCACAAAATTGTCAAAGGCCATCTCGCCGTAGCGGCGGATAAAATCAAGGCATCTGGATACCCCGAGATGGTTGGCTCCCACCTGGGCATTCAAATCCCCGATCCGTTCGGTCGGATTTCTGGTTTCTTTTTCAAACAGCCTTAACACGCCCTTTTGTATGAGGCCGTTTCTGACAAATAGGGTAGGGGGGATAATAATCCCCTCTTCATCAAGTGTACGGCTTGACCCTGGCATGGATCCCGGGGTCTTGCCGCCCACGTCCGCATGGTGGGCACGGTTTACAGCATATCCCTTGAGCTTTCCCTCCCAGAAAAAAGGGGCGATCACGGTGATGTCCGGCAGGTGAGACCCTCCTCGGTATGGGTCGTTTACAATCACCTGTTCACCAGGCGATAGCCTCGGGAAATCAGTTATGACCGCCTCCACGGCCGATGGCATGGCACCAAGATGCACGGGGATGTGCTCGGCCTGAGCAATGAGGCGTCCTTTGGCATCAAACAGGGCACAGCTTTCATCCAGGCGTTCTTTGATATTGGGAGAAAATGCGCTCCGCCTGAGATTTGCCCCCATCTCCTCGGGAATGGCCAAGATGAGATGCTTGAAGACTTCAAGGGTTATTGGGTCAAGGATGGCCATTATCTTACCTCTATCTTGAGACAACTATTTTCTTCCATAGAGACCTCGCATCCTGGTGGCACAAACACAGTGCATCCTTCATCTTCAATCACCAGGGGGCCTTGGTCGTGAAATGAAGACCAAAGGTGGCCTCGAGTATATACCGGTATAGTTTCCCACCCTGATGAAAGGAGGATTTTTCTCTTGCCCGTTGGTTGGCGCGTTTCGGTTGATTCGACCTGTGGCAGGGCGATCTCATCCCTTGAGATCACGGCTGAGAGCCTCACCGTAACAACTTCAATATAGGGCCCTTGTCTTAGGGAATATCCATATCGCTTTTTGAAGGTTTGGTGGAAGCTTTCCACAACATCGGCTTGGCTATAGGGGACAGGGAGATGAAAGCTCTGGCCCTCGTACCGTAGATCTAGAACGGCCTTAAAATGTGTATCCTCGTGATCCAGGCCCTGGCGGGCCAGCGATCTGAGTGCCCTTTCTTTAAACCGATTTAATATCCTGTCCACTTCCTGTTGGGTCTTGGTATTCCATTCGGCAATGAAGGTTTCGCCAAAATCGAGTCTGACGTCTGAAAGGAGAATCCCCAACGCGGAAAACATGCCAGCCATAGGCGGGATCAAAACTTCCTTGATCCCGAGTTCCTTTGCAAGCTCTGCTGCATGAAGGGGGCCAGCACCGCCAAAGGCAAGCAGGGTACACGCCCTGGCGTCGATCCCCTTTTCGACCGTGGTCCTTCGAATCCCTCTCAGCATGTTGGCATTGACCACAGCACGCACGCCGATAATGGTCTCCTCCACACTCAGGTTGGCCGATTTTGCGAGTGATTGAAAGGCCAGCTCAGCCTTGTCCGGCTTGAGGGTAATACCGGTCCCGGAAAAGGATTTCGGATCAAGGAGTCCGCAAAGCAGGTTTGCATCGGTCACAGTCGGCAGTTTCCCGCCCCGGTTGTAGCAAGCAGGACCCGGATCAGACCCTGCGCTCTGAGGACCCACACGGAGGGCGCCCCCTTTGTCTATCCAGGCGATCGACCCGCCGCCTGCGCCTATGGTAGTGATATCAAGAATCGGGATCCGGATGGGAAGCCCGTCGATTTCCCCTTCCTCTGTCCGTAAAGGGGTGTGGTCCACAATGGCTGAAAAATCTGCGCTCGTCCCACCCATGTCAAAGGTGATCAGGTCTTTTCTTTTCATGCGCCTTCCGAGCAAGAGAGCGCCCGACACCCCACCGGCAGGACCCGACAGCAACATCTCCACAGGATAGACTTCGGCCGATGCTGTCACGCCACCCCCTGATTTCATGATGTCATAGTCAGGGGGGCCGCCCACGTTGCGGATCGCCTTTCGGACCTTGGATATGTATGTCTCAACCACGGGCTGTACAAAGGCATTGATCGATGTGGTGGAGGCTCTTTCAAATTCCCTGAATTCGGGGATGATCTCAGATGACCTGGATACAGGAATGCCTCTATTTCTAAATTCCTTTTCAAGGAGTATCTCGTGGGCCGGGTTCTTGTAGGAAAACAACAGACAGATGGCGGCGGCCTGTGCCCCGGCTTTTAGGATTTGATCTGCCAGGGCGGCTGCATCGGGTTGGGATAGGGGCAAGAGAACCGTTCCGTCTGGGGCAAGACGTTCAGGTACTTCAAAGCACAGATCGCGGCTGACCACAGGCCTTGACCGTGCACAGTCAAAATCATAAAGCCTGGGCCTTTGTTGTCTGGCAATATAAAGGAGATCCTTGAAGCCCTTGGTGGTGACAAAGGCCACCTTTGCGCCTTTTCTTTCAAGCACTGCATTGGTGGCCACTGTCGTGCCGTGGGAGAAAGAGGAGATGCCGGAGAGGGACCTGATCGTTTCGGTGACGGCACGGTCAGGGAACTTCGGCGTAGAAAGGACCTTCCAGCCCTGGATGCTGTTGCCGTCCAGGGTGACCACATCCGTAAAGGTGCCTCCAATGTCAGTCGCCACTCTCATGTTGTATCCGATCAAGGGTTCTCTCGCCCGCTTCCTTTGGTCGCTAGATCTTGCTGAGATCGCCGAGATAATTTTTTTGACCTGATTTTTTTGAGAGGAAAAAATCAGGCCAAACTATCAGCCCCTCTCAGGAAATCTGCCCAACCACTCTGAACCTCCGTGAGCTCTGTGAGAGACAACTATGATTGAATAATGCGACAAAAGCGCTCTGATCGGGACAGGGCCTCAAGGCTCTGCCAGATCCATTTCTCTTTGTGGGCCTCAAGGGTTATGATGGGCCGCAAGTGATTGTCTTCCATGTACTTGAACAGATACTCGAAATCGATCTTGCCCGCACCAATGGCCAGATGGTCGTCATTGGTTCCATCATTGTCGTGTAAATGGAGTTCTTTAAGGAAGGGTCCAAGGACCTTTAGCCAGCCGTCCATGCTCGTTTCAGAAAAAACAACCATATGTCCCGCATCAAAGCAAAAGCCGACTTTTTCTGAATTCAATCCACGCAGGAGTTTTCGGAGTATCCTTGGGGTTCGCTCGTAAACGTTTTCGAGCATCAAGGTGGTTCGGGTGCCCTTCAGGTCTTTAACAAAAGAGGTCCATGTCTCAAGGGCTGTTTCGAACCATTCGTCTTCAACTTCATGATATCTCTTTTTATCATATCCTGTATGACAGACGATAGACAAAGGCTCAAATACAGGTATGAGGTCGAATACCTGTTTCAAGCGTTCTCGGGTCGCTTTCAATATCTTTTTGTCCATGCCGCCTGGTACAAGGTCATAGAAAGGGGCGTGCAGTGTGATCAAAAGACCTTCCTGTTGAAGCATAGAGGCCATGTCTGAAAAATCTTTCCTGGTATGCGTGTCGATGACATCCCCGTCAATTCCGATTTCAGGGTTAATCCTGTTTTCAAGGATCAGGGGCAGGTATTTTTCTTTCAGGAGTCTGAAGGGTGTACATATTTGAACTTTTCTTATGATATCGCTAGTCATGGTTTGTTCCGCTTCTTTCTCAATGCCTTGCGCTGTTGCGCCCTGATCCGGCCCTCTTCAAATCGCCGCTTTTCCTCCTCGGTTTCAGGCACAATCCTGGGTACAAGTGTGGGTTTACGGTTCTCGTCCAGGGAGACCATGGTCAGGTACGCAGAGTTGGTGTGTCGGACTTCCCCTGTCATCAGGTTTTCGGCCTCCACTCGCACGCCGACCTCCATGGAGGTGCTTCCCACATAGTTGATGGAAGCACGGAAGATAACCAGCTCTCCTACGAACACGGGTTCGTGAAAGTCTAATCGATCCATAGAAGCGGTAACCACATTGGTCCGGCAATGACGCAGTGCTACAATGCCTGCGGCCGTGTCTATGAATTTCATGATCGTGCCGCCATGCACATTGCCGGCGAGGTTGGCGTCCATAGGAAGCATGATTTGGGCCATTTCAACCCTTGATTCACATACCGTCTTTTCTCGTGTCATCTTGCCTCACCTCATGGTTTCTATGAATGAAGAATTTGGATTTCATATCTAAATCTTAACTACCACGGAGCTCTATGGTGAGCCAAAATAGGGGTGAATCGTTTCAAAAGAAATGCCAATGGGCCTAGCGGGTGGCCTGCTTTTTCTTCCTTATTTTGACCTGTCTTTCCATCACGCAATAGACCCCCTCAGGGCTCCTTGCAGCGCCAAAACATTGATTGCAGGATATGCATTTTGCCTTTTTCCTGTCCCCTTCCTTCCATCGTTTGATAAGGCCCGGCTCTCGGATCAGGGGGCGTGACATAGAAACAAGGTCTGCAGCACCTGTTTTGAAAATGTGATTCACGGTTTTCAATGATCGGATGCCCCCAACAAGTATGATGGGAACAGAAACCTGTTTTTTTATCTTTTTTGCAAGAGGCAAAAAATAAGCTTCTTCCTTTACCTTGTGTATCTTCGCGCGGGCCGGACCCAGATCACCTGCTGCAGGAACTCCGCCACTTATCTCGATGGCATCTATCCCCATTTCCTCCAGCCTTTTTGTAACAAACAGGGTGTCTCTTTGGTTCAATCCGCCCCTGACAAAGTCCTTTGCGTTCAACTTGATCAGAACCGGAAAATCCTTTCCCACATTTTTTCGGACCGCCCTGTAGATCTCAAACAGAAATCTTGCCCGGTTTTCTATCGGGCCGCCATACTTGTCTGTGCGCCTGTTTTTTAAGGGGGACAGAAACTGACTGACAAGATAGCCATGAGCGGCATGAAGTTGCACGGCATCAAACCCCGCTCTTTTCACCCTGTCAGCCGCGCGTGCAAATGCCTGAACCGTCTCTTTGATCTCACGCTGCGTCATTGCCTTGGGCGTCCTTCTGAAAAACTTGTCATATACAGCAGATGGTCCCCAAATGGGAGTCCCTCTTTTTTGTCTTTGTCTCACAACCGTCTGGACCCCGGCATGCACAATCTGCATTGCAATCTTTCCATTGGCTGCATGGACACGCTCCGTGAGCTGTAACAGGTTTGGAATCATGGCATCGTCATGTATCCCAAGCTGCCTCTGAAGGGCCTGACCATTTGGCATGACATAGGCAAAGCCTGTGATAATCAATCCAACCTCTCCTCGGGCAAGCGCCTCCATAAGCTCTATGAGCCGCGTGCTACAGTGACCATGTTCTGCCATTCCTGTCCATGTGGCCGAGCGCACACTTCTGTTTTTCAAGGTCATACGATTGATTTTAATCTCCTCGAATAATGCTGTCATCGTCTTACCTCCAAAAACCTTTAGATTGATGAGTTCCTCGCCCTCTGCCTCAACCCTCAAGCGCAAGCGATTCTCAAGGCCCAAAGGGTTGTTCTTCCAACCCTGGCTTGCACACTAAGTAAATCAGGTACTTAAGTCAACCAAAAAGAGTTCCAGAATCCCTGCTTCGTGAAGCACTTGGCCCGTGGAATGCGCTCGCTTTTGCAGTTCAAGACCTCTACGATTTTCTAAAAAATGACGACGATGTCTTCCTTCTCATCGAAAACCGGTCAAAAGTTTATGGAGAAAAACCCTTTTACCTTTCCAGTATACGTCCAGGGCAAAGATCTGCCGGATGTATTCAGAAGACGAAGCATCCCCGTAACATTCATTCTGGATCGTGAGGAAACGATCGCCTAACAAAAAATATGAAATAAACATAAAGTTTTTGGGTTGCTCGAATAATAACCCTGTTGAGTGTACATTTAAAAAGGACGACAAAATAATTTGGAAAAGCAGAACGACCCAGATGGCAGAACGACCCAGATGGCCTGGTTTTGTTGATATCTCTGATAATGGAAAGTATATTGTTTTTGTTAACTGGGGTTGGTATGATGAAGGTGGTTTCGGGGGTATATCTTTTTACAATGGCAATGGTGATCTATTAAAGGAAATTTCCTTTGGTTCTGGCGGAAAATCTGGGTTGAGATGGATTAGAAAGGCATGCATTTCGAGAGATGGTAATTACTATGCGATTGCGAGTGATCATAGAAATAATTCGAAAGTTACATTATATTATGTTCCAAAGCAGAATATTGTTTGGAATGAATTGGTGAAGACGGGCTTTTCTTTAAGGTTTTTGATTTAAAAAAGGTTGGTTGGAGTTCGAAAATAAAGAAGGTAAAATTATACGGAAGAAGTAAACGACGGTTATGGTCTACAGCGGCTGATAATACAGAACTTGTGGACATAGGATATTCAAATGAGCACATGTATCTTGGTGAAGATCCTTGAATCCTCCCCAGGTAGATATGATAACGGCATTTGTATTGTCTGAAATAAAGCCTTACACCTTACACTAAAATTTTTTAGAATTCATTTATAAGCCTCTTCGGCTAACAGCATGTTTTGCAGCGCCACGTGGCCACGCCCAAACACCCCGCTTCGATGGCAACTTTGCGAACACACGAGAAGCAAATCTCACTTGGGCACCCGTAGATTTGCCACGCATGAGGTGGGCATGCATGTTGATCTTGGTGAGATGGTTGGCGGTGAAACGATTTATGGTAGGGGTATCTAAAGGGAAAAATCATGAAAAAATCTGTCCTTGTATTTCTCATAGTCTTAGGATTTGTCGTTGGCTATTGGTTGGCAAAAGAAAATAGAAAGCTTTTTGAATTGCCAGCTTCTATGGAACTGCCTCAAAACAATGTCCAGCAGCAAATCGATATGGGCAGAATAGCTGTTGGCATGGAAACTTGGCAGGTGAAACAGGTTTTGGGTGTTCCCGAGAAAATGAATGTAGTAATAGAAACCCAAAACACGAGAAAAGAACAATGGATATATGGTAACAAATACCTTTATTTCACAAACGGCGTGCTAACGTCCTGGCAAGAAGGTGGTAAGGAGTGAAAGGGTAAAATATAGAAAAAACCAGATAAATCATTCATATCCGAGATTTCTGTGGACTCGAGCGATTGAAGAGCGCGGGCGAGAGATCCTTCTGAAGATATAAGTTATCATTATGGACCAAAAAGAGACAAGAAAGACAGTTCGAACATTTGCACTGGCCTCATTTTTAAATGATTTGGGGTCGGATATGATTTATCCAATATGGCCGTTATTTGTAACAGCTGTCTTAGGTGCCAATATGGCTGTTCTTGGCTTCATAGATGGTTTAGGCGAAGCCATTGTTTCAATATCGCAAGGCGCCTCAGGTTACATCTCTGACAAAACAAGAAAGAGAAAAGTTTTTGTCTGGTTGGGTTATCTGTTTGGATCGTTATCAAGGGTTGGTTATGCCTTGTCAACGGTTTGGCAGCATTTGATTTTGTTTAGGATTTTGGACAGAACCGGGAAAATAAGGGGTGCACCCAGAGATGCTATCATTGCCGATATTTCCATCAAAGAAAACAGGGGCAAAAATTTTGGGCTACTGAGAGCCATGGATCACCTCGGCGCAGTATG
>QMMN01000026.1 GCA_003647275.1 Deltaproteobacteria bacterium
GTTGTATGAACTTTTCACTGTTGCCTCACTGATTGAATATCGGAGAAGGATTGTTTCGGGTAATCAATGTCCTGAGCATTTTTACCGTTAAGCTTGGGTAATCGATGTCCTGGACTTTGACAGGTAACCTTAGGGACAATCCTATATCCTCCTGTCAAGCTAAAAATGAAAAGGATATAAAATCAACCCATTGCAAGTCCTTATAAATTCTGGGCACACTACTGCTACCAATCCTTAAGGATCTCTGGGCAAAATTACTTGGCGAATTTCTCACCTAATAAATGAACCTCGGGCCTTATCGTTACTTCTATCCGGCGTGTCCGCCCCGGCGGACCACCTATAATCCCCTATCCAGGCTACAAAGTTCGGTGAGAGGCCCTCTTTTGTCCCCCCTGAGGTCATACGCCTCCACGTCCATGCCAGGGCTCTCTCGCCAAATTAAAATTCTTGTTTATTTAACCCAGATAACCGGGAGAAAAAGCTTCTCCTTTTTTCATCAAAGTCCAGGCAATAATCAGGAGTTTTGCCGCCAGTTTTACCCGCATTTTAATCCTGATCCCTCTTTCCCGCTGGCGACCCTTTAAGAGTCTCGAATAGTAAGCTATAAAGCCTGTATTAGAACAGGAGGCAATAAGGGCAGCTTGATAGAGGGCATAACGTAGATCAGCCTTTCCTCTCTTGGAGATAACCGGTATGGCACTTGAACTTTTCTCTCCGCTTCGATTGGCACTTAAATCCAGTCCAGCCAGTCTTAGCACCTGATTGGCACTATCAAACCGGTGCGGATTTCCAATTGCCCCCAAGACTACGGCAGAAATATAGGGACCAAATCCGGGAATAGTCAAAAGGAGGTCATACTCGGGAAAACGGGTGCAGAGGTTCTGAATTCTCTTTTCGATCTCCGCAATCTGATCTTGAACCTGTTTTAAACCTTCGATCATGATCTTTGCTTCCAGCTCCAATCCTTCACCGGCCTAGCATCCGATGGACCGCGGGGCCATCTCCCAGATCTGGCTAAGCCTCTGCTGTTGACTGTTACCTCTATAGCGCGTAGTCACCATCTGGAAGAAATCTTTAAACTCCAATCGGTTTATCTTCTCCGGAGCCAGGCACCAGCGGACTATGGCCAGGCTTTCCTGTTCTGATTTATTCCAATATTTATCTAACTCCGGAAAGTACTGGGCTACCAAATTATTGCGTATCCTTACCCGGATGCCATGTTCTTGTTTCTTTAATCTCTTACGCAGTAAAAGCAAACTGCGTAAGTCTCTCAAAGGCATATCCGGCAGGTCATAATACTGGCATTTGCCCTGGGAGATAAGATCAGCCACATTGGCCGCATCTTTGGTGTCGTTTTTATCCCAGCGCCCATCCAAAAGGTCCCGGTTCTTTCTGATAGCCAGATTGCTTACGTAAACCACCAGGAAGCCCTGCTTAATCAAAAACTCCGCCAGCGGCTTATGATAGGTAGAGGTGGGCTCCAATCCAAAGACTACCCGCTCAAGACCATCTCTGGTCATGTAAAATTGTACCTGGCCTAACAAGTGTTCAAAACCACTAGCACTATTTTCCACTATCAATCGCCTGAAAACAGTCTTCCCCGTTGCCGTCCCCAGGAAGGCTTGGTGCTTGTTTTTCGCTATATCTATTCCGACGATAAGATATTTTTTAGAGCCTCGGACCTCTTTTCTGAATTGACGAAAACGCTCGATTCTGCTAAGCTCATTTTCATTCATGGTAACCTCCTGTTAAAAGTTTGAGTTTGGTGGTGCTTACTCTTTCTTCTTAACAGGAGGTTTCTTTTTTTGGTAGATAGATAATTATTTTTTTCTATGCCACCCTTGAGGGTGTAACCTACTGATGTCTCAATATATAACGTTGTTGACTCTCATGAGAAGGCATTTGTCAAGAGGTCGACGTGGCGACCCTAGTTTTCCCCAGATACTCGCTCTCATCCGCACTCTTTTTTTGGGTTTGCCGATGCCCGGTGCATTGTAAAGTCCGCGCGAGACGCTGCCATCTATGTTGGATAAGCCTAATGTGGAGATTTTCAAAGGAACTGTCCATGGGTGGTAGATTTGGAAAATACGGCGATGCCAAGCGCAAGGCACAGATCCGCAAAACCCGCCTCAGGCCACCTGGCGCTCAGCAATGGACAAAGGACAAACCACTAAAAGGATCTTGCAAGAGCAAAGTGCCACGCGGGATTCAGCCAGGAGGTTCTTGAAAAGAGCAAAGTATTCGTATCTGAAGAACGTATTGCATATTCAACATCTACCCAAAAAAGGATATGTTAATCTCGATCATGTCGCGAGTTGATGACATCTTTCATCGGTGCATGTTTGGCCCCTATAAAGGCGAATTGACGGCGCAGAATGTTTCGCTTTATCACTGCTGTCCGGTTAACTTTTCCAAAAAGCCTATAATTATATGATAATATTGCCAAATAAGATGGTTTTATTTTTTGGGATTCAATTTCTGATCTACCAGTATTTGAGCAAATTTGCTATGGTCTGGACGTATATGCTAATTAGTTTACCGGACAGCATATTGATGTCCGGGACATTTGTTAGATTGATTACCTTAGAGCGTTTACTCCCTGGAAGCAATACCATGCCGCACCAGTCTTACGTATTTGCACAGCTTCTGCATTTGCTACCACGATACGAGTTTCAACGTATTGTCAACAAGTACCAAGGGGACTACCGCACCAAGCACTTCAAATGCTGGGACCAGTTGGCGTGCATGATGTTTGCTCACATCCGTCAAGAAAACAGTTTACGCGATATCGATATCGCGCTCAATGCCCATGCAAGCAAACTCTACCACATCGGCATTCAACAATGTCCAAGATCAACCCTGGCCGATGCCAACGAACGTCGCGATTACCGAATCTACGAGGAATTTGCCAAAGCCCTGATGCAACGTGCCCGGCGGCACTATGCCCAAACTGAATTGGCTGTCGAAGTGGATAATGCTGTGTATGCATTGGACGCTTCCACAATCGATTTAACATTATCTTTGTTTCCTTGGGCAAAGTTCCGCAAAACCAAGGGAGCAATAAAGCTCCATGCGATGCTTGATCTACGTGGCAATATTCCGGCGTTTCTGACTATCACAGATGGCAAAGTTCACGATGTCAAAGCTGCACCCCCGGTGCCGATCGAGCCCGAAGGAATCTATGTCGTTGACCGGGCCTACATTGATTTCGCCTGGTTGCGGTCTATTGAGCAAATCGGTGCCTTTTTCGTCACCCGTTTGAAAACTTCCATCAAATGGATTCGTGTGGTTTCCTATCCTGTCGATAAGTTACTTGGCTTGCGTTGCGATCAGGAAATCTTGTTGGCAAGCAAACGGTTAAAGAAGCTCTACCCTGGCCGTCTGCAACGGATCAGTTTTCGAGATGAAACCCAAGGCCGGACCCTGGTTTTCCTGACCAACAGCTTTATGCTTTCTGCCGAAACAATCGCCGCTCTCTACAAGGCTCGCTGGGAAATCGAATTGTTCTTTAAGTGGATAAAACAAAACCTTAGGATCAAGACCTTTTATGGCACCAGCGCAAATGCAGTAAAGACCCAGATATGGATAGCAATGATCGTATACCCCTTGCTCGCCATCCTGAAGGAGCGGTATCACCTGGAACAACCCCTGTCCAAATTATTACACTTTTTGGAGGTTAACCTTTTTGAGCAAAAACCATTCATTTCAACATTCTATACTAACGCTTGTCGCACACGACATGAGCAAAAAGTAGAGGATAGGCAATTGAAATTATTCGATCTTTGAATAACCTAATGCTATCACTGTTAACTACAAATTCTAAGACACGATAGGTAGTCATTTTCCCAAAACTACAGTTTTAAAACAGTAGCAATTTCTAACTAGCCGAATTTATTGCATTGTTAACCGGACGCTAATGATCCGTCATGAAACGCAGTCTTAGGCAAGAAATGGAACTCGAGTCTCGAACCATCATTCTTATGATAGACCCTGTTCTGCTATTCTGGTTACAGTTGTGTATTGAAGGCGCAAATGTTTGGTTGTTTCTGGTCGTTCGCCCGGTTGTTTAAAGAGCCTCCTCAACGCAAAAACCTGGCGTCCTTTCTTAATGAGAAACAGGGTCTTAGGATTCAGTTTTTTGCATTGCTTGATTAGGGATAGAAGGTTGGTTTGCGCAAAATATTGAATAATTATCCCAAGTTGCAAATTAGAATGCCAGAAATTCCTATACAAGCAACACTATTTTAAAGCGGGCAAAATACAAAGTAAAAATCCAATAGCTTTGCACAGACAGAAGTCGGGACCTGAGGTTTGCCGTGATGCCTGGAAGGGTATCCTGTCAAGGCAAGTGGAGTCTAAGCGAAAGATGGTATCATGGTTTTAAATTTGGCCCTGACAGCGTCACAATTGCTTTTTTCAAGCTCTTGAACGCAATTAGAGGCAATCAAAAACCCTGTAATAAGAAAAAGTTAAGTCGTGGCTGCGTTGTCATTGCGTCTTATTTGTGTTCTTGTTCTGTGCTGCCGCAATCATTCTTGCAGATCGACCAGGATACCACCAGTCAGCCTTGGTTCGCCCATCGCTATAGATTTGCCCTGCTGCTTTAAGCTCTCGGAGTAAGTTCTGAAGGTGGTTTCGATAAAGGGTGGGAAGCACCTCGATTAACTCTTTGAGTTGACTTTCTGTTCTCTTGTTCTCCCGGGGACCTGATCACAAAAGGAAGGGCTTCACATTTATGTGGGTGCCGTCTGTGGTGATGGTAATGGCACCCTGAGAATCGGTGCGAAATACCTGGCACCCCCGAGCCTTGTAACGCTTGAGAACATTGGGGTGAGGAAACCTAAATATGTTCTTCCAGCCTAATGATATCACAGCAATAGAAGGGGCCACACATTTCAAAAACTCAGGGGTACTTGAGCTTCGGCTTCCGTGGTGAGGAACCAACAGCACGTTGCTTTTAAGAGTCGGGCAGGCCAGTCCTGTGAGTTCCTTTTCTGCCTCGGCCTCAATATCTCCAGGCAGGAGAAACGATACATTTTGAAAGGAAACCTTTAGGACAAGAGAGTTATTATTCTGGGTGCGCCAGCCGTCCTCGGCTTTCCGCTCTAAGAAATCCACAGGCGGATAAAGCACCCGAAATCGAACCCCATTGATCATTCGGGGTCCAACAAGGTCTTTTGGCCCGACCACACGGATACCCCTTTGTGAGACGATCTTCAGAAAATCCCGATAGGGCCTGGTATCTGCGGGCTCCTGGTTCATCCATACCTCCCGGACATTGAAATGCCGGGCAATAAACAAGAGCCCGTTCAAATGGTCCGTCTGTGGATGAGAAAGGACAAGGATTTCCACGGTGGCAATCTTTCTCTTCCACAAAAACGGCCCGACCACCCAAGCCCCTATATCAAAACGGTTGTCGTAAAATCCGCCGCCATCGACCAGTATGCAAGGCCCTCCTGGAAGTTCCATGAGGGCAGAATTCCCCTGCCCCACATCAATCACCGTCATCCTCAATTCACGACGGCCGTACCGCTCGCTGACCCAGTAGCCCACATCTGCCAAAACAACGATTGAAAGGCCAATCAGCAGGGACCTTGCCAGGCGGGTTCGCCTGCCGTTAAAGAGAGCCCATGCCAGCGCATAATAGAGTCCGATCTCGATCAGGCTAGGGGTGACAGTCTTTATGGCTGCAAATGGACATCTTGAAAAGAAAGTGGCCATCTCCAGGCCCCCTTGCAGGATCATCGCTGCCCCCTTCATGATCCACAGGGCCCCTGTTGGAAAAAAAGACAAAAACAAAACCGCCAGTAATCCAAGCGGCACAACCAAGAATCCAACCAGGGGCACCATGATGCAATTGGTAAGAACCCCGATGAGTGATGTTTGATTGAAATAATAAAGCGTTATGGGAAGAGTCCCCAGGGTGGCTGCGACAGAAACCAGCAAAAACAGGGCCAGTCTCTTGAAGAGCGTTAGAGGGCCGCTCCTCAACTTAACAGCCAAGGGAAGGTGCCGCAGCACGTATAGGATGGCAAAGACGGCCA
The DNA here is from genome assembly GCA_003647275.1 of Deltaproteobacteria bacterium. Taxonomy (GTDB): domain Bacteria; phylum Desulfobacterota; class Desulfobacteria; order Desulfobacterales. The sequence goes on from QMMN01000026.1 coordinate 6,045, forward strand.
CAAAAGAGAGCTGAAAAGAGACTTCAAACAGGGCTGTGGGCCTTATAATGAGGATCACAAGGGCTGCTACAGATAGCGTGTTTATGGCATCCTGTTCCCGTTCCAAGAAAATGGCTATCAAAAACACGGTAACCATGATCACAGCGCGCTGGGTGGCAGGGGACATGCCAGCCAAAAATCCGTAAACCAGGACTGGAAAAAGCGCTATCAGGGCGGCACCCCTTGTCACCCAGACAGCCAAAAGAATCATCTCTGAGCGTGCCAGGAGAAAGCGCAACCCGAAAAAGGCAAGCGTTGCCACCATACCGATGTGAAGTCCTGAGATGGCCAGCAGATGCCCAATACCAATCCGGTTGAATAGATCCCGAATCCGTGGGGGAATTTGGCTTCGATCCCCAAGAATAAGCGCCTTTAGGATTGCGCTTACCTCTTCGGAGTTTTCTGAAGTAGCCCTGTCAATCAGATGGGATACGGCTTCCCGTGAACGGTTGAGGGTTTGACGAAACCAGGGCGTGGTTGCTGGATGCAGCCTGATCAGCAAGCTTTCCTTGGAGACAAATGCGGAGGCCCATATCCCCCGAAAGGCCAGATACCGCCGGTAGTCAAAACCGCCCGGATTATTGAAGTTGTGGATCTCCTTGAGCCTTGAAAAACAGGCAATCCTGTCGCCTGGGCGCAAATCAATCCCTCTTCCCCGAACGGTCACGCGTATGGAGCCTGCTACCTTACGGGAAAGTCCGTTCCTTTTGAGGGATTCTACCTTAAGGGTGAAACGTGTTCGGTCAGGAAATCGTTCTGGATCGCTATCCAGCGTCCCAATCATGTGCCAAGGCCTGTCATCGACAAAATGGGATACGTGGTTTGCCGGAAGTCGTGGTGAGGTCCAGCTTTGCAGGCTCCAGTAACCAAGGGCAAAGAAGAGGAAAAGGGGCAGCAAGCAGACCTTTTGCCGCTTCCAGATAAAAAGAAGGGAAAAGAGGAAGAGCGTGGCAATGGCAAAAAAAATGCCGGAAAGATTGGGCACCCAAAGGCCCACGACAATGCCGGTCATGAGGGCCAATAGCAGGGGAATCAGGGGCCTGGTGTAAACCTGTGATGATTGAAGCTCCCCGCGGCAAGACGCGGGGAATCTTCGACCGTAAGGAAGTTTGTCATTTTTATATGGTTTGCGTTTCAATCCTGTGCTCCACCCAGGGCGCCAACCCCGCAGTCCGCGGCGCACTACCCTGCCGCCAGGCAGAACCACTGCCGTCAGGCAGAACCTGCGAGGAATGCGCTCGCTTTCGCGGTTCACAAGCGTGCATGTCGGTCCAGGAGCGGATAAGGGGTCACTCCTTTATCTCCCCTTCCCGTGATTTTTCAAAAAAACTTCCAATGTTTCAAGTCCGTTAACGGAGCCCTCGAACACCTCAGGGATATCCTGGGTCATTGCAATGCGCAGCCGAGTCAAGATTTTCAGTAACATATACTTGGAAATATCGACTCTGCTCAGAATGATATTTGTGGAATGCTCAAGCACGAATTCCCGGATGACCTTTCGTAATTTGGCCTTTGAAAATCTAACCAGCCGCCTTGAATCGCTAAAAGTATGTCATCTTGCACACTGGAGACGGCCATCTTTCAGTGACCCAATTCTATGACTTGAGCACTTTGGGCAAATCCGCTTCACACCTGTATTTCTTAGCATCGCAGGTACGGATTTTCAAACTTTACCCTAAAAGATAAACACAAAAAAATGAGCGAGATTGCTTGATACCCTGTATTCTGGAACCATAAGGAATCATCTTTAGCCAAAACAGCCTCAACGACCAACGCTCCCATCAGCTGAACAGATCCGGTGCACCATCTCCGTCATTCCTCATAAATCTTCCCCGGGCAGAATAACTTTGAATCACAATATCTTGCAAAGTTTTTCCCTTGACACACAACGCCATTTTTCCTAATAAGAGCTCTTTGGCCGCTTAGAAAACAATTTTTTCCCCCCGAAATTTAAGAAAGCGCTTATTGAGACAAATGAAAAGATTTGTGTCCCTGAAAGCCGCGAAATGGTGTTTGGGCACTCTGACAGGAATCTGTTTGTTTTTCTTTCTGTCTCCTACAAACGCTGTGCCTAAAGGCGTGGACAAGTTCCTGGCACTGGGAACCTCCTCCATAGGTGGTGTCTACTATCCAGTGGGCAAGGCCATTGCGGGCCTGATCAACGCGCACCGCCTCGATCACGGCATACGGTGCATCGCTTACAGCACGGGTGGATCTGTCTATAACATCCAGGCATTGGCATCAGGGGAACTGGATCTGGCCATCACCCGTTCGGATCTGGCCTACGATGCCTACAATGGCAAAGGAATATTCAAACCCTTTGGCCCAAACAAGGATTTATGCTTAATCACAACGCTTTATCATATGCCTGTCGGGATCATTGTAAAAGAGGATTCCGGTATTTCCTGTTTTGCGGATTTCTTAGGGAAACGCATCAATATCGGCAACTTAGGCTCAGGAAAACGAACCATTGCCGAAATGCTGTTTAAGGCGATGGGGTGGTCTGTCAGGGATTTCAGCAAGGTTTTCGAGCTTTCAACCAAGAAAATGGGTGAGGCATTTTGTAATGGTGAGATAGATATCCTTATTCAGGCCATGGGCATTCCAGCGACCTTTTATGACATGATCATGAAAAAATGCAATGGCAAGTTTCTCGATATTCCGGCAGGTGTCATCCATAAGATCCAGCAGGATAACCCTCTCTTTGAAAAGACCCGTATCCCTGGGGGGCTCTATCCCAACAATCCACAGGATGTATATCCACGTTCAATATCGATGTGGTCCTGGTTACATCAAGACGTCTTCATAACAGATCGATCTATCAGGTGGCAAAGGCGATTTTCCAAGACATAGATGCGTTTAAAAGAAAACACCCGGCATTGATGCAATCTGATCCCCATAACATGATCACCGGCAACAATATGATTCCCTTTCATGAAGGTGCCTTGCAGTATTACCGCGAAAGGGGGTTGAAGTAATAGGCTTGATAATGAACATCATTCACTTTGTTCATAGAGGAATGGGGGGATAGAATATATCGTGCTTACAGGAATAAAGAAGTGGATATGTTTTATCCTTGCCTCGGGAGCGGCCCTATGTTTCCTCTCCGGCTGTGGAACCACGGGGGTCGGTATGAAGAAGCCTCCCCCGCAAAAAGGACTTACCGGGATTTTTGAGGAGATTCCCAAGGAAAAGGTATGTTCGATTGCTCTTCAGCATGCGGCAAAAGGCGTCAAGCTACTGGAAAAGGGCCAATATGAAAAGGCCTCAAAAGCCTTCAATCTCTCGTTGAAGCTGGATCCCGCCAATTCCTATATACAATTCTTAAACGGCCTGACCTATCATCTTAGGACCTTGCAGAGCGACGGGTCTCTTTTTGAGCTGGCAAAGCAGGGATATGAACTTGCCATCAAGTTTGACCCCACAAACTGGATCGCCCGCTATCACCTCGGACTGCTTTACCTGGATAGAAGGGACTATAGGGCTGCGCAGAAACAGATTGCAGATGCCCTCCTCTATAACAACAATAATGCGGACATGCTTTACAGTATGGTCGTTGCTTCCTATTATGCAAAAGACCCTCGCACGGCAGCGGCGGTTCTTTCCAGGATGCGCGAGCTGGAACCGAACAGCAAGAGGGTGCTACGGGCATCAACGATTGTCATGGTGGCCCTGAACCGTCCTGAGGATGCCCGACAAAATACCTTGAGAGGTATCAAGGCGTGGCTGAAAATACGAGCGCAGCAGAGCAGTTGATGGCCCGTCTTAAAGACTGGGAGCAATTCTATTCGCGCTACGGGGATTTTATTCGGGACAGGATCACATTAAAGGATACTGATGCCACCCGTGCCCAAATGGCATTGAATTCAGACGCCATGGCAGGTGAAGAGACGCTATCCGAGGCCGACAGAGAAGAGGCGCAGGAAGACAGGATGGATCTGGAAGAGGAAGAAGAGGAGGAAGAACCAGAAGAGGAAAGGGCATCGGATGAATACCAGATGGTCATTGTGGATGTGGTGATCATCCGCACTGAAGAAAATATCAAGACCAGGAAGGGTGTCAACTTGTTGAACGGCCTTATGTTACAATTCGGGAGCGAAAGCGCTCCTGCTTATTCCAGGGGGAGACACAGACAGAGACGATTACGAATACATTATCTGAAATTGATGCGAGCAGTAGTGGTTTAGAATCGACAATAGAAACCACACAAAGAGCACCGGGTTCGTCGGTTGGGACTGCAACGACAAGTTCAGCTCCTGCAGGGTGATAAGGACCGACGTGCCCTGGGCCGAGGTCTTTGAACACCCCAACTACGAAGGCTGGTCCCTGGCCTATGCGATGGGTCAATCTGAAGAGGACCTCACATCCATCGGAAAGAATGATCAGATTTCATCGATAAGGATCCATGGTCCGGCTTCGGTGCAGCTCTATAAGGACAAGAATTTCGAGAAACTTCTTACTGAGCCAGTTCACAATGATATGCCGAGGTTGCCCAGAGGCACGAACGGCAAGCCCTCTTTTATCAGGGTTGTTCCCAGTGAGCCGGTCAAGGAGTTCAAGATAGAAGATTACCTTTCAGAAACACAGCGCACCTTTACCATTCATGGAAAATACAGCGGCGTAACAGCAGTACAAGGGGATTTCCGCGTAAGCGATCCGGTGTATCTTGAAGGCTGTGGAGCTACTATGGCTAGCAGGGCCAAGGGGACCAGGTTAAAAGCGAGCGCACCATCCTCTAAGAAGGCAAAGAGACTTCCTGCCGGTGCCAAGCAATTGAAGGTAATGGGCAAAAAGGGAACTTGGGCAGAGGTTACTCCTGAAAAGATACTGAAAAGGGTAAAGGCCTTGCCTAGCACAGCTACCCTGAAGGCCATTCAGCCGAAGCGTATTAAAAAATAGCCCTGGTAGCGTGGGCTTACACTGATTTATCCTCCTATAGGAGGTGGCCGCCCGGGTTCCGGGCGGCCTTTTTTATAAAATGAAGCCTTCCCCGTGCTTTCGCACGGGGGGTCTGACTGACGGCAGCGCTTTGCGTCCGGGGAGCAGGCCGGTCAACTCCTTGGGTCAGCCCAAGGGATTTGTGGGCACGGAAGCATACTATTCCTGAACCCGCCACAAACGTGCCCCCAGTTGAGCCAACTTCTTTTCAATAGATTCATACCCCCGGTCTATGTGATACACCCGGGAAACCTCGGTGGTCCCTTCTGCAGCCAGGCCCGCTAAGATGAGCGAAGCACTTGCCCTCAGGTCAGTGGCCATAACAGGCGCCCCGGTCAAGCGTTTGCCCCCTTTAACCACAGCGGTGGTGCCAGTCACCGTAATGTCTGCACCCATACGCTGGAGTTCACTGACATGAATGAATCGATTTTCAAAGATAGTCTCAGAAATCACACTCAAACCGTTAGCCAGGCACATCAGGACCATGAACTGGGCCTGCATGTCAGTGGGAAACCCGGGATAGGGGAGGGTCTTAATATCCACGCTGGAGATCGTTTCCGTGCCTACAATGCGAAGGCCATCTGCTTCTTCTTCAATCGTAATGCCTGCCTGTTGCAGCTTGTGGATTATGGCTGCAAGGTGCTTGGGTTCACAGCCCACAATCTTAACATTGCCACGGGTCACCCCGGCAGCAACCATGAAGGTGCCGGTCTCGATCCGGTCAGGTATGATGGTAAAAGAGGTCGGTTGCAGGGCCTCAACCCCGGTGATTGTAATAACGGGTGTGCCAGCCCCGGTGATCTGGGCCCCCATCTGGTTCAATGCTTCTGCCAAGGCCACGACCTCAGGCTCACGAGCCGCATTCCTTAAGGTGGTGACGCCTTCGGCCAGCACAGCCGCCATCATAAGGTTTTCTGTGCCGGTTACAGTGACGATGTCAAAATAGATCTCAGCCCCTTTTAGTGAGCTGGCCCGTGCCTCAATATAGCCGTGCTCCAGAGAGATCAATGCCCCAAGATCCTCTAAACCCTTGAGGTGGAGATTAATAGGGCGGGCACCAATGGCGCACCCGCCTGGTAGAGAAACCCGAGCACGTCCGAGGCGTGCCAGCAGTGGTCCCAAGACCAGGACCGAGGCACGCATGGTTCGGACCAAATCATAGGGGGCCTCATAGCTGTTCAGCCCGCTGGCATCCACCTTTACCATATTTCCGGTGGTTTCGATCTTGGCACCTAGGTCAATCAGTAACCTTTTGATGGTTCTGATATCCTTAAGGTCCGGCACATTATAAAAGGTATTCCAGCCCTCGGTAAGAAGGGCAGAAACCAATACAGGAAGCGCCGCATTCTTCGCCCCACTCACGGCTACTGTGCCTTCTAAGCGGCGGCCCCCTTCAATCACGATTTTTTCCATTATTCAAAGGTCGTTGTAAAATCTTTGATGGTCTTCTTGACCTCATCCAGTTCAGATTCGGGCGAAGGTGATGGTTGAGTAGAGGCAATCGGCTGGTACACCGTCTTGAGGTAAGCAATGTCGAATAGGCGGCCAGGTAGTTCTGGATTGATTCCAAAGGTCTTCAACACATACATCCTGACGAGCCGACCATTCTGAAAAAACAGGATGCGAGCCGGGTACCACCGGTGTTTGTCCAAGGGCATGTACTCCGTGTACTCGATTTCTTCCCAGCCGGTATGATTGAGACCGCTACCCCTTAGAATGAACCTTATTGGTCTGAAGGTATTCTTTTCAATCCAGACCTGAGGCACTGATTCATCAGGGTATTTGGCACCAATGACGTAGGCAATCCTGTCCTTGTACCTTCCAAGGCTTACGATTTCAGGATTGATATCCAGTTGAGAAAGTTGCTCGATTAAAACCTCTGTTTGTCGATACAGCAAAAGGTCTTTAAAGTGGTCGAACGGGTTTTCTGTCTCCGCAATAATCTTGCCATTCGTTACAGAGATGGCACCCTCAGGGCTAACCACCCGAACCTGCTCGGTCCCTGATATGCTGACTTCGCACCTAAACCGATCTGGATACCGGTAATAGAGGGTCTCATCCAGTTCCCGCATCCCCCCTTCAAGGCCAGGGTCATAAAGGACGGTCTTTTGGGATACCATCAGTGTGCGACCAGAACCAAGCTGTTCGATCATAAAGCTCAGGATCTGTTCGGCCGGCAAAATATAGGAATGGCTGGCTGCAGCCAAGCCCAAGACAATGAAGATACAAAGCAGGTACAAGGCACGGAGTTTCATAATGATCGTATAGCAGAGGCAGTTTGGCTTTTCAATTGAATTCGGATGCCGTATTTGTCCATCTTGTAGCGCAGGGAATGCGCTCGCTGTGCATTTTCAAGTCTCAGCCCTCTTTTGGTGTTTGTCAGCCGGCAAGGGCATCTCTTTTTAGTGCCTTTCTATCTCTTCAAAACCCACTGCCCAAGATTTTAGCGTAGACTTCCGGTTCTCTTATCCGGCACTATATGTTGTATAACTTCAAGCAGTTGTGGAGCCTTAAACGGCTTCGTAATGTAACCATCCATACCCGCCTCCAGGCACTTCTTTCGGTCTCCCTCCAAGGCATGGGCCGTCACGGCAATAATGGGAATGTGCGTACCAGAAGACTTCTCATTCTCCCGGATAAGCCGCGTGGCTTCAAAGCCGTCCATGACAGGCATTTGCAAATCCATCAATACCAGGTCAAACTGATGTTGTTTGAGGCATTCTAAGGCTTCACGCCCGTTTTCTGCTACCAGTACTGAATGGCCATGCTTTTCCAACACCCTCACAGCCAGTTTCTGGTTGACCGGGTTATCTTCAGCCACCAGGACTTTCAGACGCTTTATTCGCTGTTCCTCTCGAATGGAGTGCCGGGTAATAAGATGGGTTTCACCCTCAGCCGCATCCGGCTTTTTTTGTACCAGCACATTCATGATCGCATTGAGGAGTTCCGCCTCCTTGATCGGCTTTAGCAGATACGCCGAAATCCCCAGTTCCTTGGAACGGATCGCATCTCCTCTCTGGCCGATAGACGTAACCAAAATGATCTTGGCCTCAGCGAATATCGGATTCTCTTTAATGCGTCGACAAACCTCGAAACCATCCATCCCGGGCATCTGTTTATCCAAAAGGATCAGATGATAGGCATGACCATCCCTTGCAGCCCTTTCCATTTCAGTCAGTGCACGCCTGCCGTCCGGAGCCTCCCCGCATGAAAGTCCCCAGGCGGAAACCATCTCTCGCAGGATCATGCGGTTCGTAGCGTTATCGTCCACGATCAGGACGCGTGAGCGATGAAAACCAATTCGTTTGAATTCCAACTCCGGTGTTTTCTTTTCGACTTGAAGGCCGAACCTCGCTGTGAAATGGAAGGTGCTTCCCTTTCCTAACTCGCTCTCCACCCAGATCCTGCCCCCCATGATCTCCGTTAACTGCTTGGAAATGGACAGGCCTAATCCCGTCCCCCCAAATTTTCGGGTAATGGAACCGTCCACCTGGCGGAAGCTCTCAAAGATGGTATCCAGTTTGTCTTCAGGAATGCCAATCCCTGTATCTGAGACAGCAAAATGGAGCAGGATGGATTCCTCATCTTTGCTTTCAACTTCACATTGGATCAATATCTCACCAGTTTCGGTAAACTTGATGGCATTGCCTACCAGATTGACGATGATCTGACGCAACCTTCCCGGGTCGCCAATAAGAAACGTGGGAACTTCAGGCTTGATGTGATAGGCAAGCTCCAGCCCCTTGTTGGAAGCCTTCAGGGCCAGCGCATCGGTAGCGGTCTCCAGGGCAACCCGCAAATCAAAATCGATTTCCTCCAGATCCAGACGCCCGGCTTCCACCTTGGAAAAATCCAGGATGTCATCAACAATGACTAACAAGGAATCGGCCGAGGCCCTGACTATTTCCAGGTGCTCTCGCTGGTTCCGGGCCAGTTCAGTGTCCAGGACCAAGTCGATCATACCGATGATGGCGTTCAGCGGTGTACGGATTTCGTGAGACATATTGGCCAGAAACTCGCCTTTGGCTTGGCTGGCTGCTTCTGCTTCTTCCTTGGCTTTCAGCAATTCATCTCGAGAGGCTTCCAAATCCGAAGCCATCTGCCTGAACGATGCTGCTAGCACGCCTAACTCATCTTTAGATTCTACCGGCACTTCTATGTGAAAGTCGCCTTTTGAAATTTTTTCCGTTGCATCAACCAGTTTTCTTACAGGCTTGATTATTGTATTAGCAAAACCGAACCCCCCTACTAGGCCAATGACAATGCTTACGATGAAAGCAATAAAAAATATTTTCCATACTTGGCTTACTGTTTCAGCACCATGTAGTAACCGATATCCCATTATGGCAGTTCCCAGGCGTTCACCATCTTTTTCCACAGGAGAGACAATTTCATATCTACCCTTGGCGGTTAATAAAACCTGGGGTTCAACAATCTTAACAGCCTTTTTAATGATCTTATCCTCGAATTCCTTATCGAGTTCCTCACCCTTCGTCCGCCCTACAATACGGCCATTATTATCGACAATGATAATGTGTGCAATCTGTTCTTCCTCATGGTGACTAACTTGCCTGATTTCATTTAAGCTGTCTTGAAGTTGGGAAAAATTCCCCGACGACATGGGCAGCACACACGCCTCTGCCAACTTCTTACACAAATAAGTAGCAGAGGGTCTTTCAATTCTTGCTATTGTCTTTTGACTTGTATACACGATAGTAAAAACGTTAACACAGATGAGCAGCACAGTTAGAGTGACTGCGAAAAGCATGAGTTTTGTCCGTATACTGGCAACCTTTAAAAAGGACTTCATATTTTATCACTCCCTGGTGTGTATTAATTGATAGTGCCGCTTCCCTGATAATAACAGACTTGCCGTTAAAACGAAAAACATAAAAACAATACGTAACACCATGGTAAAAAAGGTAAAAAAGAACCAAATTAATGTCAAAGAAAAAAGGTGGCGCCGCATCTGTCTGGGCAACAACGTGTTGACAGGGACCTACCGTTTTGGCCAATGTAGTGGACATGGATCACAGGTCAAATCCCAAAACAGGCAAACAAGGAGAGGGGATGACGATGGAACGAAAAAAGCCTACTATGGACCTGATGCATCCCATTACCAGAAGACAGTCCTTGAAACGGATCGCCTGGGTATCGGCGAGCCTGGCTATGTCCGCTCTTGGGGTATGTCCTTTTCTGTCTCGGCGGTCAACCGAAGCCTCAACAGCGGACAAGGGGTTTGTCATTGAAGGCCTTGGCTCCAAAGGAGGATACAAGATCAAAGATTTAACCAGGAAAAGTTTTTGAGGCTGCTGGAGGCACCGAATATCTCCTCAGGGGCCGACCCGCCATCAGGGTGATTGCCGCCGGGGCGTCCCGGTCCGTCAAGAACCAGGTTCTGCTCACAGATTCGGTGTGATGGTTACGGTTTCAATGATTCGACTATTTTGAATAGACGTTTGGCCGTACGCCCCCAGCCATCTCCGCCGAGGATAACAGCATACCGGGTAAAGGCATGGAGGCCAAAAAAAGCGGTCTTCTCTGCCCTGAATGAGGAACGATTACGATTCTTCTATAAACTTCAAGTACGCACATGGCTTTCCGGTCCTTCGCCGTGGAACCGAGCAACATGTGCCGCACCTGAGACATTCGCCTTTCCAAAGCTCTTTCTCAAAGACAAGTGGCCGCCGCCTGCTTTGGTCGGTCAAGATGCGGGCATTGGAAAAGAAGGTGCCTGTGGCCGGGTGATGCCAGTCCTGGGTCACTATCGTGGCCCGTCCATCCTTGGCCGCCTCCTCGACTGTCTCGGCTTCAAGAAAGTATCCGCACTCAGGCAGAATCTTCCACACACCACCAAAGTGCAAGACATACCAACCCCAACCAACGCCCGCGACCACGACCCCATATGGATAGACATCTTCTTTAAGGCCCAGGTGAAGAAAGTGGTCGCAGTGACGCGGGGTGAACCTTAGCCATGGCTTATCGTATACAGTGCAGACCGCCTTCATCGGACCTCGACTCACTCCCTAACTCAGACAAGCTGAAACCAAACTGAGAAACAAATCATAAAAGCAGATCATGGTCTTTTTTAAAATAGATCTCAAGCTTCGCACCCCTTCCACCCTTTATGAAGTGAAACCAAGTTGTTCTGCTTAAAGAGGTAAGGAAAGCCGCTTTTTAAAACTGTGAAGCGCCACCATCCGTAATACAGGTATACAGGTATCAATTTTGGGGTGCGAAACTTGAAATACCTACTTTTTTTCCTTGGCAAAGGCCCGGGCCTTTTCGGCCATCTTTCTGAGGCGATCATCCACCAATCGGAAGAGCGTCCCCTTGGGGTAGCTGCCGTCTTTTCGCAACTTACCCGCCTTGACCCCTGTGAGTATTTCAACTCCCTCCTCAATGGTCTTTATAGGATAGACGTGAAACTTGCCGTCTTTGACCGCTTCTACCACGTCTTTCCTTAGCATGAGGCCCTTAACGCTTTTCGCGGGGATGATGACGCCTTGTTTGCCCGTGAGCCCCTTGTGTTTACAGATGTCAAAGAAGCCCTCGATCTTGCGGGTCACCCCGCCAACCGGTTGAATCTCCCCCTTCTGACTGACCGAGCCGGTCACGGCAATGCCTTGAAAGATTGGCACATCAGCGATGGCAGAAAGGAGGGCAAAGAGTTCCGTGCTGGATGCGCTGTCCCCATCGACCATGCCGTAGGTCTGCTCAAAACACAGGTTGGCTGTGAGCGCCAGGGGCTTGTCCTGAGCAAAGTGCTCTCGCAAATAACTGCTCAGAATAATAACGCCTTTGGTGTGGATCTTTCCACTCAACCGGGACTCTCGATCAATCGTGACAACACCCTCTTTTCCCATGGAGACGTTGGCCGTGATCCGTCCGGGTTTGCCGAATATGTGGTCACCGGTCTGCAAAATGCTCAACCCGTTGATTTGACCCACCCTGTAACCATCGGTTTCGACCCAAAAGATGTCTTTCTTGATCAACTCCTGGACACGCTCTTCAATCAGGTTGGAACGATAGATCTTTTTCTCTATGGCCTTTTCTACATGGGATGCATCAATATACCTCTTTTTCTCCTGTAACGCCCAGTAATTGGCCTCCTTGATGATATCGCCGATGACACCCATCTTAAGGGTAATTTTGTCTCTGTTGCCCGTGACTTCCAGGCTGTATTCGAGGAGTCTGGCCGTCCCCGTCCGATCCAGATGTTTTAAACCCTCCTCCTCGCAAAACCGTGCCATGCCGTTGATGCTTTGCCGAATCTTTGCCTTGCTCCGATCAGTCTGGTCGTCTAGGTGTGCCTTGATCTTGAACATCTGCTTGAAGCGGTCATCATAGCGGTAGAGAAGTTCATACAGATAGGGATCGCCTGTAACCACGAGCTTAACGTCAAGGGGTATGGGCTCAGGCTTCAGGGTCCTGGTGGTGATAAATCCGTACATTTCACCCAGGTCCTCAATCTTGACCTCTTTATGCCTGACAGCCCGCTTAAGAGCCTCCCAGGCAAAGTACCATTTCAAGACCTCGGTGGCCTTAAGGACCAGGTACCCCCCGTTGGCCTCATGAAGGGCTCCGGATTTAATCATGGTAAAGTCTGTCACCAGGGCACCAAAAACGGCCTCCTTTTCTATTCTGCCAAAAAGGGCCGGATAAGTCGGGTTTGAGGTATAGACCACAGGGGCGCCCTTTGCTTCAGAATTGTCAATCAACACATTAACCTTGTATTTGTTCACGACCGGGGGAAAGGCCATCCCGGCAACGGGCGACTGGTGGGCTTTTTCGTTATGGCCTGTTCGAAAATCGTCCACATGCTCGAGGATATCCTTTTTTACCGCTTCTAGGTATTCAAGCACATGGATATGATCCTTGAATTTTTCCAGGGCGGGTTGCATCTTTTTGTTTACCACAGCAAGGGCCACTTTACGATCCAGCTCCTGGCGGCTTTCTATGTACTCGGACTCAAGCCTGCCGATCTCCGTCATAGCTTGGTTCATCTCCACCGACAACTTGTCCCCCCTGTCCCGCAGGGCCTTTTTTTCCTCTGGTGAATATTGGGCAAGTTCCTCAGGGGGAATGACCTTCCCATCCCTTCCCGGTATGATGGAAACCCCTTGCGGATCGACCTGTAACAAGAAGCCTTTTGCCTCCACCTTTTCCCTCAGGGCATCGATGACCTTGCGGCGTTTGTTTTCAAATTCCTGCCGGAGGACCTGTTCCTTGTAGCGATAGTCATCAGAGCTAAACGCAGTCGGGATGTGGCTCTTCAGGGTGTCAATCAGCCCATCCATCGCCTTTTTCAGCTCTTTCCCGCGGCCGGTGGGCAGTTTCAGTGCCTTGGGCTTGTCAGGTTCTTTGAAGTTATACACATAGCACCAGTCAGGGGGCGGTGGTTCTTTTTTTGCCGCCTCTTCCAGGAGCAGCCGCGCGATGTAGGTGGCACCCGTATCAGATGTCCCTGCCACATAGATATTGTACTCAGGATCCGTCATCCCGATGCCAAACTTGATGGCTTCAAGGGCTCGTCGCTGGCCCACCAACCTATGGGTGGGAGGGCAAACCTTCTTTGTTGAATCAATCCCAAGGCTCTTTGGGTCAATGTGAAGCCGGAGATCCTTTACACCCAGTTCTTTAAACTTCTTAGCCATATCACACCCCTTAAATGTTTTATGACATCCTGTCTTGCTTCAACCACGCGTTTCCATTTTGTTGCCTTTTTTAACCTTTTTATATAGCAAAACGTATTTTCGGGCTGATTCGTCCCACGAAAAATCCGCTTTCATGCCATTTTTGACCACCTTTCCCCAAGCCGATCCGTTATGATAGGTCTTCACGGCCTTCTTGATCTGGTCCAACAAGGCTTTCGGTTCATACGGAACAAATTTGAACCCGGTTCCTTTGCCTGACTTCGGGTCAAACGCCTGGATGGTATCATCAAGGCCCCCCGTAGCCCGGACAATGGGCACCGTGCCATATTTTAAGGCATAAATCTGAGTCAGTCCGCACGGCTCATATCGGGAAGGAACTAAAAACATATCAGCACCTGCCATGATGCGATGTGCAAGAGGCTCGTTAAAGTCGATCTCGAGCCCCACGTGTCCAGGATGACGCTCCGCCGCCGCCTGAATCGCTTTTTGAATGCGCTCATCTCCTGAACCTAAAACCACCAGTCCTACGTCCAGTGCCAGGACTTCATCCAGGATTTGCACTAAAAGGTCAAGCCCCTTCTGGAAGTCGAGGCGAGAGATCATTCCCAGCAAGGGGCTTTTCCGCAGGGAGGGTTCAAGGCCCATCTCCTGAATCAGGGATTCTTTGCAACGGCGTTTTCCAGCCATTTTTCCAGGGGAATAGTTGGCCGGGACATGGACGTCACGGGCAGGGTCCCACACATGATAGTCGGCCCCGTTGAGGATGCCATAAAGGTCGGCCGATCTTTTCCTGAGGGTCCCGTCCATGCCCAATCCGAACTCAGGGGTCTGGATCTCCTGGCTGTATCTGGGGCTTACAGTGGTGATGGCGTCCGCATACATAATCCCGGCCTTCAACAGGCTGATTTGGCCCCAGTATTCAAGCCCTTCTGGATGGAATTCGCTGGCGGGAAGGCCGCAGATGGGCAGCTTGTCTTGAGGGAAAAGCCCCTGATAGCCCAGGTTATGGATTGTAAAAACCGACGCTGCACGCGAGAAAAAAGAGTCTGCCCTGTATAAGGTCTTCAGATAGGCTGGAATCAATCCGGTTTGCCAGTCGTGGCAATGGATTAAATCAAAATCAAGCCCGGCCTGTTTAGCAAAAAGGATGGCAGCCCGGCTAAGATAGGTAAACCGTTCCAGATTATCGGGATAATCCCCCTTCGGGGTGCTGTACAGGTACGGCCGGTCAAAAAGGTCATCTCTGGCAAACAAATAGACAGGAATCCCTTCCTCGGTTGTCGTTTCCAGCACATTGCCACGCAACACCCTGTCTCCTAAAGGGACCTCAAGCCCCTCCAGGACCTTTCGAACAGAAAAACCGCCCTCCTTGACCATCCGGTAGTACGGAAGCCCCACCCTGACATCCATACCCAGCTTCTTGAGAGCGCCAGGGAGCGAGCCTGCCACATCAGCCAAACCGCCCGTCTTGGCAAAGGGTGCCACCTCTGATGCCAGAAACCAGATCCTCAGAGATTCAGCCATGAAATCCTTTCTCGGATTTGGTACAAGCTTCACTTTGTGTCGAATCGCGGGATTGAGGAATTTAGGAATTGAAGGGAAACGTCCTTATTGAATATCACAATTCCGGAATTCCGGTCTGTTCGGATTAAGCTTTATTCATTATCTTTTTCCACAGCCTCCAGCAAATTATCATAGATATCAGGCGCAGAGTAGATCACTCGGTTCCATGACGGAATTTGGGTGCCTTCCTTCTCACCCCTTGCCTGTGCCCAGGCTGTGGCAATAAAATCCCTGAAGTACCTGACGGTAAGTTCCTCCTGGTGCCGGTCATAGACCAGATCGTTCGATTCCGCATCGTCGCTGTAACTTTTCACAAAGCTCAAGGCCTTGCTGTAATAGGTATGCTGAAGCATATCGATAAAGGCATCATCAATGGGCATACCGTGTGAACGGATGCAGTTCAAATAGAATTTCGCAATATCCACCACCATGCGATGGAGGCCCTTTTTGGCATCTTGTTCAGAAAGCACCTGATGTTTATGCTCATAGTTTTTGCACAGATCGATCTGGGCAATCTTTTTCGGCGTGAGACGGGTATAAACCTCAGACAGGGTACTCACCTCAAGGCCCCAATCATAGGCAATGTTTATGGCCCGGGCAAGGCGGGTCAAAAAACTAAACTCTCCAGCCAAGGGATAACGGAATGTGCGATGATAGCTGAAGAACTGCCCCAGTTCACTGTAACCGCGGTTGTACATGATGCTGGCCAGGGCCTCTACAAATGGGGCCACAAAAAGCCGTGTGGTCCGTCCCTTCATCTCCCTCTCCGTGGGTGAAATGCGCGCATAATAGCCTTTACAAAACTCAAAGTCGTTGTTGGGGTTGGCCGTGGGCTCAATGAGGCGACCGAGAAGGAGTCTGTCATAGGTAACAATGTCGCAGTCGTGCAGGGCGATCACATCACAGACCTCGCTGGCAAAGAGATACCCAAGGGTAATCCACACAGACTGGCCCTTGCCCGGCACACCAATGGGGATTCTTTGTTCCTGGAGCTTCTTAAAGATTGTCTGAATCCTTGGTCCCTCCACCCACACCACCTTGACATCCCGGCCCTCCTTTTTCAGGTTGTAAAAATATTCTTTGGCCTCCTTGAACTGTTTTTCTTCTTTGGCACCCCCCAGTGCCACCACAATAGAACACAGATAGTTCACCTGGTTAATCTGCTCAACGATGTTATCCAAGACTCCCGGCACATGGACTTCGTCATAAAGGGAGGGCAGCAGAAGGCTGATGCACATGTGTTTGGAGAATGCCTCTAATTTTTTTTCCAGCCGCACCAGATGCTCTTCGAGGTCAAACAGATCATAAAATCCGTGAATGGTTGTAATAGAGCCTTCTTGATGAAATTCACCCATGAACACACCTCCTTCATCGCTCTAAGCAACTAACATGATGCGAAGATCCATCACATTGGTGTTCGTTGGTCCGGTCTTGACCAGGTCTCCAAGCTTGTCAAAAAAATGATAGGCATCGTTGTTGGACAAGAAATCCAAAGGGTTCAGCGCCAGGGCTTGAGCCCTGTGAAGGGTCCGGCTGTCAGCAACGGCCCCGGCCGCGTCGGTCGGGCCGTCAGTCCCATCGGTCCCGGCGCTCAGGACCACAACGGTTTCCTGACCACTCAGGCTCATGGCTGCAGCCAGAACAAATTCCTGGTTGCGTCCACCCAGCCCCCGGCCGGTGATCGTTACGGTGGTCTCACCCCCTGAAAGGACGCAGGCAGGCGGAGAAAGGGGGTGACCAGTCTTCACGATCTCCTTGGCGATGCCAGCGTGGACACGGGCAACCTCTCTGGTTTCCCCTTCAATCATGCTTGAAAGCACCAAGGTACGATATCCCAAAGCACGAGCCTCTTTTTCAGCAGCCAGAACGCACGCCAAGTTGCTTCCCACAATGACGCTTTGTGTACGAACAAAGACAGGATCTGCTGGCTTTGGGGTCTCGGGGGCCTTTCCCGCAATGCCTTTTTGGATATGATTCAAGACAGTTTCAGGCACCTTTTCACGGATGCCATATTTGTCAAAGATATTCATACAATCCTGAAAACTACTGGAATCGGGCACTGTAGGGCCCGAGGCGATGACATCCAGGTCGTCCCCGACGACATCTGACAGCATCAGCGAAATCAGGGTGGCAGGGTAGGCCGCGCGGGCAAGACCACCTCCTTTGACCCCGGATATGTGCTTCCGCACCGCATTGATCTCATGAATGGTGGCCCCACAGACAAGGAGGACCTTTGTGGTATCCTGCTTGTCCTGAAGGCTGATGCCAGCGGCTGGCAGGGGAAGGAGGGCAGATCCGCCTCCTGAAATCAGACATAGCACCAGATCTCGTTCTTTTGCCCTGGAGGCCAGGTCCAGGATGGCACGGGCCCCTTCTAGGCCCGCCTCATCCGGTACGGGATGGCCGGCTTCGATGAGTTTTACGCGATTCAGTTCAGCCAGGTGACCGTATTTCACGTTGATCAAACCATGGGTGATCCTGCCTCCCAGCGTCTCCTCCACAGTCTTGGCCATGGGTGCCCCGGCCTTTCCGGCCCCGATCACGTAGATGTGCTCGAATTCGCCAAGGTCATAGACCTTCTGGTGGACCAAGAGGCGGTTGCCTTCCAGTCTAAAATACCGTTTGACCGCAGCTGCAGGTTCCACAGCCTGAATTCCCGCCCAGAAGATATCGAGTGCATCCTTTCGCATTCGGGCAAGATCTTTTGATGTCATATCCACCTCTTTTAGAAAAGCTTCATCTTCCCGCAGACGTTGCTTCCTTCACGGTCTTGCGCTTGAATCCACCTTTGGATGATGGCCTCAGGCAAATAAAATTGAAGGGTTATTTGGGGAGGACAAAGTAAAAATTATTTCCGTACTGGGTTGCCTCATAGCCTACCACGCCGCCATGCATTTCAACAGCATTTCTCACAAAGGCGAGGCCGTGTCCGGTTCCGGGTCTGTTTGAACTATTAGAACCTCGATACCCGTCTTGGAATATCTTTTCCAGTTCATCAGGAGCGACGTGAGGGCCGGTGCTAAAGACATTATACTTAATCCCGTCTTTGCCAGGACCAAAGTAGTCCTTGAGGTCCTGCCTGCCGTAACTCACATATTTTTTCCGCTCGCCCTTCTCAGTGATCACCTCCTGGGTATATTTAAGGGCATTTGAAAAAAGGTTGGCATAGACCTGGGCCATAATGCCAATGTCCACGACCGCTATGGTGTCCTCTTCGGGTATCCCGCTGTATTCATCGTCTATGGCAATCCCGCTTTCGGCAAAACGCTTTGCATATCGCTCCAGCTGTGGGAGGACAACCGCCTTTTTCATATTGCAGGCCTTTGTTCGCAGGGTGAGTTGGCCTTCGTCAAAATGACTTTTTCGCAGAAGTGTTTCAAGAAACAGACTCGTATTTTGATAGTGCCTTTCAATGTTTCTAAACTCTTCCATGAGACCGCGGTTCACCTCTGTCAGCTCTGCTAAAAGCGGCTCTATCTCAGCCCTCAGTTGTGACTCAGGTACAACATCGAGCTTTCTAAGAAGTTTTTCGACCTCCCTGTTTTTTAAGATCTTGCCCCTTAATCGTCTCAGAAAAAGCCTGTACACCATGTTAGGAACAATCACATTGTGTTCAATGTCAGCGACAAGGCCTTTGATAAACTTCACGTGTTCGATATTTTTTTGAAGTAAGAACCGCAGGTGGAGGCTAAAACCAATACGATTGGCATATTTTTGAAAAAACAGCTCCTGGTGCTCACCCAGATCAGCACAGGGATACACCTCTAATAGCCCCATGACATCACAGTCGGCCACCAGGGGGAGCTGCTCGATGAGAAGGTTGTTTCCTCGAATCATGAGGATCAGGGCATTATTCACATAGCAGGGCTCTTTGCAATCCCTCACATCAGGGGGCGGAGCCCCCAGGCCCTCCTCAAAGTCTTGGGTGCTCGACACAAGGGCCAGGCGATTCACCTTGGGATCCTTGATATAGAGCCGGGCATCTAAGTCAAAGAATGTCTTAGGTATGGCCACTGATATGCGATATACATCCTCGATGCTTTCAAATTCCTGGGCCAGATCAAAGAACGTTTTTAAGGCATGGCTTTCAATTTCCGTAAAGCCATACCGCTTGTAGTCAGACTTCTTGTCCTCTATGCGCTTAAAAATGTAATCAAAATGTTCCATGGGTATCCCGTGTATAGTCCACAGCAGCCAAAAATGTCAAATTAAAACCAGATCTTGTCTGTTTTTGAGCCACAATGATGCTTTTGGACTGGCTTTTCAGACGACTTGGTTTCCTTTTACAGGCCTTCAGGCCCCTCTGAGCGCCGTATTCAATAACGGTTTATTCAGGGCAGGCAGAGATTCTGCATTCAAAACATTGGAATAGTAGAAATCTGGGTAGGTCTTGGAGTAAGCCGCTTATCGGGGAAAAGACCCTTCACGGATGGAAACGTCCTATGAGGACAAGTTGCCCACTGCGGCCAGGTAAATAGCCGTTTCTTCCTCCCCGTCAATTCTGAGTAGCTGGTTGATCTCCTCGTCATAGAAGGCCCCAATTGGGCAACATCCAAGGTTTAAGGCCGTTGCAGCAAGCTGCAGATTTTGTGCAATGTGTCCGGCATCCATAAAGATATACCTAATGCACCGATTCCGATACTTCCACATGGAGCGTAGCACGATGGCCGTCCATATGAAAAGCGCAGCCCCCCCGGCCACCATGGCCTGATCCAGGGCAGCGCGGGCCAGGCGGTCGGCAAAGTTGCCTTGCGTGATCTCCTCTAAGGCAAAATCGAGGATATTATAATGATAGATGCCCGGCCGTATATCTGAAACATAATGGATGCTCAGGTAGGTCTCCACAGGATAGAGGGCGCCGGCCGAAGGGGCGGTCCTGAACTGATACTCAGAGGCTGAAAGCGTGATGCCCTGGGTTGCCCAAAGAAGGTTTGCCAGCGTTTGGATGCTGATCGGCTCAGCAGTATAATGCCGCCTGGAACGTCGCTGATCCAAGATCCGCCAAAGGCTTTCTGTTTCTTCAAAGGCAGGCTTTGGCAAAGTGACCCTGTCGGCATTGGGGTAGTTCTTGTAGACAGAGGGCCTTGGAATCGGTCCAAGGTCATCTCTACGAAAAATCGACTCACGATCATATTTCGTTTCTTTCAGGTATTGATAGGCGATCCCTTCTTTATATGATCTCATGTGAGCCCCCTGCAAAGCCAGATTTTTTCAGGTATGACAAAAATGACTGCCATTTGGTTATTTATATGATGATCCGTACCTTGTCAATTTCTGGAGAGGACTCAACAGCCCCTTAAAGTTGGGTGGACAGCCATTTGGGCAACAGCCTGTTGAGAGCTGAGCCCTAATTGAAAAAAAAATTCATCCAAGACTTTAAAACAGCACAAGATTGTGTCATATGTAAGCCTGCCAGCAGGCGCTCCCCTCAAGTAAGGGGTTATTTTATGGGAAATCTTGTATGTTTCGGAGGAGACAAGTGAAATCAGCTCAAGAAATGGCCACAGATGTTGAACAGGTAAAACAGGGGGACAGGCTCGACCAGCTTTGTATCAACACCATCCGGATGCTTGCTGTGGATGCCGTGGAAAAAGCCCGTTCCGGTCATCCAGGTATGCCAATGGAAGCCGCAGACATCGGATACGTCCTGTGGACCCGGTTTTTGAAACACAACCCGGCCAACCCCCGTTGGCCAAACCGGGATCGGTTTGTCCTCTCAGCCGGTCATGGGTCGATGTTCCTCTATGCCCTTCTTCATCTAACGGGCTACGAGGTCTCCCTTGAGGATATCCGCCAATTCCGTCAGTGGGACAGCATCACACCCGGCCATCCCGAATACGGGCTCACCCCGGGTGTGGAAACCACAACCGGCCCTTTAGGCCAGGGCTTTTCTAACGGCGTGGGCATGGCCATGGCCCAAGAATACCTTGCCCAGTACTTCAACCGGCCCGGATACCCTATCGTCGATTATTTTATATATGCCCTGGTGAGCGACGGGGACATCATGGAAGGGATTGCCTCAGAGGCAGCTTCTTTAGCAGGCCATCTTGGTCTCGGACGATTGATCTACATCTACCTGGACAACCGCATTACCATCGAGGGAAGCACGAGCCTCACTTTCACCGAGGACGTGGGCAAACGGTTTGAGGCCTACAGCTGGCACGTGCAGAAGATAAACGGCTATGACCTGCCTCAAATTGCCTCGGCCTTGAGTGAGGCACAGAAGGAACCAGACAGACCCTCCTTGATTATCGCCCGCACCCATCTCGGATATGGAAGCCCCAACAAACAGGACAATGCATCGGCCCACGGCGAACCCCTGGGAGCCGAAGAAGCCAAATTGGTCAGGAAGCAACTCAACTGGCCTGAGACATTGTTCTATGTCCCTGAAGAGGCCCTGGCGCAGTTTCGAACCTGCCTGGACAAGGGCAGCCTGTGGGAAGCAGAATGGGCACGTCTTTTTGAGGCTTACGCCAAGGAATACCCGGATATGGCTAAACAATGGAAGGAACGCCATGCCGGGAAATGGCCCGAGGGCTGGGAAAAGGCCCTTCCCGGATTTGAACCCGATCAGGGTCCTATCGCCACCCGGAGTGCTTCTGGCAAGGTCCTTGAAGGTGTGGCCCCAAAGCTATTCGGGCTTTTAGGGGGATCTGCGGATCTTGCGCCCTCCACAAAGACCTATATTAAGGGTCTAGGGGTCATCAAGGTCGATCCGTACGGGAGAAATATCCATTTTGGCGTGCGTGAACACGCTATGGGAGGCATATTAAATGGCATGGCCCTGAGTCAGGCCCTGGTGCCATACGGCGCCACGTTCCTGGTCTTTTCTGACTACATGCGACCAGCCATACGCTTGGCCGCCATGATGAAACTGCCGGTTATCTATGTTTTTACCCATGACTCGGTGGCCGTGGGTGAAGACGGGCCCACCCATCAGCCAGTAGAACACCTGGCCGCTCTGAGGGCCATACCCAATTTGGTGGTCCTGCGACCGGCCGATGCCAACGAAACCGTCTTTGCCTGGAAGTTGGCCCTGAATCGCAGGGAAGGCCCCACTGCCCTTATCCTGACCAGACAGAAGGTTCCCATTATCGACCGGACCCGGTTTGCCCCGCCTGAGGGTCTACTGCGAGGGGGCTACATCCTGGCAGAGGCGCCACAGGCCATGCCGGAGGTATTGATCGTAGCCACCGGATCAGAGGTCCATTTGGCATTGGCTGCCTATGAGAGGCTGATTCAGGAAGGGGTTGCGGTCCGGGTGGTCAGTATGCCGAGTTGGGAGGTCTTTGAAGCCCAGGAACCGAGCTATCACGAAAAGGTCTTGCCCGCCAAAGTCAAGGCCCGCGTGGCTATTGAAGCTGGAGTCCCCATGGGATGGGAACGTTATGTGGGGCCTCAGGGCAGAGTGATCGGTATTGAGCACTTTGGGGCGTCTGCGCCAGGGGCTGTTGTCTTAGAAAAATTTGGGTTTACTGTCGAAGCCGTTATAGCCGCGGCTAATGAGTTGTGTGGAAAAACTTAAACGGAGCTATAGTCTATGTCACGTCACAAAAAGATTGAAAGGCGCAAGGAGTTGGACCGCAGACGGCGACGCCGTCAAAAAAGGAAAAAACTCCGAGCCAAAGGTCTGTTGCCTGAAGCAGACAAACAAGACGATAAATCTTAGGAAGCACCTGAGTGTTTTCACGTATGGAGGGGAAATCGAGAGCATAGACCCGGCCGCACTGCATACCAAAGGCTGCCAGTGTTTGATCGTGCAATCCCTCATTTTCGATTGTCTGAATTGACAGGTCCTTCCTATCCTGTGTGGCTAATGCTTCTTGCCCCTTTTTTGACAGGCTTGGGGGTGGGCACACCAGCAAACTCATAGGATATCGCGCCAAAACGACACGATTCTTGGAGGCATTTTAGGCACCTGATACAATCGTAGTGGTTGGGATCTTCATAGAACTTTACCCCCATGGGGCAATCGAAGTAACAGGTCTGGCAGTGTGTGCATTTGTCAGGATCGTGGGTCATCCTAAAGACGCTGTATTTATTGAAGAGCGAATAGATGGCACCCAGAGGACACACGACCCGGCAAAACGGCCGGCGGCTCAACACCATCCATGCGAAGAATACCGCCAGAATGGTCAATTTGTTGTAAAATAGAAGGCCGATCAAGTCCCGAAGCTCGGGCTTGAGAAGGATCATGGGGATCCCGGCCTCCAGGGTACCGGCAGGACAGACAAACTTGCAAAACCAAGTCGTCCCATAGCCAAAGCCATCAACAACCAGCAAAGGAAGAATAAAGATAAAGAGCCCCAGAAAGACATATTTCATATAGGTCAAGGGTGTGGGTATCTCAAACTTACGTGAGGGGATCTTGTGGATCAGCTCCTGCAGGAAGCCAAAAGGGCATACCCAGGCGCACGGCATGCGACCCACCAGGCTTCCAATCAGGCCCAGCATACCGACAACATAAAGGCCAAGGTGCTGATGACCTGCCCTGAGGCTTGGCCGCACACCGGCCATAAAGTTCTGCAGGGCTCCCAGGGGACAGGCCCCTGTTGCCGCAGGGCAGGAATAGCAGTTAAGGCCCGGAACGCACACCGCCTTGAGGTTCCCCTGATACATGCCCCGGGTAAATGGAAACAGCCAGTAGGCATTACTCAAAACGCTTGCAATGATCTGTATCCATCGCCTTAAGACCAGCATTACCCGATCCCTATGCAGCTCAGGCAAAGCTTCGTTGCCTTCTCCAAGACCGAGGAGACTTCCCCCAGGTTAATACCCAAGACAAGGAGGGTGACAAACAGGATCATCAACAAAAAGGGAATTTTTCTTTTTTTCACAGCCATGACCTGCTGCCCATCTCAGAAAAAACATACACCTCAGCAAAATCAGATCTTTAAATTTTTTCCAATCAATTGTCAAACTTAAACGAGCCGCCTCCCAAGTCAGCCCTGTTTATAATGTTTATATGGACCTTTCTGTTTTCTTGTATACCTTAATCTTCCATGCTTTTTGTTATTATGTTCTCTGAGCCCTCTTTCAAGATCATCTGGCCTATGTATATGGTTTCACTCTCAAGTATGTATACCCAATATGCTAAAATGCCCCCTAAAGTCGAAAGGCCCAATCTAGCCTAAAGTCGAAAGGCCCAATCTAGATAGATTGGGCCTTGGATTTCCTTGGCTCCCCCCTGCAACCCTTTTCATAACCGTTCTTGCTCCAGCCAACACAGCGTAAAGTCCCTGCTTGAATGGGTTATCAAAAATCATTCACCTCTTCTGTTAAGGCTTTGACAGCCGTTCCTATCTGACCATGCTATCATTAAATCTATAGAAAAAACCGTCATGGACGAATACACTACTTGCGGGGAGGTATATCTACTTCGCAGAATTTACAGCGCACACTTTCCCGTCTTTTACTCGCAGGGACAATTTGGTCTCTCTTGCACTTAGGGCATGTGCGTTTGAGGCCAAGAAGAGTACCGATAATTGCCGATATGAATAACGGATTCATGACCCTTCATTCCTTTCGTGTGAATAAAATATGTTAATAGCTTCTGATATTTTTTCAGGAGATCCAAGGACAAAAAGTACATCGTTGGACTGAAGCAGCATGTCTGCACCCGGGTTGGACAATATCTGTGAATCCCGTCGTATTGCCACTACGGAAACCCCATAACGCCTTCTTAACTCGACCTGGGCAAGGGTTTTCCCAATTAACGATGATCCTTGCAGGATCCGAAACGTACTGATATCGACATCATGAAGCTGAAGCTTCAAGTCAGAAAAAGATGCCGACGCTTTAGAAAGGCTTCGAAACATCTCGTAACCATCTGCTCGCACCTCAGCGACCAGCCTTTCGATTTCATCTCTGGGCATAAGATATTTCGTTAAAACCCGGGTAAAGATCTCCACTGATGTCTCAAATTCTTCTGGGATGACGTCGTCGGCCCCTAATTCATATAGAGGCTTCATCTCTTGGAGATAACGGGTTCGTACGATCAAATGAACTTTTGGATTAAGCCTCCGAATGACTTCAGTAATTCTACGAATTGCTGTAGGATCGTTAATTGCAACGACAACAATTCTTGCTTCTTTGATGTTTGCATACTGAAGTGTGGTCTCCCGGGTTGCATCGCCATAATGAATTGGTTCACCCTTTGCTTGTTCGCTCCTTACTGTTTCGGGGTTCATCTCAATGATTGCATAGGGAATACCAGCTACTCTGGCGGCTCGTGCTACATTTCTCCCGTTCACTCCAAAGCCGATGATAATAAGGTGGTCTTTTCTATCCACGACCTTTATCTCTGAAACAGGATAAAAGCCTGATATCAACCGCTTCGGCAGCGGCAACCATAGGATGATATCCACTAGGCGGGGTGCCAAGGTTATAATGAATGGTGTCGCCGCCATGCTAAGAACAGAGACAGATAGAAACATCTGATAAATATTTCCGGCAAGTAAACCACGTTCAACACCGGCTCTGGATAAAATGAAAGAAAATTCACCGATCTGGCCGAGTGCAAAACCGACTAAAATTCCGGTGCGAAGTGGAAATCCCAGTAAAATGGTAACAGATCCAGCAATGATGGCTTTCAAAACCAAAACGCTTAGTACAATCAGCACGATGATTCCTGGCTGCTGGAAGAGAAAACCGACATCAAGCATCATGCCAATGGAGACAAAAAAGAAGGTCGTAAAGACATCCCGAAAGGGTAAAATATTCCCGAGTGCATGATGGCTGTATTCAGATTCGGAAATGATCAATCCTGCTAAAAACGCGCCCAGGGCAAGAGATAGCCCTGCCTTGGAGGTTAACCACGCAACACCAAAGCATATTACAATCACGCTTAATAGAAAAAGTTCCTGATTACGTGTTCTTGCAATTTGATACAACACCTGGGGAACAATCCATCTTGCAGAAACCATCACCAACAGGATGATGCCGATTCCTTTGGCCAGAAGAACGAGGAGGGATTCGCTTAAATTCCCTGTTGCTCCAGCCAGTAGCGGCGTGACCAAGATCATTGGAACAACAATAATATCCTGGAAGATCAGGATGCCAAGGGTTATACGCCCGTGTGGGCTATCAACTTCAGCTCTTTCTTGGATTAGTTTGAGTACAATCGCCGTGCTACTCAGGGCTACGAGGAATCCAATGAAGACCGCCTCACCAAAAGCTTGGCCAAACTGCCTGGCTATGAACAAAGTAGCCAAAAAGGTTAGCAACACCTGAAGCGAGCCGCCCATCAGAACGGACTTCCTGATTTGCAACAGTCTTTTGAGCGAGAATTCGATTCCAATAGTAAAAAGCAATAACACAACACCGACTTCTGCAAAAATTTCAACTTCATGAATTGACTTTATCAGTCCAAATCCGTACGGCCCGGCGAATATCCCCGTAAGGAGGAATCCCACAACCGTTGGCACGCGAAGTCGATGGCATATAAAGAGGACAGCAATGGACAGCCCAAATATGATGACAATGTCATTTAGTAGCGGGATATCCATATTCTAATTTACCTTCTAATTTCAGGTTCTTGGCAAGATGAGTCGGCAGGTTCCTGAAACTCGTTTGGTGGTAAATCAAACAGCCGGATGCTTGTTTTTGAGTTTATGGGCTTTCTTGGTATGGACATGGGCTCCAAAAGAGCCAACCCGATGTTTTAAAGTATAGTTCAACATCGATTATAAAGTCAATCCGGCGGTTAGTAAATTGCTGAAAAACTCGCATTTTGTGGTGCCATTTTCGATTTTCTAGCATCCCACAGGGACGTGACACATTTTGGAGGCGAGGATGCGCGGCGCGACCGTGAGCCAGGATGTCCGTTTCCGGGACCTGCAGGAACGGGGAGACGGAGGACATCTCGTACAGGCGGCCATGGACCACGGCCTCCTGTACGTCCAGAACGCCCCTGCAGACCCGGTTGTGATTCCAGTAGCCCCGCTTGAGGGTGCCATAGACCTGTCTGCCGTGCCCGGCACAGGCAGGCGAAGAGTCTCAGGAGGCCGGTTGTGTTCTCCTTCGAGGGTTGATACTCGCCGTCCATGGCTCTCACCCTTCGGTCGCAAGCGGCCCGGTGGGTTTCTCACCCTGAAAGGGATGGCCCAGAACGGAGAATCGGCAAGGGTGTGTGGAGGCGTGTAACTGCTTGAGAAATGGGGAGAAACGACAAAACCCCGA
>QMMN01000027.1 GCA_003647275.1 Deltaproteobacteria bacterium
CACCCTGCGGGAAAGCCGATGATACCGCATCTGCTGCGTTGTCAAGGGTTCGGCGTAAATTACTACAGCCTCACCCTTGACGCCTTGCATCTGCAGCATCCTCGACTTTTGCAACGTTAGGGTTTACTTGTGTCCAATGTCTTATCAGGGCAAAGCATAAGGGGGCTTTGATGGAAGAGCGCGAGTTTTTTGAAAAGTATAATATCAACGAAAGTGGTTTCAATAAAGCTGGATTAAATTGGGATGAACTGATTACCATCAAGAACGATCACATCAAGAACCGAGATAGATTGGAGGCTGCTGCCAGATATGTGGAAGAACGGTTAAAATCAATCGAACAAGTACATACAATTAAAACGAGGATCAAAGATCCCGAACACTTAATAGAAAAAATAGTCAGAAGAACAATTCAAGATCCAACCCTGAGGATAGACGTTGATAATTATCATGAAGTTATTACCGATTTAGTTGGTGTTAGGATACTACACCTATTTAAAGAGGACTGGGAAAGCATTCATGAGTTCATCGTCGGCACATGGGATTTGAAAGAAAAGCCAGTTGCCAACGTTTGCAGAGGAGATCATGAAGAATTCATCAATAAATTTGAGAAAAGGGGGTGTGCCATTAATACACATCCTTTTGGGTATCGTTCGGTTCATTATTTGGTTTCCTTTGAACCGTCAAGGGTAGAATCAACGATCGTGGAGATCCAGGTGCGTACAATTCTTGAAGAGGCATGGTGTGAAATAGACCATAAAATTCGTTATCCATACGGGGTTGATAACCCTATTTTATCACCGTACCTGGTGATTCTTAATCGGTTAGTGGGTAATGCCGATGAAATGGGATCATTCATCAAACTTCTTCAAAAAGAAGTTAATAAAAAGCACCAAGAATATGAAAGACAGGCAGGGGAAAGCAGTAATCTCATAAAAGATCTTGAAAATAAGCTTCATGCATTACAAATCGAGGCCAGAGAGAAGGAATTACTGGAAGAAAGGGTCAAATCTTTAGAGGCGCAACTCGCTTCCGTAACAACAATGCCACATTATGAATACAAGGCCGACGGCTTTACCACTTACACGCCAAACCTGTCTGCTTCAGCCGAGGCCAAGGGCCCCCCAACCAATCGTGTGATCGACCCCAACGACAGAAAAAAAAATATGGATTCCCTGAGAAAGCCAGTGATTACTGGCAACAAACACCTTCAGCTTGCAAAAAATTAGGTTTCCTTTTTCCGGCGAGGTAATGCCTCTCCCTTCCCGGTCATGGGGGCTCTTTTAGAACATATTGTATATAAAAGGGAAGTCATCATGAATCGAGGTGGATTATACCCTGAGAGTCCAAATACCATTGCCTTGATTGGCAATCATTTGCCGCGGAAATGCGGCATTGCTACCTTTACGACTGATCTCTTGGCGGCTCTTTCAGTTGAGGCCCCCGAGATGGACTGCTGGGCAGTGGTCATGAACGATGTGCCTGAAGGTTATTTGTATCCGCCTCAGGTACGCTTTGAGTTGAACTATAAGAATCTAGCTGATTACCGTCTGGCGGCTGATTTTTTGAACATGAATCAGGTCGATGCGGTGTGCCTGCAGCACGAGTTTGGGATTTTTGGAGGTGATAACGGCAGTTACATTTTTGAATTGCTTCAGAATCTGCGTATGCCAGTGGTGACCACTTTACACACTGTGTTCAGAGAGCCTAGCCCGGAACAAAAGGCCATCCTTGAAAAGCTGGGTCGTATCTCTGACCGGCTCGTGGTGATGAGCCACAAGGCTAAGGAGATCCTTAAAGAAGTTTACGGCATATCTGAGGAAAAGACTGTTTTGATTCATCACGGCATTCCGGACGTGCCCTTTGTTGACCCCAATTACTACAAGGATCAGTTTGGCGTGGAGGGGCGCAAGGTCATTTTAACCTTTGGTTTGGTTTCTCCGGGCAAGGGCATCGAGCACATGATCGATGCTTTGCCAGCGATTGCAAATAGGCATCCGGAAACTGCTTACGTTGTTCTTGGTGCAACCCATCCTCATGTGAAAAGGGAGGAGGGCGAGTCTTACCGTCTTTCCCTCCAGCGCCGGGCAAGAGACCGTGGTGTGGAAAATCACCTTATCTTTCACAATAGGTTCGTGGACCTCAAGGAGTTGTGCGAGTTCTTGGGAGCCGCCGACATATACGTAACGCCTTATGTAAACAGAGAACAAATTGTTTCCGGTACGCTCGCCTATGCGCTCGGCGCTGGCAAGGCAGCTATCTCCACCCCGTACTGGTATGCCGAAGAGATGCTCGGTGATGGGAGAGGACGCATCGTTCCTTTCCGGGATTCGAATGCCCTGGCCGCTCAGGTGATTGATCTTTTAGACAACGAAGTTGAACGTCACGCCATGCGCAAGCGAGCCTACACCTTTTGCCGAAAAATGATCTGGAAAGAGGTGGCTCGACGCTATCTGGAACTTCTCATTGAGGTTAAGAATGAACGGGAACGGCGCCCTAGGGCCGCCTTCCATACCAAGACTCTACAGGCCACTTCACCTGAACTGCCGCAGCCCAAGCTTAACCATCTCAATGTGTTGACTGATGATACGGGGATACTACAACATGCAAAGTTTATTGTGCCTGACCGTTCTCACGGCTACTGCACAGATGACAATGCACGAGCTTTAATCGTCGTGATGATGGCCCAGGATTTGCTCCCTGACGACAACGAGTTGATGAATCTAGCCTGTCGGTACTTGGGTTTTTTGAACCATGCCTTTAACGAGACGAATGGTCGCTTCCGCAACTTCATGGGTTACGACCGCCGGTGGTTCGAAGAAGAAGGCTCCGAGGACAGCCATGGTCGTGCGATTTGGGGTCTGGGCACGGCAGTGGCCCTGTCAAAATCGGAGAGTCTTACGGGGGTAGCCTTGAACATCTTTGAGCGGGCTCTGCCGGTCATGATTGACTTTCAGTTTCCAAGGGCCTGGGCCTTCGGTTTGATAGGCATTCACGCCTATCTAAGACGTTTTAGTGGTGACAGCGAGGTGCGACGGGTTCGAGAGACGCTGGCAAATAGACTCTTCGAACTTTACCAGTCCAATGCCACCGATGATTGGCCATGGATAGAAGACACGGTCACCTACGCCAATGGTAAGATTCCGCATGCCCTCCTTATGTCTGGGCGATGGCTTCATCAGGGAGACATGATTGAGGCCGGTCTGCGTTCTCTAGAATGGCTTGTGCGCATTCAAACCGATTCCAGAGGACATTTTGTGCCGATTGGTAACCACGGTTGGTTTTCGCGAAATGGACAGCGGGCCAGATTCGATCAGCAGCCGATCGAAGCTCAAAACATGATTGATGCCTGCATAGAGGCCTACCACATTACCAGAGATAAAAAATGGATTGTTGAGGCTCGGCGCTGCTTCGACTGGTTCATGGGCAGAAATGACCTGAACGCCCCCTTGTATGATTATAGAACAGGAGGGTGTCGTGACGGCTTAACAGCTGATGGTGCAAACCAGAATCAGGGCGCAGAATCGACTCTGGCTTGGCTGCTTTCACTTTTGAATTTACACGCACTGGGTGGTTCGGAACCTGTGACTCAGCATCCATGAATCGCCTAAAAAAGAGATCTGAACGAGGACGTGCGATATGTCTACCAATCCGATTGTTATGGTCAGCTCTTACCCGCCCCGTTTGTGCGGAATAGGCACTTTTACCGAGGAGGCACGCGAATTCATTCAGAAGGCCAGCCCGCAAAGAGACGTGTTCGTCATCAGCCATACCGACGGCCGGGGCGAGGGGGTTTTTCCCATTATTAACATGACCCGCCATGACTGGTGGAAGGCTGTGGCGGAAAAGATTCAAGAACTCGACCCCTATGCGGTCCATCTGGAACACGAGTACGGCCTCTACGAGTACCGCGACAAGCGGGGTATTGGGGACAACAACGAAGGCTTCCTTACACTTCTCCAGGCGATCAGTGACTACCCAATTGTGGTGGAACCGCACACTGTTCATGGGCGACTCAGGGACGCTGAGGCCAACTTCATTTATCACCTTTGTCAGAGAAGCGATGTCGTCCTTCTTAAATGTCACTATCAAAAATGGCGCCTGGACTGGACTTTTCCCGGACACGGATGGGAAACACCCCGAAACGTCATGGTCGTACCTCACGGCGCCCGGCCGGACAGACGTTGGGGCGTCCACGAAATACCGGGATTGAGAAAGGAACTGGGTTTGGATGAGATGGGCCTCGCTAACCACGTGGTAGGCATGATCGGCTGGATTCAGTCCAACAAGCGGTGGGACATTTTGCTTTCCATGTGGGAGGAGATTCACGAAGAAATCCAGTGTCAGTGTGGCCAGGAATGGGATTTGTTAGCCGCCGGCGCCATGCGCGATCCAAATCACCAGGCCGATTATGAACGCTGGAAATCCGATGCCCTGGAACTGCAAAAGAAGGGCATTGCCCATTACTATGAGTTCATTCCTCGAGGTGACATCTATTATAAGATGATGGCCGTATGCGATTTCATCGTCCTGCCATCCACCGACGAGACCCAGTCAGGTACATTGGCCCGAATCATCGCCCTGAACAAACCTTACATCACTTCCGCACCCATGGAAGGGCTGACCGCCCAGACATTGGAAAACGAAGGCGGCTTACTATTCACCACAAAGAATATGCTCAAGGAGAAGGTGATCCGACTGGCTTGCGACGAGGAGCTGCGATTAAAACTTGGTGAGAATCTAAAACGGTATCTGGACGAGGTCGTGTCCTGGGAGGTGGTCGCCAGACAGTACCTCCAAGCTTATGAGCTTGCCAGAGAGTCCAAGCAGTCTGGTCGACCCGTTATGCTGGACCTGGAGTTTTAGGGATGGCGACATGAACAATCCGCACTTTAAAGAGCTTTTTTGGCGTCACGCGGACAATCCTATCATTACTGCCAAGGACATCCCCTATCCGGCCAATGCTGTCTTTAATGCCGGTGCAACTAGGGTGGGCGACGAGACACTGCTTTTGATGCGTGTTGAGGACAGACGGGGCATATCCCACCTGACTGTGGCTCGAAGCAAAGATGGGATTGGCAACTGGCGCATTGATAGTCGACCGACCATAATGCCCAGTCCAGATACCAACCCTGAGGAGATTTGGGGGATAGAAGATCCCAGGATAACCTACCTCGAGGACCAAGAGCGGTGGGTCATAGCCTATACAGCCTATTCGGAGGGTGGGCCTCTGGTCTCCCTGGCCACGACCGCTGATTTCAAGAAATTCGAACGCCTCGGCCCTGTTATGCCGCCGGAAGACAAGGATGCAGCCCTGCTTCCGGTTCGCTTTGCCGGACGCTGGGCCATGATTCACCGGCCGGTTGCCACCTTCCCGGCCACAGGCGCTCATATTTGGATCTCTTTTTCACCCGATCTTAAGCATTGGGGCGACCATCAGGTTCTCATTCACGCCCGAAAAGGCGGTTGGTGGGACGCTAACAAAATCGGCCTCTCACCCCCGCCGCTTGAGACCGACGAGGGTTGGTTGGTTCTCTACCATGGAGTCAGGATGACGGCTAGCGGGGCCATTTACCGACTGGGCCTGGCTCTTCTAGATTTAGAGGATCCCTGCCAGGTTATCGCCAGGTCTGACCAATGGGTCTTTGCACCCGAAGAAGAGTACGAGGTTTTCGGAGATGTTGACAAGGTCGTGTTCCCGTGCGGCTGGTTAGCCGATGGAGACACGGTACGACTCTATTATGGGGGAGCGGATACCTGTATAGCCTTGGCCACGGCCAGCCTTTCCGAGCTGCTGGCCTGGCTCAAGGATCACAACGCATATGCGGGGGAATAACCATGCACATTGCCATGCTTTCACCCATAGCCTGGCGAACGCCGCCCCGACACTACGGTCCCTGGGAGGGGGTGGTCTCCCTGTTGACCGAAGGTCTCGTCAAAAGAGGCGTGGACGTTACCCTGTTCGCCACCAAGGATTCTCGAACAAATGGGAGACTGGTTGGTGTCTGCCCCCATGGCTACGAGGAAGATAAAGGCATTTTGCCCAAGGTTTGGGAATGCTTGCATATCTCTGAGCTGTTCGAACGGGGAGACGAATTTGACCTCATTCACAATCACTTTGATTACTTGCCTCTTACCTATATGGGTATGACTTCCACCCCTGTCCTGACCACCATTCACGGTTTTTCGTCGCCCAAGATCCTGCCCGTGTACAAGAAATACAACCAAAGAGCCTATTACGTTTCCATCAGTGATGCCGACCGGAGTCCAGAGCTTGACTACATTTCTACGATTCACCATGGTATCGACCTTAGCCAGTTTACCTTCAGGACTGAGCCGGGAGAGTACTTCCTCTTTTTCGGCCGAATCCACCACGACAAGGGTGCCAAAGAAGCCATTGAGATCTCACAACGCGTTGGCAAAAAACTAATCATAGCCGGGATAGTCCAGGATGCGAACTATTTCGATCGCGAGGTTAGGCCTCATCTGAACGGGCATAATATCATCTATGTAGGCAGCGCCAGCCCCAAGAAAAGAAACGACCTGCTGGGCGGGGCATACGCGTTGCTCCACCCCATCAACTTTGATGAGCCTTTCGGATTGTCCGTGATTGAGGCGATGGCCTGTGGTACACCTGTGGTCGCTTTCAACCGGGGCAGCATGCCTGAAGTGATTGCTGACGGTCGGACCGGTTTCCTGGTCTCATCGATCGAGGAGGCGGTCCTCAAGCTTGACCGGATCAGGAAGCTTGACAGGGCGGACTGTCGCAAGTGGGTGGAGGAAAGGTTTAGCGCCGACCGGATGGTGGAAGACTATCTTCGGGTCTATGAAAAAATCCTGTCCGAGCGTAAACGTGAAGATCATCGACCCTGGGGTTACTATCATGTCCTGGCTGATGAGCCAAACCATAAGGTAAAAAGGATTATAGTCTACCCCGGTCAACGTCTGAGCCTTCAGCGCCACCGCCACAGGGCTGAACACTGGTACATCGTCGAGGGCCAGGCGGTTGTCACCCGCAACAAGGAGAAGATCCACCTTGGCAGTGGCCAGGCGGTGGACATACCTCAGGGGACGTGGCACCGGATCATGAACCCGGGCAATGAGAATATGGCCTTTATCGAGGTTCAAACCGGCGATTACTTCGGCGAGGACGACATCGAGCGCGTGGAGGATGATTATGGCCGGGTCTAACGAGCCCATTATCAGGCGCTACCAGGGCAATCCAATCCTTACAGAGAACGATGTGCCGTATCCGGTGGAAACGGTCCACAACGCCGGAGTGGTCAGGCACGAAGGCCAATACATTATGCTTTTCAGGTCGCATCTACGAAACGGGCGTTCGATTATCGGACTGGCCGAAAGCGATGACGGTTTCCGATTTCGGGTACGGCCTGAGCCGTTTATAACACCTGCAAAAAATGAACCCTTTGCTGCTTATGAGGAATTTGGCGTTGAAGACCCACGAATTTGCCACATTGACGGCGCCTACCTCATTACCTACAGCGCCTATTCCAGGCATGGCGTGAGGATCGCCCTTGCGAGAACAAATGACTTCGAAAAAGTCGAGCGTATGGCCCTGATCACACAGGCAGATTATCGCAATGCGGTTATCTTTCCCGAGAGATTTGGCGGCCGCTATGCCCGGCTTGACCGACCTCATTCTGAAAGCTCCCCTTGGTCCATCTGGATATCTTTCTCGCCCGATCTGATCCACTGGGGCGATTCCAGGGTTGTCATCAAACCGCTGCCCTATCACTGGGACGAAATGAAAATCGGCCCGGGGGCAACCCCGATAAAAACGGAGAAGGGCTGGCTCAACATCTTCCATGGCGTTTTTAAGACTATGAACGGCGCGGTCTATCGACTGGGAGCCGCCCTTCACGCCCTTGATGACCCTTCCAAGGTCCTGGGTGTGGCTGATGAATGGATTCTCCAGCCCGAGGACCGTTGGGAAGTGACTGGCTATGTCCACAATGTTGTTTTCACCTGCGGCGCAGTGGCCGAGGATGACGGGTCGCTCAAGATTTACTGGGGCGGTGCTGACACGGTCATGTGCGTTGGCACGGCCTGGATCGACGACCTGATTGCTTTATGTCTTAACAAGCCGCGACCGGCTTTGGGCGCGTAGACGAGGAAGGGAGCTTCACTTTGATGGTCTGGCCGATTCTGGCTTTAAAACAGTTGCTGGCATTTCCCTGGTTCAAAGAGATCTCAAGGAGGTTGCGGCTTCCAAAGATGGCGACTGGAGAACCGATCTTCACGCTGTCATAAGACTTTGACACCCCTTGAATCTTAGAGCTTCCCAGTTTGATCACAATTTTTTTTGATGTCTCTTGACCTTTAAAACTTTCAAGGGTTGCCTGATTGATATTTGTGATGAGGTTTCCAAAATGATCAATCGATATGATCGTGCCAACCAGTTCATCTTTGGCAGAGACAAAGGGAGCGGGCACATCGAGTTTGGTAACATCCTCAAGTGCAACCGGTTGTCCAAGGCATAGCATATCAACACCCTTTGACAGGTAGGCTGCTGCCGGGGCAAATATATCACGGCCGTGAAACGTATCACTCACAGGCTTCAGAAAATACTTTCGATTGGTTATAGCACAGATTTTTTTCGCCTTACCATGCTGTATGACCATGGTTAGGACACCATTGTCGGGTGCCACAAAGAAATGGCCTTCCTGTTCGAGGCAAATCACCTTTCTCTTTCCGCCAACACCGGGATCGACCACGACCACGTGAATGGAGCCCTTTGGGAAATACCTGAAAGAGGCATTGACCGTGAGGGCGGCCTGTCTAACATCGTGTCTGTTAATGTTGTGAGTTATGTCAATGAGATGAACCCTGGGGTTTATAGACAGGATGACCCCCTTCATAACCCCAACGTACTCATCCTGAAGGCCAAAATCGGTCAGCAAGGTGATAACAGGGATCTTTTTCATACTAAGATCAATCAAGAGAGATTCTCTTACCCGCGACCCTGCGTCTGTGCGCAATGCCTGCCCTGTAAGGAGGAACGAATTTACTGGGGTGAGAGGTAAAGATCCGGGCCCAGAGGACCCGGCCTTGGCTCAGCCCCCTCGAAGGGGGCCACAGTGACCAAGCCAAGAGTGCCTAAAGTGAACTAAGGTGTCTAAAATGCCTAAAGTTAAGGAGGCGCTTTCAACGCACACAGATTTAATAACAACACAATTCCTCAACCTTAGCTCACTTTAGCTCACGTTAGGCACTTTAGCTCACTTGTTTCATATATGGCAGAGCCATTGAACTCTGACCTGGCCCACAGGACCAGGTCTTCCAGGTTGAAATAAAATGTCCCATGATGGATGATCGGGCTATTAACCAAATCGCCCCCATCCAGATGTCGCTGGTCTTTTAGTGCTATAAAGATGTCTTCTGACGGTTTCCTAAAAATTGAGTGGATAGCTTGTTTGGGCGACAGCCCGTTATATGATCAAACTTTTATTTGAAAAGCCCTTGTTGAATCGGCAAACCAAAATGTCGGTAGGCTTCTTCTGTGACCTTCCGGCCGGATGAGGTCCGAGTCAGGAACCCGATTTTCAATAAGTATGGCTCCACAACATCCACTAAGGTATCAGACTCTTCCTGCAAGGTGGCTGCAATAGCCTCGATTCCCACGGGACCACCTTTGTAGAATTCTATGATGGCTTTCAAAAACTTTCTATCCAGGGCTGTAAGCCCCTTTTCGTCAACTTCTTCTAGTGCCAATGCATCCTGAACGGTTACCTTTCGGATGGCTCCATCTCCCCGCACCTGTGCAAAATCCCGTACCCGCCTCAAAAGTCTATTTACGATTCGAGGGGTGCCCCGTGAGCGGCAGGCAATCTCGTAAGCACCATCGTCGTCTATGTTAATGCCCAACAGGGCAGCCGAACGCTTGGCAATCCGGATCATGTCCTCTTCAGAATAGAAATCAAGGGTCCTGAATATCCCAAACCGCTCACGAAGGGGCGGTGAAAGTGATCCTGCTCGAGTCGTGGCCCCGACCAGAACAAACTGCTCCAGCCGATAACGGTGACTCCTGGCATGAATCCCTTTGTCAAAGATAAAATCGACCGCAAAGTCTTCCATGGCGGGATAGAGAAATTCTTCTACGACCCTTGGAAGACGATGGATCTCATCAATAAACAGGACATGTCCTTTTTCCAGATGGGTCAGTATCCCCAAAAGATCGCCCCCTTTTTCCAGGGCCGGCCCAGAGGTTACGTTGATATTAACACCCATCTCCTCGGCAATAATGTGAGCAAGGGTTGTCTTTCCTAAACCAGGGGGGCCATGAAACAGGATGTGATCCAGAGGCTCTTTTCGCTTAAGGGCAGCCTCGATGGCAATCTTGAGGGTCTCCACCACCTTTGCCTGGCCAATATATTCGCCCAGACGTTTTGGTCTGAGGTTGATAAATTGCGATGTTTCCTCCATGTCTACAGACCCTTCAGAGAGCGTGGAATAAATGCCGTCATCAGGAACACTTTTTTGGGGCTATGATGTCCCATCAGGAGACCTCCCCTCGATAGACTTCTTCAAACAGCTCCTCTGCTGTGGTGATGTTCTTATTCCTTTTCAGGGCAATGCCGATCATCTCCTTGGCCTCTTTTACCTTATGGCCAAGCTGTTTTGTAAGGACCTCCAGAACCTGCTCTATGAAGTCTTCAGAAGGGGCAGCCTCAATGGGTTCTTCTGCCTGCCGGATTAAGGCGAATTTGGCCACCTTTCCCTCCAGGGTGGCCAGAATCTTCTGGGCCGTTCTGTTTCCGATTCCTTTCAACTGCTTGAGGAAGGCCGAGTCTCTTGATTCTATGGCCCTGGCAATTTCCCGAACCGGTAACGCAAGGGCCTGAACCGCTTTCATAGGTCCAATATCCTCGACCGATATGAAATGACGGAAAAACTCACGCTCCACCTCTAAGTTGAAACCAATCAGGGTTGGCTTCGGCTGCCGCTCGGTTTGGTGATAGTAAATGTATAAGGCAACCTCTTCTCCAATCTTTTTGGAATGAAAGGTTTGTCTGACAAATGCGGGCAGGAGTATTTCGTAACCGACCTGATTGTTCAACAGCAAAATCCGATCGTCTTCCTTTTTTAGTAACTTACCTTCCAAATATGCGATCATCGACTGCTGCCTCTGTTATCACAGATGCCTGAACAGGCCTACCAGGGCAAGGGCGATAGCGTCGGAAGCGTGCGACGGGGTAATGGGTGTATCTCTTTTCAAAAGATGTCTGACCGCCCTTTCCATCTGATTCTTGGTAGCATTTCCGTTTCCTGTCAGTATGCGTTTGACCTCCCTTACAGGGACTTCTATTGTTGTCACGCCACACTGAAAGCATGCTAGAAGAACGACCCCACAGACTTTGCCCAGGGTAATGCCTGATTTGGGATATTGCTTGAGGGAAAAGATATCTTCAATGACCATCAAGTCGGGTTTTTCGGAATTCAGAATGGAACAAAGCTCGGAAAAGATATGGTGAAGCCTTTTGGGCAATATTTCAGCCTTTGAGGTTCGGATCGTACCAAAGGCATAATCTCCAACCTGGGAACCAGACCCCTGGACAACCCCAAAACCCGTATCAGCCAAGCCAGGATCTATGCCAATAACCTTAAGTGCTGGGTTCAAACGCAGGTTTCAGCCCTATTCATCATTTTAACATTTTCAACTTCTTCTTGGCGATATTCGCTTCATTGGAATCTGGGTACTTTCGAATCAGTTCCTTCAGGATGAGTCTTGCATTGGCTTTATCACCAAGATTCAAAAAGGCAAATCCTTGCTTAAGCAGGGCACTGAGGGTCTTATTCCCCTTGGGGTAGTTTTCAATCACCTTTTGATATTCTAATATGGCCTTTTCGTACCACTTCTCCCGATAGTAGATTTCCCCAAGCCAGAACTGCGCATTATCAGCCTGATTCGACTTCGGGTACTGTTTCAAGAAGGACCGAAACAATTCTCGTGCATCCTCATACTCACCCTGGTCGAAGCATTGTTTGGCCCTGGCATAAAGGTCTTCAGGGGTTTCTGCTACCGCATGTTGTTCCTTTTTCGTCCCGGTAATATCCGTATCCGAAGAGACAAGTTTTTCTGAAGGCTCCATGCCCAGATATTGTTCTATTCGAACAATCCGGTCCAGGCTGTTTTGAACAGATTTTTCCAGGCTTTTCCAGTGTTCCTCACGTCTACCCTTTAATTCGGCTAAGCCAAGTATTCCTTTCCGGGCATTATATTGGCCTTTTTCCAGCTCTCCTCGAAGCTGGCACATTTCGTCTCGGATATCGTTAACCAGTGCATGCAGTTCGGCATGTCTGCTGCGCCAGGCCTCGTCAGCGTTTAACTGGTCCTCGTGATAATGTGCCACTTCAGACCGAAGTGATGCCCTGTCTGCCTCGGCCTTCGAAACCTTTTGCTCTAAGGCTATGACCCGGTCATTGAGCACGACAAGATCTTGCTGGAGGGCACAACCACCAGATGAAATCAGCACGGTTATCATCAGGAGGACCCATGGTGCCACCATCTTTGCATGCATAAACTCAAACCTTTACAAGCTGCAAATTAGCGCACTTCAGGCAGGCTCAGACATTAGATTCTTGCGCAAGGGTATTGCTTCCTTTTTTGGGAGAAAAAAATGGAGCGCGGCATTTCCATTTATCCCCTGAAAAAGGGATGAATGGAAGCATCGATGATGATCGTAATCGTCTTTCAGTCTATAACAAAATGGGCCCGTCTGTTCTTGGCCCATGCCTCTTCATTGTGGCGTGGGTCAACAGGCCTTTCCTCGCCATAGCTAATTGTTGTTAAGCGTTCCCGCGCAATGCCGAGATCCACCAGAAAGCTTTTAGCACTTTGAGCACGCCGATCTCCAAGGGCCATATTATACTCGTTGGTCCCGCGCTCGTCACAATGGCCTTCAATAATAACCGATATGTCAGGGTGTGCCATAAGCCATTTTGCCTTATGCCTGAGAATTTCCTTTGCCTCAGGGAGGAGCCTCGATTTGTCAAACTCAAAGTGGATGTCTTCATTCAGGAATCTTTCCCTCTCGGCCATCTCTTCACGCTCCCTGCGCTGCCGCCTGGCTTGTGCCCGCAGCCGTTCTTCCTGTAAGCGCTGTTCTTCTAAGGCCTTCTGGGCCTCTTCAGCCGCCTTAGCCTCTGCTTCTGCTGCAGTCAGTGCCCCAGGCTCAGATGTAACCGGTCTTTTGGCACAGGAAGCTGCAAACATGAGCACCGGAATTACGAACAAAAGCGCCAAGCCTGTCCAGAACCGTTTTGTCATTGTTCTACCTCCTCTGAAGCAAAAGTTAAACATTCACACATACGCGCTATTGCCCAAATACATCAATTTACGCCCTGTTGATTTGCGATGTTCACCGCATGTGTATACACTTGAAATTTTCTAATTACTTGAAGCCTGGAAAAAAGTCAAGTACTCAAATATGTTCAAATAGCACAATCTCAAAGGGATTTGAAGCTGCGGGGAATGCGCTTGCTGTGCATTTTCAATCACCGGAAAGTCGGGGTGACCAACTTGGGTTTGTCTGTTCGCCTTCAAGGAGCAACAGACGACGCTGGTTCGTCCCATTAGCATTCATGACATAGATCCTGGATGGCCCTTCCCTGGTGGAGCTAAAAGCAATGAGGGATCCGTCCGGAGACCAGGTGGGCGATTCATTGTCTCCAGCCTCACGGGTCAATTGAATCGGCCCGTTTCCGTTTACCCCGATCAGGTAAATATCAAGGTGACCATTTTTCAATCCCACATACGCTATGTCGTTGCCACGGGGTGACCATTGAGGTGAGCTGTTGTAATCCCCTTCGTAGGTCAGCCTGCGAACCTCTCCGTTTTCCATGCTCTTGATAAAGATTTGAGGAGTTCCTGATCGGTTTGAAACAAAGGCAAATGCTTTACCATCAGGCGACCACGTTGGGGCCACATCAATGCCCCAATAGTGTGTCAACTTTCTCATGATCTTTCCGTTTCCACTCAACAGGTATATGGCTGGATTGCCTTCATACGAAAGTGAAGCTGCCAGTGCAAACTGTCCTGGGACCCATGCCGGTGTAATGCTTGATCCCTCGAGAGCAACCACCGTGCCACGCTGTTCTTTAATATTTCTGATATAAAGTTCTGGTTTCCTACGTCTGTAGTCCGTATAGGCCAACCACTTGCCATCTGAGGACCACGCGGGAAACAGGGTAATCGTTCCGGTATTGGTAAACTGTATTGGGTTGTATCCGTCAAAATCCGCAATAAAGATCTCCTTATTTCCTGTTGTGGTTGACACAAAAGCAATCCGGGTATTGAAAATACCTGGGTGGCCAGTCAGACGAAGAATAACCTCATCACAGAAGCGATGGATCATGCGCCGATGATCTTTTAGTCGACCCGTATACCGCTTGCCCACGATCAGACGGCCGCCAAAGGTGTCAAAGAGCCGAAGTTCGATCTTAAGCACATCCTTCTGATATTGAAACCCGCCTTTGATCAGGAGTTCGGCCCCGACATCGGTCCAGTTCTTAAAATTGATCGTGTGTTGCAAAAGGCCTGCTTGTTGGGGGTCCTCCAGAAAGGATTCACGGTCCAGTATCTTGAAAAAACCCGTAAATTTGATTGTTTCTGCCAAGAGATCAGATAGCATCTTGGCAAGCTGAGCCTGCTTCTGTTTTGCAGCCATGTCCTTGAAAATCGGGATGGCGGTTGGAATTTTCCTCAGGTACGGAGCATTGATATCAATATAGACCCGTGCCTGGCAAGGTCTGTTTGAACAGAGCTCAACTGTGATAAAGAGTACAAAAAGTACGGCTATATGACATCTTTTCAGTTTCTTACAACATATTGAAATCATAGCTTATTGCCCCAAATAATGCATTAGAGCCCCTTCTTCATCCAAAAGAAAATAAACGGCAAAATCAGAACCTTTTTTGCAACTCAGAAAGGTTGAATCTGAACCCAACCTCGTAAAAGGGGCCTAGATGTCCTTTGGGCAAAGGCGGTAATGGATCTGATTTTTTCACAGCCTTAAACACCGAATCATCAAAATAGCTGTTGCCCGACCTTTTTTCAAACCAGATATCTCGTATTTCGCCTTCCTTCATGATCTTCACAATAATGGTAGCCTCTAAATTTGTGCGGCCCCGAACCATCTCCTCGGAAAAAGCCCAATTTTTTTGTATCCGATGCCAGATTTCAGCGTTGTAAATATCCAGAAGTTCCAGTGCTTTTTTACTTGTTCCACTTCTGGCTATACCGCCCCTCATGACAACCCCTCCAGAACCTTCGACTTGCTTCCTTAATTGACCAATGGCCTGAAGCACCGGTTGGGGTCTTGATTTGGGGGCCTCCTTTTCAATCCTTTCAATTGCACGGCTGATCACCCTGGACGCATTGTAGGTCTTGGACTTAAGCGATTTTTTTACTTGCAATGGGCTTGGAGCCGTGGATACAGGCTTTGGAGGTTCCGGCTGTTCAACTGGCTTCACGAGTTTAGCAGGTGCTCCTTTTACCTCAGCCTGAGGAGGGGATACCTGCCCAGGACTTGCTTGTGGCTTGGATTCGATCTGAGGGAGACTTACCAGGTCCACCTCAACCGCAGAAGGTATGTATGGTCTGGTAAATCGCAACTCTGGCAGGAAGAGAACACCGGAAAAAAAAAGGATATGGCACAAAACAGAAAGAGCCGTCATTCCCACCCAGATTTGGACTGAGTCACCGCCCTGATTCAAAACATCTGTGCGGGCAGGCATGAGTTCAGTTCTCTCCGCTATCCTCTATTACTGATCTCTTTCAGAGGCTCTGTGACCATTCCCAACTTTTCCACACCAGCGTTTTTTACCTCTGACATAACACGGACGACAACCCCGTAAGGTACGCTCTTGTCAGCACGGAGGTAAGCCTTCCGATCAGGACGGCCTTCATAGATTTTTTTTAGCTTTGCCTGCAGGGCCTCCAAAGACACCTTATAATCATTGATAAAAATCTGCTGGCTGCGGTCAATCGTGATGATTAGGTGCTCCTTTTCTGCTGAAAGGGGCTTGGAACTGGTTTGAGGCAGGGATACGGGTATCCCTTGCATCATCATAGGGGCTGTGATCATAAAAATGATAAGCAGGACCAACATGACATCTACCAGAGGCGTTACGTTGATATCCGACATAAAAGGGCTGTTGCCTCCTTGCATGGCCATGCCTCTACTTTCCCTTTCGTCTTATCAGGTCTCGTTCTATAAGGTTCAAAAAGTCGGCTGAGAAATTATGCATTTCTGATTCCAGAATTCGGACCTTATTTGTAAAATAGTTATAAGCAACAACAGCCGGTATTGCAGCCGCCAATCCGGCGGCTGTGGCGATGAGCGCCTCTGAAATACCGGGTGCCACCACAGCCAAATTGGCAGACCCCCTCAGGCCAATCCCTCGAAAGGCATTCATGATTCCCCACACCGTACCGAAAAGACCAATGAAAGGGGTTGTATTTCCAGTCGTTGCCAAGAAGGGGAGGGCCTTGCCCAGTCCAGTCAATTCCACGTTTACAGCTCTCCTAAGCGCCCGCTTGATATTGTCAACTGCAACCATCTTTTGACTCAGCGACGCCTCGTCTGCCCTGTCGCTGCCTCCAGAGGATGATTGTGATTTGTTCACCTTTCTATGCTCAACATAAGCAACACGAAACACCCTGGCGACGGGGCTGTACCCGAGGTGCTTTGAGGCTGAATAAGCCTCGGAAAGGCCGGGGCTATTCCAAAAGAGTTCAAGAAAATAGGCTGATTCTTTGCGCGCTTTTCTTATGAATCGATATTTGGTAAAGATAATCGCCCATGAGGTGATTGAGAAGAACAACAGAAGGAGCAGGACGAGACGTACCATGGGTCCTGCATGGAGAATCATCTGGACGATATCGTTGGTGGTTGGGACTGGCATGCTCTCCTCACACACAGCGCTTTCAGGACAAAACAAATAAGTATATCTAAAAAAAATTACATGAGATTCATCAGAGTGTCAAGTCATTTTCAGGTTGCCTTTGTCGCCCTGATTGTATAAATTATAAAATAGTGGAATTAAACAGGCTGTTGCCTAAATCGCCATGATATCGTTCTTTGCGGCGTTTTTCTGAAAGCCAATTACG
The DNA here is from genome assembly GCA_003647275.1 of Deltaproteobacteria bacterium. Lineage (GTDB taxonomy): Bacteria > Desulfobacterota > Desulfobacteria > Desulfobacterales. The sequence goes on from QMMN01000027.1 coordinate 17,129, forward strand.
CAGTTGTTTGGCAACAGCCTAAGGGCCTTAGCTTTGAGGATGATATATGAAAGCCATAGCAAACCTGCTTTTTGAAGCCAGGATCTTAAAAGACATTCCCAGATCCGGGTTTCATTTCTTGGGATCGGGTGACGAATCAGTGGCCGAGCATAGCTTCATGACGACCTTCATCGCCTATGTTTTTTCCCAGATTGTCCCTGAAGCGAACGCCCTTAAACTCCTTCAGATGTGCTTGATACATGATCTCACCGAGGCCAGAATCGGAGATCTCAATTATGTCCAAAAGAAGTATCTTTCGGCGGATGAAACCCGGGCTACTTCAGACCTTACCAAAGACCTATCCTTTGGTAAGGATGTGGCGGCTCTCCTTGGGGAGTTTAATGCGGGAAAGACCCTTGAGGCCCAGCTTGCGCACGACGCAGACCAACTGGCGCTCATCCTGGAACTGAAGGCCTTGTATGATGCAGGGAACAATAGGCCCCGCACCTGGCTTCCGCATGTGGTAGATCGGCTGAAGACCGGTGTCGGTCAATCTCTGGCAAAGCAAATCCTGAAGACCGCATCGGATGAGTGGTGGTTTGAAGATAAGGCGGATTGAAGCCCTCGCCCACAGGGCGGGGGGGCCCGGTAAGGAAACAGTCTATTTTCAGATAGCTTCCCCTGATCACGCTTACAAGGCGGGATCAAGGGAAGCAGGCCGGTCAGATGAGATTTGAATCTATTATTGGCCAAGAAAGGCCCATCCGGTTCTTAACCAAAATGCTTCAAAAAGGGATCGTTCCCCACGCCTTGTTGTTTACAGGGGTGGATGGAATCGGCAAGCAAACAACGGCCAGGGCCTTGGGCATGGCTCTCAACTGCTTGAGCCCTGTGGGGGTATCGGCCTGCGGAGCATGTCGATCGTGTCAAAAGGTGATTTCCGGCACCCACCCGGATATCATCACCGTAAGACCGGAGGGTGCCTTTGTCAAGATTGAACAGGTCCGGGCTGTGTCCAGGCAACTGAGATTTGCGCCCCTTGAGGGAGGCTGGCGCGTGGTAATCATCAATGATGCACAGTGCATGAATCCTGAGGCATCGAATGCTATTCTCAAGATTTTAGAGGAACCGCCCAAACGCACGGTCATCATCCTTACGGCAAGTCAGCCGACAGACCTGCTGCCCACCGTTGTCTCCAGGTGCCAGCAAATCAGCTTCAGGCCGATCCCATTTGAAAAGGTTGCTGATGTGCTTGGGGAGAGACAGGGGCTTGATAGACAGACAGCAACAGCGCTTGCTGTATCGACCAAGGGGAGCTTGGGTAGAGCCTTGTCGGTGGACCCAGAAAAGTGGCTGGTTTGGCGCAAGCACCTCCTTGAGCAAATTGGGTCTGTTTCTACAAAATCGATGCAGGGCATTTTAGGCTTTGCCGAAACGCTGGCACGAGATAAAGATCGACTGATCGATGCCCTGGATATCATCATGACCTGGTTCAGGGACATCCTTATGTGCAAGTTCTCTTCTGAAAGGTTGATTAACAAGGACTTTATGGCTAAAATCCAGCGTGTATCACAGGGACGGTCGGTCAATGAGCTTTTAAAAAAGGTAGACGCTGTGTATGCAGCACAGACTGCTATTTCGAAAAACGCAAATCCTCGCCTGGCCTTAGAGGTGATGATGATGCGTCTTTGTTTGGCTGATCAACCATAGGCACTCTTTTTGGGAGATGTTATGGGTAAGATTGTTGGCGTCAGATTCAGGCCAGGAGGCAAGATATACAATTTTGATGCAGGCCTCTTTGTGCTGTCTCCTGGCAGTCATGTGATTGTGGAAACCGAGCAGGGCTTGGCGTTTGGCACCGTGGTTACACCTCCTGTGTCTGCTGGGGAGCAGGCGTTCAAAATCTCCTTAAAGATGGTGTATCGCTTAGCAAATGATGAGGACCTCGCTCAGCATAGAAAGAATGTTGAACTGGAGAAGTCAGCCCATACATATTGTCTGAAATGCATCGATGAATTAGGGCTTGAAATGAACCTCGTGTCTGTCCAAAGTCTGTTCGATGGAACCAAGCTGACTTTTTATTATACGGCCGATAGCCGCGTCGATTTTCGTGAGTTGGTCAAGATGCTGGTTAAGGCCTATCGGGTGCGCATTGAAATGCGCCAGATCGGCGTGCGTAATCGAGCTAAGATGTGCGACGGTGTCGGAAGATGTGGCCATGAACTGTGCTGTTCTGCCTTTATGAAGGACTTTGAACCAGTATCAATCCGCATGGCCAAAGAGCAAGGTCTGTTACTGAATCCTACCAAGATTTCAGGATTGTGTGGACGACTCATGTGCTGTTTGGCTTTCGAATATGACGCTTACTGTGACCACAAACGCAAATTCCCGGATTGCGGAAAGCGGGTTCGGACCAAAATGGGGAGCGGAAAGGTTGTCAGACAGAACGTATTGAAAAACTCGATTACCATCAAGGCGGATGAGGGACATGAGTTTGATGTGGGATTGAACGAGATAATCGAACAGACAAATTCGTGAAAATGCCCAACGAGCATATTATCATATCAGCAAAGTCAAGCTAAGAGGAAAACTATATGCCTGAACCATTTTACATTACAACCCCCATCTATTACGTAAATGCTAGGCCACACCTGGGCCATGCTTACACCACGGTCGTAGCCGATGTTCTGAATCGATTTCACCAGATGTTAGGTCAGGAGAGCTACTTTCTGACAGGAACCGACGAACATGGCGACAAAGTGGTCCGCGCGGCCAAGGAGGAAGGCTTGAGTCCACTGGCTTATGTGGACCAGATCAGTGAACTTTTCAAAGCATTGTGGCCTGAACTCGATGTGGCGTATGATTGCTTCATACGCACCACAGACCCGGCTCACATCAAGGTCGTCAGGGAGATCCTACAGAAAATCTATGATGCCGGAGATATTTACTTCAGCGAATACGAAGGTGCATACTGTTTTGGGTGTGAACGTTTTTATACGGAACGCGAACTAGTGGATGGCAGATGCCCGGACCACAAAACGATTCCCGAAGTGATCAGGGAATCAAATTACTTTTTCAGGATGAGCCGATACCAGGACTGGCTTATCGAGTACATGGAGACACACCCGGATTTCATTAGGCCGGAGCGTTATCGGAACGAGGTGCTCGCTTTTTTGCGCGAACCCTTAGAGGATCTGTGTATATCCCGTCCCAAGACAAGGCTTCAATGGGGTATCACACTTCCATTTGATGAGCAGTATGTCACGTATGTCTGGTTTGACGCCCTTTTAAACTATGTCTCTGCATTGGGATATCCAGACGGTGAGCCTTTCAAGAAATTCTGGCCGACTGTCCAGCACCTGATAGCCAAGGATATTCTCAAACCACACGGTATATACTGGCCCATCATGTTAAAAGCGGCGGGTATTCCGCTGTACCGGCACCTGAATGTCCATGGTTACTGGAATGTGGACGAAAGCAAGATGTCGAAGAGTCTTGGCAATGTAGTGGATCCGCTTGAGTTGAAAAATATATATGGCTCAGATGCGTTTCGCTATTTTTTGATGCGGGAGATGGTCTTTGGCCTTGATTCGAATTTTAGCGAAGAGGCTTTGATTCAGCGCTTCAATTCGGATCTGGCAAATGACCTTGGAAACCTCTTTAGCCGAAGCCTGACTATGGTTCACAAGTATTTCAAAGGGATTGTACCACAGGAGGGAGCCGGCACAGAGAGCGAGCTGAATTTAGGCTTGAAAGCCGATGCTGAGAAGGCGGTTGAAGATTACCAAAGGGCCATGGAAGATCTTGCTTTCCACAAGGCCCTGGCCGCTGTTTGGGAATTTATCAACCGTATTAACAAATACATAGACGTAACTGCCCCATGGGAACTTGCCAAGAGAAAGTCCCAGCACCAACAGCTCCAGAAGGTACTTTACAATATCCTGGAAGGTCTCCGCATCATTGCAGGGCTTATTTATCCCATGATGCCGCGGGCTGCCCGGCTTATGCAGGCACACCTCGAGTTGCCATCGGGAGACGCCTTTCAGAAACTCGAAGACCTCAAGGTCTGGGGGCGAACCATCCCCGGAACAAAGCTTCCAAAAACGGTGACCTTGTTTCCGAGAATTGTCCTTGACGAACCCGGAAACAGGGCTCGGGAAACTGTTAAGCCCGCCGGCACATCGCCCGCCGCGAAGCCTGAGATCTCCATGAAGGTCTTTGAGCAGATGGATCTTCGGGTCGCTACAGTGCTTCATGCTGAGCCTGTGCCAAGGTCCCAAAAGCTTCTCAAATTGAAGGTCGATGTGGGAGAAGAGCGGACGATTGTTGCAGGCATTGCAGAAAGCTACCAGCCGGAAGATCTGATCGGAAAGCAGGTGGTCATTGTAGCGAATCTCAAGCCAGCCAAGCTTATGGGCATCTTGTCACGGGGGATGGCCTTAACGGCCGCCGACAAGGACACCTGTAGATTGATCACGGTGGACGGTCCTTGTGAGCCGGGCACGCCCCTCACCTAGTTTCCATCCATAAATGGCTCTTTTTGTCGCAGGCGATGTTTCACGCCGATGAGCGGTGTTATCCGTGGATCTTCGTCTGTCTGCCCCGTGAATCCAACGCTATTCCACTGGGATCGAAAAAATCGCTCATTGATGACCGGCCCGCTTCACTTGATCCCATCATGTCTCATCACATGTATTAATATTTTCTATGCTATAGGTGTGATCTTATTGATATTAAATATTGGACTTTCTCGACGTTGTTTTATAATTTTTAGTATTTAATGTTGCTTGGCGCTTATTTTATAATGAAAGGAGAGACCTGATGGGGCAGATGAAAAACTTTTTTGGCTCTCGGTGGGGTATTATCTCTGTTGGGGCGTTTATTGGTGTGCTTGCGCCTCTACTTCAAAAGTTAGGCAATCCTGGCAATATGGGCGTGTGTGTGGCATGCTTTGAAAGGGACATTGCAGGGGCCATCGGCCTGCATCGTGCAGGTGTGGTGCAATACTTGCGGCCCGAGATCCTGGGGTTTGTTCTGGGTTCCTTGATTGCTGCCTATGCCTCTAAAGAGTTTAGGCCCCGTGCGGGTTCTGCTCCCATTGTGCGCTTTGTGTTGGGCGCGTTTGCCATGATCGGTGCATTGGTTTTTCTCGGATGTCCCTGGCGGGCCATGCTGCGTCTTTCTGCGGGTGACTGGAACGCCATCCTTGGTCTCCTTGGACTGATCGGTGGCATATGGATCGGCACACTTTTCCTCAAGGGTGGTTATAATCTTGGCCGGAGCCAGAAGACATATACATCTGTGGGCTGGCTCATGCCCCTGATCATGCTAGGGTTTCTTGTGCTCCTATTTATGTTCCCGCAGGTCAAGGGCGAGGCAAAAAATGGAATTCTTTTTTACAGCACCAAGGGACCAGGGGCCATGCATGCGCCCATTGTGATCTCTCTGATTGTAAGCCTTGCCATCGGGTTTTTGGCGCAACGTAGCCGATTTTGCACCATGGGGGCTTTTCGAGACCTGATCTTGTTTCGCATACCCCATCTTTTCTACGGTGTGGTGGCACTGATTGCCTTCGCCTTTCTAACCAACCTGATCCTGGGGCAGTTTCATGCGGGATTTGCAAATCAACCGGTTGCCCATACCATGCATCTGTGGAACTTCAGCGGCATGGTCTTGGCGGGCCTGGCTTTTTGCCTGGCCGGTGGCTGCCCAGGCCGTCAGTTGTTCCTGGCGGGGGAAGGCGATGGTGATGCGGCCGTCTTTGTCCTGGGTATGATTGTTGGGGCAGCCTTCGCCCACAACTTCTCGCTGGCCAGCTCACCCAGGGGGGTTGGCCCGCATGGGATTGCCGCGGTCATCATTGGTTTGCTGGTCTGCTCTTTTATTGGGCTCACCATGAGACAAAAGGCCTAACAAGGAAGGAGATTACAATGCCAGAAATAGTCGATGCAAGCGGACTGTCCTGCCCACAGCCTGTGCTTATGACGCTGAACAGGATTAAGGCGCTCAATAAAGGGGAAATCGAAGTTTTGGTTGACACGGAGACCTCCAAGGAAAACGTAAGCCGCGCGGCCCAAAGTCAGGGCTGGGAGGTGGCCGAAGTCACCGAGTCAGCTACAGGGTACAGGATCCTGATCAAGAAAGGGTAAAGAAATCTTGGCGTTCAAAGTCTTCAAACGCAAGAAAAGGACCGCACCCAAGGAAAAGAGTCCGGATCGGGGGTTACTTTCCTTTCACAATACGAGCGAGGTCATCAAAGCTGAATCCCTTTTAAGGGAGAAGGGGTGGGAGGTCCGTGTCATGGGCCCCCCGCCCGAGTTGCGGACTGGCTGCGATCTGGTCATTGAATTTCCCCTGGTTGAACAGTTGAATATATTGAGGCTTTTGGAAGAAAATAAAATCGCGCCCTTAGAAGTCGTTCCAGTGGATGATCCGCTTCTCAAGCCAGTAGGACTTTTTAAAACAACGGACTACGGGCAATACCTGATGGTTCGAGCGGCCAACATGAAACTTACGATAGACAAAGAGTCGCTGAGAATCGTTAATATTTCAGGGGGGGGTTGCCCGGACGTGCCTTACCTGGGAGCAAAATTGGTCGGAAAAGACCTCCGACAAGCGTCGCCTCCGAGGGAACTTGGCCATACCCTTTGTGGGTATGCCCTGCAACTGGCTTATGAGGAGATAAAGCGGCAATGCTCGCTCTGATCGGAACCGTTCCTAAAGAAGATTTTCCCTTGGTCTCGGGAACCGCTGTATTGAAGGGTGGTTCTTTGTCCTTGAACGGTTACCAAATATCAGTGAATCGTGGCACACCCGCACTGATCGCTGCAACATCCATGGTATGCGAGACCCTCGGCCTCCCCAGGCCTTTTTCGTTTCTCGTGGGAGATATCGGCTTAGGAGATGGCAGCAGAAAGCTGTACAGGCACCTAAAAAGCCATCTTCCATCCCTGGGCGCCAGGATTATCGCCTTTCATTATCTTCAGCCTGATGTTGACTGGCATAACCGGATTTTGTGGGCACTGGAAGAACAGGGTAATCTCCCAGTGCTCATTGCTGATGCAGGATACATGTATGCGGCCAAGATGAGCGGTTTTGCTGCGAGCTACGATCTTTTTACGCCTGATATCGGAGAACTGGCCTTTTTGGCCGATGAAGTAGCACCCCACCCCTTTTACACCCGCGGCTTTATCCTGCATGAAGAAGACAATGTCCCCGGTTTGATTAAAAGGGCCTTTGAAGGGGGAAATGCGGCCAAGACACTATTGATCAAGGGATCAAAAGATTATATATGTACCAAAGAGCGTGTCCTGGCGACTGTTGACACCCCAAGGGTGGAGACCCTGGAGCCCATTGGAGGCACAGGGGATACCCTGACCGGTATGGTAGCAGCCCTCACATATGGGGGATACCCTGTGGCAGAGGCAGCGATTCTGGCTGCCAGGGCGAATCGCTTGGCGGGGGCACTGGCCAATCCAACACCCGCAACCCAAGTTGTTGACATTGTTGAAAGGATTCCAAAGGCCCTGGAGGCAGTCCTGGATGAGGCAGGCAAGGTCCGCGAACAAATATTCCCCACCACTTGCTGCAGGGAGCTTCCATACAAAAGAGCACTCATAGATACTTATGCCAAAGGATCATGTTAATCTAACTGAAAAAGTCAGAGCCTCGGGCTGAGCAGCCAAGCTGAGTCCAGGGGACCTGGAAGCGGTGATGAAGGACCTTCCTGTGAGCAGCGATCCCCATCTCCTTGTGGGGATTGAGACATCTGATGACGCAGGCATCTATAAACTGAGCGATGATGTGGCCCTGGTACAAACCCTGGATTTTTTCACACCTATTGTCGATGATCCCTATCACTTTGGCCGCATTGCGGCAGCCAATGCTTTAAGCGATGTCTATGCCATGGGTGGCAGGCCGATGACAGCAATGAACATTGTCTGTTTTCCAGTCACAGATATGTCCAAGGAAATTCTCAAGGAGATTCTTCGAGGAGGACTGGAGAAGATTCATGAGGCGGGTGCTGTCCTGGTGGGCGGCCATAGCGTGGATGACCAGGAACTAAAATATGGCCTTTCTGTGACAGGCATTGTGCATCCTGAGAAATTCTTGACCAATCAAGGTGCTAAAGCCGGAGATCAACTTATCCTGACCAAACCCATCGGAACAGGTATCATTGCCACGGCCGTTAAAGGGAAGCTGGCCAGCCAAAAGGCCCTGGAAGCCATGATTGAGGTTTGCTCAACCCTGAATAAAAAAGCCTCTGAGGTCATGCTAAAACATGAGGCGCATGCCTGCACGGATGTGACCGGCTTTGGCCTGGGGGGACACCTTTTGGAAATGGCCAGAGGAAGTCACGTGGAGATCGCCATCCACGCCGAAAAGATCCCCATCATGCCTGAAGCCAAAGAATACGCCTTGATGGGCCTGATCCCGGCTGGAAGTTATGCGACCAAACATTTCTGCGAGCACATGGTAGAGATTAAACCCGAGGTGGAAACGGTCTTCACAGATCTTGTCTTTGATCCTCAGACTTCAGGGGGCCTGGTCATCTCCATTGGGCCGGATAAGGCTGGGGCCTGCCTTAAAGAATTGAAAGGCGAAGGCTCTCGATCGGCAGCGATCATCGGTGAGATCGTGGGCCCCCATCCAAAGGGAAAATTGCAAATTACCTACGAGCGTTCTTTGCCTTAATCAAACACCTTTTTGGTATTGTGCCAGCGTATCTTTTGCCGCGGAAAGGCGCTCATTGGCCCGTAAAACAATCTCAGATGCCTTTCTGATCCTTGTGGCTATTTCAGCCAACCCCTCAGATTCCAGCCTTTCTGCCACCCTTAGATATTCACTTGTGTGATCGCGATTGTGTCTGATCCAGTGATCGACCAGAATCATTAAACGTTTTGTTTCATCCCTTTGCATGACAACCTCCTTTGTGTTTTTCTATGAATCCCGCTGCTGATTGTAAAAAAGATCCCTCTGGACAGTGCACAGAATCCACTGGAAGCCCTTTGACTCGATGTGATATGAGTATGAAAAATGGAAACTGAGCTGAATAGATGCAAGCGGTGCGGCCAATGCATGAGTGCGTGCCCTGTTTACCAGACGACCTTCCGAGAAGTTGATGTGGCCCGTGGAAAATTGGCTCTCCTGGAATGTGTAAAAGAGGGAACCCTCAGGTGGTCAAGCCGCTTTGAAGAAATCCTTTCGCGATGCCTTCTGTGCGGTGCATGCGCTCAGGTTTGTGCAAACAGGGTTCAGACCACTTTGATGATCCAATCGGGTCGCCAGTGGTTCTTTGCGGCCGGAAAGAAACCCAAATCGCGCAGGACAGTCCTCAGGAACGTCAGGAAAGGGCACTTGCCCGCCAAAGTCCTTCTCAAAGGTGGCGCGCTCCTCCAGGCCCTGGTGTGCAAAAAGATTCCCGAGACGAGCGGTCTCCATCTTCGATTTCCTCTCTCGTTTTTTACCGAAAGGCACACCGTTCCCCCCATTGCCTGGACCCCTTTTCTGGATGACTTCCGACCCCGGCCAGACGTCAGCGCAGAAGGCCCACGAATTGGATTTTTTGTGGGTTGCGGTGCCAACTATCTCTTTCCAGAGATGGCGTGGGCCCTTGTACGCATCTTGCGGCAGATAGGAGGAACTCTATTCATACCCCGGGACCAGGTTTGCTGTGGGCTACCTGCCTTCGTCTCCGGTGATACCAAAACCGCCCGAAAGTTGGCCCGAAAGAATATTGAGGTGTTTGCATCTTTGAAGCTTGATGCCATTTTGACCGTGTGTGCCTCCTGTGGGTCCCATCTCAAGGCTTTGGCGTCGCTGTTTGCCGACGATCCTTCATCCTGTGATGCTGCAGCCTCAATGGCTCAAAAGCACATGGACGCTATGGCCTTTCTGGTAGACCATCTTGGCCTTGAGGCATACCTTAAGACCCTTCATTCGGGTGAAGCCCCGGGCAGCACAGGGACCTTGCGCGTGGCCTACCATGACCCTTGTCATCTAAGAATCGGGCAGGGAATCACACAGGCCCCCAGAAGACTCCTTACGGCGGTACCCGGGGTGCAACTGGTGGAAGCCCCACACCCCGGCCAATGTTGTGGCCACGGAGGGGATTTTAACCTTTTTCATTTCTCCCTGTCGATGAAAATTCTGGACCGGCGGATGCAGGACTTGGAAAAGGTGAAACCCGACAGGATTGTAACGGGTTGCACCGGGTGTCTTTTGCAGTTTGCCGAGGGAATAGGCCGACGGGGTCTGGCTGGAAGAATCAAGGTTTGCCACCCTCTGGTGCTGGTGGAAAGGGCTATTGCACCCTGTCCGATTCCAGCCCAGTCTCGAAAAAATCTTCCAGTATTTCAAGCTGAAGATACTGATCCTGCGCAATAGCGCAACGAATATTTAACTGACACCAATTCCGGCAGAGGGTGTCGTCAGGATCGTAGTGCCCAAAGCAGTCGAACTTGTCTTTTAAGAGCTTTGGATCAAGAATCGTTTTTCTCATCATACGTTAACAGCGCCACCATCTCGTGGTGGATATGGCCATTTGTTGCTACAATTTCTTTTTTTTCGATGCCATAAGGTCGATTTGAAAAGTCGGAAATGGTTGCTCCGGCTTCCTGGGCGATGACCATACCAGCTGCTGTATCCCATGGGGCCAGATTTTGTTCCCAGAAACCGTCAAATCTGCCACAGGCCACATAACATAAATCCAGGGCCGCTGACCCCAGCCGGCGAATCCCCTGGGCAGCCATGAGGGATCGCTCGAGACGGCAAATCAACGGTCGTATCACGGGCTGCAAGTCATAGGGAAAGCCCGTGACCAGTAAACTTTCACGAAGACGCTTTGTGCTGGAGACATGAATGGGTCGGCCATTGAGCGATGCGCCCTGACCTCGGGTACCGCAGAAGAGTTCCCCTGTAACCGGATTCAAGACCAACCCAAATACAATATCCCCTTCAAAAGCAAAGGCAATGGACAGACAAAACCAGGGTAAGTGATGAGCATAATTGGTGGTCCCATCTAAGGGATCTATAATCCACTCATACGGGTCTGTCCCCGGAGTGACACCACTTTCCTCGGCTAAGATGCTGTGGTCTGGGAAAACAGCCCGGATGAGCTGAATGATGGCACTTTCAGAGGCCAAGTCGGCTTCGGTGACCAAATCAATAGCGCCTTTTTTTTCGACTGTATGGGTTTTGCCCCAGTAATTTTGAAGGATTTCGCCTGCCCGAGCTGCGGCGGCCAGGCCGATGTTCCTGATTTTTCCCAGCTCCACAACCTAAATTTGTATAAGATCCTAACCGTAAAGTCAATAATATAATCACGGTCTGTTGCCCAAACAACCATACACACACGCAAAACCTCTATGTCCCGAGCACATCCTGTACGAAACGGCTCATCCGTTTAAAGTGGGTCCCTTTCCAGTAAGCCCGATGACAGGCAGTACACAAAAAAAACGCTCGGTAGGTGGCCTTCACCCTTTCGGGGAGCCTGTGGGCAACCTCTTGCCTTGATGTGGGTTCGAGTAGCCCATTGCAGTAAAGACATCTTGAAAAGGGGCGTACTTCAGCGTATAGATCCAGACGCTGGAAGATCGATTTAAGCTGCATTCTGGTATCAACATCTCTGACCAGAATCCCGCGGGTTATGGGTTTGCGCTTCAAAAGATGTTTGCTCCGAGTTAGCAACACTCGATTTTCCTGAACAGAGAGCTTGATGAGGGCATTCGGGTTGAAGTCGTTGTTATAGAACGTGTCAAATCCAAAAAGCCGCAGGTACCTTGCCAGCTTGCCAAGGTGGACGTCTGCGATGAATCTGACATGTCGTAGCGGCCTTGGCCCGAGGCGCCTGAAAGGCCTAATATCGAAAGATTCAAAAACAGGGTAGACACTGACCCGCTCTCCACCTTCAAGGGGGTACGTGAAGTCCACCGACACACCATTTACAAGGATCAGGTCAACCTCGGTATAGGGGACGCCCAGGGATCCAATCACTTCCTTGACCGTGCTGTTTGGACTGAAAGAGACGGGAAAATCCTTCTTCCTCTTTTCCCTTGGGAGAAATTCATTCAGCTCTTCATAGAAGCGAAAGGTTACTTGCGGCATTAAAATATCCTATCAGACGTAGTTGTAATACTCAATGGGAAACGATTTGGCCGAAGGCTGATAAAGGCTGGCAAGAAGGGCGTTCAAATCGATTGACATATTGCTCTGCGTTCGTTAACCTATTCAAAATACGTCTAATTACTTACTATGCCCCTTGCGTAACAATACAGGGGTAAGAGGAGTAGTTTCCCTTACCTCAATAATGAAGAACTGTTATCATTGTGCAGGAATCCTTTATGACAAAAACCCTGGAAGGCCACCTGGAACGGATTGTCTACCATAACGAGGACAACCACTACACAGTAGCCAAGTTAAAGGTCAGGGGAAACCCCGAACTGGTGACAGTCGTAGGCCAACTGACAGGGATCACGCTGGGCGAGGTATTGAGGCTCTGGGGAGACTGGGAGACCCATCCCAAATATGGACAGCAGTTTAAGGCCACTGGCTATCGTGTCAGTCTTCCCGCCCAGATCCACGGAATTCAAAAGTACCTGGGGTCAGGCCTGATCAAGGGGATTGGCCCTGAGATGGCAAAGCGATTGGTGGAACGCTTTGGTACCAAGACCCTGGAGGTCATTGAACATTCTCCTGATGATCTCCTCGGCGTCAAAGGGATTGGCGAAAAGCGACTTCAGATGATTCTCAAGGCCTGGGAAGGTCAAAGAGAAATCAGGGACGTGATGATCTTTCTTCAGGGCCACGGGGTGAGCACCGGCTATAGCGCCAAGATATTCAAGCAGTACGGCCATGATGCTATCCGGGTGGTGCGGGAAAACCCTTACCGGCTGGCATCTGACATATTCGGCATCGGCTTTCTCATTGCTGACCGCATTGCAGAAAAAGTCGGCATTGCCAAAGATGCCATGATACGGGCTGAAGCGGGCATCATTCATGTGTTGGAAAAGATGTCTAATGAGGGACATATGTTTGTCCTGTATGATCAACTACAGGATCGGGCTGAAACGCTCCTTGAGATAGACCGCACCGTGCTTGAGACGGCTGTGGAAAATCTGGCGGCGTCGGGGCGCATTGTCCTGGAAGACTTTCACCTTGAGAATGATCCGTCCAAGGCGATGACAGCGGTCTACCTGAAAACTTTTTATGCGGCCGAGGTGGGATTGGCCAACCGCCTTAAGGCCCTGTTTTCTGTCCCCGTCAAGGCCCTTGGTATGGATGCTGGGCGTATAGAAAGATTAATTCAATACAGACTGGCCATCATGCTTGCAAAAGAACAATGGTTTGGCCTGCATACAGCACTTTCCCATAAGGTGTCGATTATTACGGGTGGACCTGGGACGGGTAAGACGACCTTGGTCAAGGCTATCCTGGCGGTCTTTGAGGCAGCCGGAAAGCAGGTTGTGCTTTGTGCACCAACGGGCCGGGCGGCCAAAAGGCTTTCGGAGGTCACAGGCCATGAGGCAAAAACGATCCATCGTCTTCTCGTGTATAACTTCAAAAGCGGCGGGTTTCAAAAAAACGAAAAAGACCCATTGGATGCTGATGTGGTGATTGTGGATGAGGCATCCATGGTCGATACCTTTTTGATGTATCACCTGGTTAAGGCGGTTCCCATGACTGCCGTGCTAATCCTGGTGGGCGATGTCTATCAGCTTCCTTCTGTGGGGCCTGGAAATGTGCTTCGGGATATGATCGACTCCAATCAGGTCGCTGTTGTATTTTTAAAAGAGATCTTCAGACAGGCCCAGAAGAGTCTGATCATCGTAAATGCCCACAGGATCAACCAGGGGTTTCCCCCAACAATGCCAGATTCCAACCGTGATACCTTGGAGGATTTTTACTTTATCGAGCAAGAGGATCCCGAAAAGGTGCTTTCAATCATCTTGGAGCTTTGCTGTGAGCGGATTCCAGGTCGTTTTAAGCTTGACCCCTTGTCAGACATCCAGGTGCTGAGCCCCATGCACAAGGGGATTGTCGGCACAACGAACCTTAATCGCGTGCTTCAACAGGCTCTGAATCCTTCCAACGACACGATTGAGCGTATGGGACGTACCTTTAAGTGCCGGGACAAGGTCATGCAGGTTAGAAATAATTATGGAAAAGAAGTCTTCAACGGGGATATTGGAACCATCAGCCGCATTGATCGCGATATGCAAAAAATCACTGTGGAATACGATGGCCGGGCTGTCGACTATGAGTTTGGTGAACTCGACGAGCTTGTTCTGGCCTATGCCGTGTCCGTGCACAAATCCCAGGGCTCAGAATATAGGGCTGTGATCCTACCGGTGATGATTCAACACTTTATGCTGCTTCAGAGAAACCTTGTATATACCGGGGTGACCCGTGCAAAAGAGTTGGTTGTGCTCATTGGAACCAAGCAAGCCCTGGCCATTGCCTTGCGAAACGACACCCCGAAAAAGCGCATGACCCGCCTTTGCGAACGGATGCAGTGAAAGGATTCAGGAGCATTTGCCATGAAAGACATCTTGGTTGTGGGTGGCGCCGGATATATTGGTTCACATATGGCCAAGTGCCTTTTCAGGAAGGGTTACAGGCCGATCGTTCTTGACAACCTTGTTTGTGGCCACCATGGGGCGGTAAAGTATGGGCCTTTTTTCCAGGGTTCCATAAATGATGCCAGCCTGCTTCATAAAATATTTTCAGACTATGCCATCTCAGCCGTCATGCACTTTGCTGCCTTCTGTTATGTCGGGGAATCGGTCAAGGAACCGGCCAAATACTACCAGAATAATGTGGCCAACACCCTGGCCCTCCTTGAGGTCATGGTTGAAAGGAATATCGGCCGCTTCATATTTTCATCTTCTTGTGCGATTTACGGGGAGCCGGTTGAAATCCCTATAGCCGAGGACCACCCTCAAGAACCGATCAATCCGTACGGCAGGACCAAAGTCATGGTTGAACAGATACTGGACGATTTCAGGAAGGCCTATGGGGTGGAATCGGTTTGTCTCCGGTATTTTAATGCGGCTGGCGCAGACCCTGATGGTGAGTTGGGAGAAGATCACGATCCAGAAACACATCTTATCCCGCTGGTTCTTAAGGCTGCCCTTGGTCAGCGGCCCCTGATAGAGATCTTCGGGGATGACTATCCAACCCCGGACGGCACATGTATCCGGGATTACATTCACATCAATGACTTAGCTCAAGCCCACCTACTTGCCTTAGAGCGGTTGTTTGCAGGCTCGCCGGGCGGACAATACAATCTCGGAAATGGTGAGGGTTATTCGGTGAAACAGGTCATTGAAATCGCCCGGCGTGTAACCGGCAAAGAGATTCCAGCAAGAGTTGTGGCAAGGCGCCCTGGCGACCCCGCCGTCCTTATCAGTTCGAGTCAAAAAGCCATGAAGGATCTGGGCTGGCGGCCGGAATTTCCTGACCTTGAGACGATTGTAGAAACTGCCTGGACCTGGCACAAAAACAATCCTAATGGCTATAATACGTGAAAGTGAAATTGCGTTAGACACAACAGACACGAAAGACACAATGAGCTCGACAAACACAACGAGCCCAATAAATACAATCTAACGGAGACCTGTAAAGTGGAAAAAATAGCACAAAATAACCATATCACCTGGTTCGACGGCTACGTCTCTTGCAAGGATCGAGAAAGGCTGCATGGCCACAGGGGAGCGGTCATTTGGTTTACAGGCCTTTCGGCCTCCGGCAAATCAACCATTGCCCACTTGGTTGAAAAAGAGCTGCATAGCCGGGGTTGCTCCACCTATGTACTTGACGGGGACAATGTTCGGCACGGCCTTTGCTCAGATCTATCATTTCGGCCTGAAGACAGAGCTGAAAACATCCGCCGAATTGGCGAGATGATCAAACTGTTCG
>QMMN01000028.1 GCA_003647275.1 Deltaproteobacteria bacterium
AAGAGGCCGTTGAGGTTTATAAGGAAAATCGGGATGACATCGACATCGTCGTTTTGGACATGGTGATGCCCAATATGGGTGGTGGTGAGGCCTATGACCGCATGAAGGAGATCAACCCGGATGTAAAAGTGTTGCTTTCAAGTGGATACAGCATAGATGGTCAAGCCACCGAGATATTGGAACGGGGTTGTAACGCGTTTATTCAAAAGCCATTTGACGCAAAGCAGCTGTTTCAAAAGATCAGGGAGGTTTTGAACGAGGTGTAGGTAGGACTTCCAAATTGCCGTTCCCAAATGTGAAAAATGCCACCTTCTGGTTTGTTAGCAACCCTATGGGCCTTCCCAGGTATCATGTCCCGTGTACTTCAATTTACAAACCATTTCATCGCCATTACCAAATTGACCGGCCTGCTTTCCGGACGCAAAGCGCTGCCGCAAGGCAGAACCCCCGCCCACAGGGCGGGGGGGGCGCTCTCATAATTTAGGGGAGTTAAGTCTTGCCGTGCGGGTTCAAAGCCCGCACGTGTGATAAAGTTACCAACCAAGGTTACCAACCAAAAATCTACAAGATCTGTAACCTATTGAAATCATGGTCGGGGCGAGAGGATTTGAACCTCCGGCTTCCTGCTCCCAAAGCAGGCGCGCTACCAGGCTGCGCCACGCCCCGTACTTGTTTTCCGTTTATCATGCCTTGTTCATTGATGCAACCAATTTGGTTCGTTCCGCTCACCATTGGGATAATGGGTTTGATGCGATGTGCGATGTGTATAATATATGCGATGTACGAGTGACCCCCGATAGAGGTTGGATGAGCGCCTGCCTAAAGCAAAGTGGTCCTCAAGTGAAATGCTCCTGAAGCCATCTCCTAATCCGTTGAGCGGTTAAAGTATTCCTTGATGGCGTCGCATATGGCTTCAGCAGCCCCAGCTATTACCTCGGGCTTCTTGAGTTCCTTCTCCTCAGCAGGATAGCTCAGATGGCCAATCTCGACTAAAATGGCCGGCATGTCGGCTCCCCGGAGAACCAAACAGGGGGCCTCGCGAACCCCTCTGTCTACCAGACTGAGTTTTGCCAGCAGATGCCTGTGTACAAGTTTTGCCAGGACCTGACTCTTGGCTCTATGCGTGCTTTGAATGTTATCCCACGAAAGCGATTTTTCACCCCTTTCCCATGTGTTGTTGTGTTTCCGGAAGGGCATAGCCCCTCGGCCGGTGCCAGGACTATCATAAAATACGACCATGCCCTGGCCTCGGTGTTGAAAGCCGCTCCCTGCATGAATGCTGATAAAGATATCCGCACGGTAATGGTTAGCCAGCGCGGTTCGACGCTCAATGTCGACCCTGTAATCGTCGCTGCGCGTCAAATGGACGACGTAGGTCCCCAAAAGGATCTCTTTGATCTTTTGGGCGACCGACAGCGTTACAACCTTTTCGGTTAGGCCGGAGAGCCCCACAGCACCTATGTCATGCCCCCCGTGCCCAGGATCGACCACGACGACCTTTCGGTCTGGCAGCTCGCCTGGAACAGATATGGCCCGGGCCGCAGGTGCATTGTTGATACCCCACACCAATACCAGCAAGGTAAGCCATATCAGGCGTGAAGTTTTCCGCAACATGATTCAGCCGTATCTAAGAGATAAATTTTTCAAAGACAGCCTTTGGGCTAATTCCCCTTGACAGGACTTAAGCTTGAGGTTATTTTTAAAACTTCTTACAGCCAGCAAGCTGCAAGGAATGCGCTCCTGTGCATTTTTAACACTGATATTGTAGCACACACATATTATTTTCTGTACAGAAAAGTCAACATTGTTTGGGCGAGAGTGGCGAAATTGGCAAACGCACTGGACTTAGGATCCAGCTCCTGTTTTGGGATTGGGGGTTCAAGTCCCCCCTCTCGCACCAGTTACTAAGGGGAGCATCAAATCGTTTACATCTAAACAGACTGTTGTGTAACAAACAGCCGTACATCGAAATATCTCTGCATTATTTATTGCAAACAAATTTATTGCAAACAAAATATTATGCTCTCCTTGGTAAGGAGCTTAAGGAAGGAATTTAATGAAGGTAGACGTCGAAGATGTATCCACTGTAAAGAAGATCCTGCACGTGGAAATTCCAGAAGCCGATGTGACTCGCGAGCTGGAGAAGGCATACAGGACCCTCAAAAAGAATGTCAGGATCAAAGGGTTTCGTCCCGGGAAGGTGCCGCGTTCTATTATAGAACAGCGTTTTAAAAAAGATATGCATACAGAAGCTTCCGGTCAGTTGATCCAGAATTCTTATGTTGAGGCATTGCGTGAGACCGAGCTTGTGCCCCTGGGTGAGCCAATCATTGACCATTCAGATCTTGAGGGAGGCCAGCCTTATCATTATTCTGTCACGATTGAAGTACGGCCTCCTGTCCAGGAGTTAAATATCAAGGGCCTCAAGCTTAAGAAGAAGGAATGCAGGGTTACGGATGAAGAAGTTGAGACACAACTTAAGATGCTCCAGAAAAACCTGGCCCAGCTCAGGACCATTGAGGAAGACCGTCCGGTTGAGAATGGAGACTTTGTCCTTATAGATTACGAGGGGTTCAAAGACGGCAAACCCTTTACTCCGGTCTCCAAGACCGAAAACTTTAACGTTCAGGTTGGCTCGGGGCGGATATTAAAGGATTTTGACCAGCAACTCCTTGGAATGCGGCCGAATACGAGTAAGGAATTCTTGGTGCATTTTCCAGCCGATTATTACAATAAGGATTTGGCCGGGCTCGACATCACCTTTAAGGTGACCCTTAAGGAGATCAAGGAAGAGATCTTGCCTGAGATCGATGATGAATTTGCAAAGGACTTAGGGGAACATGAGACATTGGCCGAGCTTAAACAAGCCATTCAAAAGGAGTTGGAACGAAGATACGAGACCCAATCCGAACGGGAACTCCGTCACGATATTATTGACATGTTAATCGAACAGGCAGATTTTGAACTCCCAGAGGTCTTAGTCAGTCATGAACTGTCTGCTTTGGTTCGTGAGGCCCGAAACGCATTATCCTATAGAGGACTGTCTTTGGAGGAGGTGGGCCAGGCCGAAGAGCGCCTTTCAAAGCAGTACCGTTCCCTTGCAGAAAGAAGGGTGCGGGAGTATCTGCTTTTACAGCGGGTGATTGAGCAGGAGGGGTTGACGGTAACGGATGAGATGCTGGAGCAGGCGTACAAGGAAATGGCCGAGGCCATGAATCAGCCAGTAGAGACGATCAAGCAATTCCATAACAGCTACGAGGAGGCTTATGAGGTTTTCAAGCAAAGGACCCTTGAAGAACAGGCTATCAAACGGATCATCGAAAACAGTACCATTGAAAGGATAGAGGTTGAGACGGCTGAGGCACAAAGGCCGGAAACCAACAGTGTAAAAACGGAAATAGAACCAGAACGACTTGAGCAAGGAGATAGCTGATGCCGCTTATTCCAATTGTTATCGAGCAAAGTAGTCGGGGGGAACGGGCCTATGATATATATTCCAGGCTGCTCAAAGACCGGATTGTCTTTTTGGGGACACCCCTGACCGATGAAGTTGCCAATCTTCTGATTGCCCAGTTGCTTTTTCTGGAATCAGAAGATCCTGACAAAGACATCAATTTTTATATCAATTCCCCTGGTGGTATGGTGACTGCAGGTCTGGCCATCTATGACACAATGCGCTATGTAAAGCCTGACATATGCACCTTGTGCATGGGCCAGGCCGCTAGTATGGCTGCAGTGCTGTTGGCCGCAGGAGCAGAGAAGAAACGATATGCGCTCCCCAATGCCAGGATCCTGATTCATCAGCCCATGGGTTCATTTCAAGGCCAGGCAGCAGATGTGGCCATCCAGGCAAAGGAGATCTTGCGGATGCGGGAGGCCTTAAACGAGATTCTTGCCTTCCACACTCGCCAGAATCTTGAAAGAATTCAAAAGGATACAGACCGTGATTTTTACATGAGCGGCCAGGAGGCTAAGGATTACGGTATTGTGGATCATGTGATCGCCCAGCGTGAGGCCGCCCCAACCTCCAAAGACAAGAAAAGTAAATAACAGTGTGGGGATAACCAGGGGTGGGACCAAGCTGGTCGATAATATCGGCCGGGCCCAGAAATTTGCGGCACATGATTTGCAAAAGTTTTTTACATTGCCTTTTCAATAAACGGTCTTATAATAATATTTACTGAATAAAGCATATCTTTGGAGGAGCACATGGCCAAACGAAGAAGTATGAACGGCAATGGTCTGCGGTGTTCATTTTGCGGTAAGAGCCAGGATGAGGTTAAGAAACTGATTGCCGGGCCTGCGGTCTATATCTGTGATGAGTGTATTGAACTGTGTAATGAGATTATTGAAGAAGAGTACGAAAAAGAGACACATACCCAGAAAAAGGGAGAATTTTCCACGCCAGCTGCCATTAAGGCCTCTCTGGATGAGTATGTGATTGAACAGGAACAGGCCAAGAAGGTATTAGCCGTGGCTGTTCATAACCATTACAAGCGCCTTGAGGCCCCAGTAAACGCGGCCGATGTGGAGCTACAAAAGAGCAACGTCGTTCTGATCGGGCCCACTGGCTGCGGGAAGACGCTACTGGCTCAGACGCTGGCCAGGTTTCTTAATGTCCCGTTTACCATTGCAGATGCGACCTCGTTGACCGAGGCGGGATATGTGGGAGAAGATGTTGAAAATATTATCGTGTCACTTCTCCAGAACGCCGATTATGATCTGGAAAGGACCTCCAAAGGCATTGTCTATATTGATGAGATCGACAAGATCGCCCGCAAAGGGGACAACCCGTCCATCACCCGCGATGTCTCAGGTGAAGGGGTGCAGCAGGCACTTCTTAAAATCATCGAGGGGACGACGGCCAGTGTGCCACCCAAGGGAGGGCGAAAGCATCCTCAGCAAGATTTTGTCAAGGTGGATACCACGAACATCCTATTCATATGTGGTGGGACCTTTAACGGGCTGGAAGAGATCATACAGCAGAGGCTGGGTGGTAAGGTCATGGGCTTTGGGGCTGATATCCAAAGCCGAAAGGAGCGAAACATTGGCGAGATACTCCAGATGGTTCAACCTGAAGACCTCTTAAAATTTGGCCTGATCCCCGAATTTGTCGGGCGACTACCGGTCATTGCCACGTTGGGGGAGCTAAATGAGGCTGCCCTTGTCAGGATACTTACAGAACCCAAGAATGCCCTGGTGAAACAATTCCAGAAGCTTTTTGAGTTTGAGAATGTTACTCTTCGCTTTACGGATAGCGCGTTAAGGGCTATTGCGAGACAATCCCTTGAGCGCAAAACCGGGGCACGAGGTCTCAGAGCCATCATGGAAGCGACGATGCTTGACATTATGTATGAGATTCCTTCCATGAATGGGGTCAAGGAATGTGTCATCAACGAGGAGGTTATCTTGAACAACGAGGCGCCGATTTTGCTCTTCGAACGATCCCAGGAAACAGCTCTGTCTCAATAGTGTTTTTGTATTGGAGACCATAACGATGTTTAATATAACGAAACTTAAGAAGCCAACGAGTGATTCGGAACAAAAGCTTTCTCTTCCCTTGCTTCCACTCAGGGATGTTGTCGTTTTTCCTCATATGGTGGTCCCCCTTTTTGTGGGGCGTTCCAAATCGGTTAATGCCTTGTCTAACGCCATGAACTTGGACAAGAATATCTTGCTGGCTACGCAGAAAAATGCTGGCATAGACTCGCCCGGTGAAAAGGACATGTACGCAGTAGGCACGATTGGGACGGTACTCCAACTGCTGCGGCTTCCGGACGGAACGGTTAAGGCACTGGTCGAAGGTAAGAAACGGGCCCGCATAACCCGCTTTAGCGATAAAGAAAAATATATTCTGGTGGAAATTGAGCCAATTACCGAGCCCGAAGTCACACAGATGGAAAGTGAGGCCGTCAACCGAACGGTTGTGGAGATGTTTGAGCAATACGCCAAGATTAACAAGAACATTTCAAAGGATCTCATAAATAACATATCGGCTATAGGTGACGTGTCGCAACTGGCTGACACGGTAGCGGCCCATTTCAATTTCAAGATCCAGGATAAGCAACAACTGCTGGAGACTGTCCCGCCGATGGAGCGCATGACCCTCCTTTTCCGTTTGATGCAAGCCGAGGTTGAAATCTACAAGATGGAGCAAAGCATCAAGAATCGGGTAAAGAAGCAGATGGAAAAGACCCAGAGGGACTATTATCTGACTGAACAGATGCGCGCCATACAGAAGGAGATGGGGACCAAGGATGATTACAAGAGTGAACTGAGCGAGCTGGAGAGCCGCATCAAACGGAAACGAATGTCTAAGGAAGCGGCTGCAAAGGCCAGACAAGAATTCAAGAAACTTAAACTTATGGCTCCCATGTCGGCAGAAGGGACCGTGGTTCGAAATTACATTGAATGGCTCATCAATGTTCCCTGGTTTGAGCGAAGCAAGCTTCAGACGGATATTGAGAAGGCGGAAGCCATCCTGGAAGAGGACCACTATGGCCTGGAAAAGCCCAAAGAGCGTATCTTAGAGTATCTGGCTGTACAAAAACTGGTCAGGAAGATGCGAGGCCCGATCCTGTGTTTTGTGGGTCCGCCTGGGGTTGGAAAGACCTCTTTGGCCAAATCAGTGGCGCGGGCCACTGGGCGAGTATTTGTCCGGCTTTCCCTGGGAGGGGTCAGGGATGAGGCCGAGATCCGGGGACATCGACGTACCTATATCGGGGCGATGCCTGGTAAGATCATTCAATCCCTTAAAAAGGCCAAAGTGAATAATCCTGTTTTTTGTCTGGACGAGGTGGACAAGATGAGCGTAGATTTTCGGGGCGACCCCTCAGCGGCCTTGCTCGAAGTCCTGGATCCTGAACAAAATTTTGCGTTTAATGACCACTATCTGGATGTAGACTATGATCTTTCGGAGATTCTTTTCATTACCACGGCCAATAACCTGCATGGCATTCCACTCCCCCTCCAAGACCGTATGGAGATTATTCGACTACCTGGATACACTGAGTATGATAAGCTTCAGATAGCTAAGGATTTTTTGGTGCCCAAACAGACCGAAATGAATGGATTATCCAAAGAAAACATCCAGTTTACCAAGATGGCTATTCAGATGATCATCCGCCATTATACCCGCGAGGCAGGCGTGCGAAATCTGGAACGTGAAATTGCCTCTATCTGCCGGAAGGTGGCCCGTGAGGTCGCGAAAGATGAAGGCAAAAAGCATATTAAAATAACGGGCCAGTCCGTACAAAAATACTTGGGTGTACCTCGCTTTCGGTATGGGCAGGTTGAAGAACAGGACGAGATCGGCCTGGCAACGGGTATGGCGTGGACCCACGTGGGTGGAGAGTTGCTGGCCATCGAGACGGTCGTCATGCCTGGTAAGGGAAAGCTTACAGTAACGGGAAAGCTGGGGGAAGTTATGCAGGAATCTGCCAAGGCAGCTTTGAGCTATGTTCGGTCCAGGGCGGAAAGGCTTGGCCTTAAGAAACATTTTTATAGAAGTATAGATATCCATGTACACATACCTGAAGGGGCCACACCAAAGGATGGGCCGTCGGCAGGCATAACCATGGCAACGTCCATTGTATCTGCGCTGATCAAAAGGCCAGTCCGCCGTGATCTGGCCATGACCGGAGAAATTACCCTTCGGGGGCGTATCCTGCCCATTGGGGGGTTAAAAGAAAAAATCCTTGCGGCCCACCGCGGTGGGATATCTCAGGTGATTGTCCCTGACGAAAACAGTAAGGATTTGAAAGAAATTCCGGCAAAGATCCTAAAACAGATCGAGGTCATCCCAGCAAGCCATATGGATGAGGTGCTTTCTCGGGCCATCATTTTGCCGCAGGGCGAGACGCTTTTTAAAGAACAACAGGATGAGGTCATTCCTCCAGAATTGATTCCCAAGCAAGAAGAAGCCATAAGACCACCCCTTCAAGTAAACTGAGCCTGACGGGCATTTTGCTTGACATGGGATGACAGGCTTACTACGATTCCACATAACGATTTTGAGGGCGGGTAGCTCAGTTGGGAGAGCATCGGCCTTACAAGCCGGGGGTCACAGGTTCAAGCCCTGTTCCGCCTACCAGTTTTTGGTTTATAGGGTTTGTTGGGTTTTTATGGCTTATGGGATTAAGCGCCATTAACCTGTTAAACCCAATGAACTCCAGGAATCCATCAACCTTTTCCCGGGGGCGTAGTTCAGTTTGGTTAGAACGCCGGCCTGTCACGCCGGAGGTCGCGAGTTCGAGTCTCGTCGTCCCCGCCATCCTTGAGGAGACAGGGGGTGGGGAGGGAAGGTCCGGGTTTAGCCTTCGAAACAAGGAGGGCTTTTTTATTTTCCAAAGCTTCTTTGTGGGTATGACAGGATTCTTTTGTCGCTTTTTTAGATTAAACGCATAGAGCAGCCTGCTGCAGAGGGGACATTGTACCCTCTGTTAATTTACAGATTTCTACATAGCCAACAATTGAGGCACGTCAGTAGTATTCTTAAAAACACACCCGTATATACTAGCCCCTCTTTGCTTGCTCGTTTTGTTCGATATTCAGGCAAACTGGCAGAGCCTATCAATGCACGGGGCTAGCTGACAAAGGAAACTTATGGCCCTCGTTGGCGTTTTTAAGGAGAGGCGAAGCGGTAAAGAGCGGCGAAAATACATTGATCCTCGTTACCGAAGCACAGCTTACCCCGAGTTTGTGGACAGGAGGAAAGGGGACAGGCGCAAGCCGGCCTACGAGGATATCCCTCCGTTGATAAAAGAACATCCCGTTCGAAAGCGTATCATTTTGATCGGGGTGGTGGCTGCCGTTTTCTTGCTCTATATCTTCCTTTTTACGAATTTAATTGTCAGCCACAAGACCACTGAGGAACCATGTCAAAAACACACCATCACCCTTGGCTATTATCAAGATAACGGAGTGAACTGAAAAAGCAAGCGCATTCCCTGCAGGTTCTGCCTGACGGCAGTGCTTCGCGGGCGGCAGGGAGCTTCAATCATAGATGAGCGGTGGTATGGATTTTAGATTGGCAATGCTTAAGAAAAATGTTGACAAGGTATTGGCGTTTTGTTAATTTAGATCGTACTTTATCACCTATTCAGATTTTTTTTATGATGAGACCTCAGGCCATTACAAGCAGCATGGAGATTATTGTTGTAATAGTAGGGATTATTATATCCCTGCTACCGGCTGGAGGCTTGGTAATGGCTTAGGTTGTTGGACATACACCCGCTCAAAGATCCGTTACCAGGCATCCTGATAACGGATTTTTTTTTGCCATAAAAGAATACGAATATTTTTGTTTTTTTGAACAGCACTCTTTGTTTGGAGATTGGCGCTATGGAATCGATCTTGGTCTATGATACCACACTCAGAGACGGTTCGCAGGGAGAAAAGATCAATTTTTCGGCTGAAGACAAACTCCGGGTCGCTCAAAGACTCGATGCTTTGGGTATACATTACATTGAGGGGGGGTGGCCTGGTTCCAATCCGAAGGATATTCACTTTTTTGAACTGGCCAAGCAGGTCCCTTTCAAGCAAGCTCGCCTTACAGCCTTTGGAAGCACGAGAAAGCCGAATACTTCCTGCGAGCAAGATGAAAACCTAAAGGCACTCCTGCAGTCAGAAACCCCTGCTGTGGCCATTGTTGGCAAGAGCTGGGATCTTCATGTAAAGGAGGTCATTGGCACTACCTTGAAAGAAAATCTGGCCATGATTTACGACAGTATGGCCTACCTCCGGTCTCACGACCGAGAAGTGATCTATGATGCAGAACACTTCTTTGATGGCTACAAGAACAATCCAGACTATGCCATGAAAACAATAGAGGCTGCCGTTTCAGGTGGGGCCCACGTGATCGTCCTGTGTGATACAAATGGAGGGACCCTCCCTTTTGAAATACAGGAGATCATGGAAAAGATATGTCCGCGTATTCCGGTAAAGGTCGGAATTCATGCCCACAACGACTGTGGCCTTGCGGTGGCGAACACCCTGGTGGCGGTTCGTGCTGGCGCTGTCATGGTTCAAGGCACTGTCAATGGGTATGGAGAGCGATGTGGCAACGCTGATTTGACCTCTGTCGTTCCTAACCTCCAACTTAAAATGGGACTGTCATGTATGACAGACGAGAATCTCCGCCGTATCACGGAGCTGTCGCGCTACGTCAGCGAGGTGGCCAACATGACACCGTTTAATGGACGCCCTTTTGTGGGAACAAGCGCCTTTGCTCACAAGGGAGGGATCCATGTCAATGCCATCATGAAGACGCCAAGGGCCTACGAACACATGGAACCAGAAGCCATCGGAAATGAGCGTCGCGTCCTTATCTCGGATCTTTCTGGCAAGAGCAATGTGGATTACAAGGCCAGGGAACTGGGAATCGAGCTGGGAGGGAATGGATTTGACAGTCGGAAAATCGCCAAAGAGATAAAGCGATTGGAGCATGAAGGGTATCAGTTTGATGCAGCGGAAGGCTCTTTTGAACTCCTGTTGAGAAGACTTACCGGGCAATTCAAGCCACTGTTTGAACTGGAATCGTTCCGGGTGGCCATTGAAAAGGATAAGAACCTTCCATGCAGGGCATATGCCACCATCAAGATTTCCGTAGGCGATCAACAAGAGATTACTGCGGCAGAGGGGAATGGCCCGGTAAGCGCCCTGGATAATGCCTTGAGAAAGGCTCTGAACAAGTTTTTCATGGTGGACTTGGAAAAGATGCACCTTGTCGATTTTAAAGTGCGAGTCATTGAGGGTCGTGAGGGAACATCGGCCCGGGTGAAGGTTTTTATCGATTCCCGCGACCAAAAACGCGTGTGGAGTACCATTGGGGTTTCTACAGATATTATTGAGGCAAGCTGGCAGGCTCTAGAGGACAGCTTTCAGTACAAACTTTCACACATCTGAGTTGGACACGAAGTGAAGTTCTGCGCTCAATCGTGCATCGCAGCTCGTTTCGGCGACCGTTGGACGTCAAACGTGGCACGTAACGAGCTGCGCCAGACGGTTTCCGAATAACGATTCACCAATAACGAACTTGGAGGATATAGATGAAAAGCGATAGCGTAAAGTCTGGTATTGAGCGTGCTCCCCATCGTTCCCTCTTTAAGGCCATGGGATATACGGATGAAGAACTGCGCCGCCCACTGGTGGGGATTGCTAATTCGGCCAACGATATCATACCGGGTCACGTGGAACTGGACCGAATCGTTAGTGCAGTGAAGGCCGGCATCCGCATAGGGGGCGGTACACCCATCGCCTTTGGCACCATTGGCGTTTGCGATGGGATAGCCATGAACCATATAGGGATGAAGTACTCACTGGCAAGCCGGGAACTGATTGCGGACTCCATTGAGGTGATGGCTGTTGCCCATGCCTTTGATGCCATGGTGATGGTCACCAACTGTGATAAGATTGTGCCTGGCATGCTGATGGCTGCAGCCCGGTTGAACCTGCCCACCATTATCGTTAGCGGCGGCCCCATGCTGGCTGGTATCCATGACGAGAAAAAGATAGACCTTGTGAGTGTGTTTGAAGGGGTGGGCGCTGTCAAATCAGGCAAGATGAGTAAAACGGAACTGGCGGATATTGAAGACAGGGCATGCCCTACTTGCGGCTCTTGTGCTGGCATGTTCACGGCCAATTCCATGAATTGTCTGACCGAAGCCATGGGTATGGGTCTTCCTGGCAACGGTACCATCCCTGCGGTCATGGCCGCTCGCACACGCCTGGCCAAAGAGGCGGGGATGAAGATCATGATGCTCCTGAAAAAGAGAACAACGCCCAAAAAAATCATGACGGAGAAGGCCTTTGAAAATGCCATGGCAGTGGACATGGCGCTGGGGTGTTCCACCAACACAGTCCTGCATTTGATGGCCATTGCGCGGGAGGCCGGCATCAGGCTCGATCTTGATACCTTCAATCGTGTGAATGAGAAGACACCTCACCTCTGTAATCTGAGTCCGGCAGGAAGACATCACATAGAGGATCTCGATCGGGCAGGCGGTGTGAGTGCAGTCATGAAAGAACTTTCCCGAAAAGGGCTGATCCATACCGATTGCCTCACGGTCACAGGCAGATCGGTCAAAGAGAACATTAAAGACAGCCGGATCAGCGATAAAAGCGTCATTCGTCCGCTGGAAAGACCGTACCATAAGCAAGGAGGCCTTGCCATACTGTTCGGTAACCTGGCCCCTTCAGGATGTGTCGTGAAGCAATCGGCCGTGGTGCGGCGCATGCTGCGCCACGAAGGCCCGGCCCGGGTATTTGACAGCGAAGAAGATGCCACCTCGGCCATCTTGGCAGGCAAGATAAAAAAGGGGGACGTGGTGATTATTCGCTATGAGGGGCCCAAAGGCGGACCAGGGATGCGGGAGATGCTGGTCCCCACTTCGGCCATCGCCGGCATGGGCCTTGATGCTGACGTGGCGCTCATTACAGACGGCAGGTTTTCCGGGGGAACCCGGGGGGCTGCCATAGGACATATCTCGCCCGAGGCCATGGAGGGTGGGCCGATTGCCATTGTTGAAGATGGGGACAGGATCGCCATCGATATTCCCAACCGGCGCATCACCTTAAAGGTGCCGGAAAAGGAAATTGACATAAGGCTTTCAAAATGGCGTCCTCCTCAACCCAAGATATCCACAGGGTATATGCAGCGATATGCTCGAGCAGTATCTTCAGGTGGCGAAGGGGCTGTGGTGAAGTGAGCACAAAGGGCAGAGCGCAAAGCGAAGAGGGCAAAGGATAAAAACGCCATGCGCCGTGCGCTATGCGCTTTGCTCCTTAAACACAACAAACAGAATTGGGAGGAGATACATTGAGAACACTGACAGGAGCACAAATCATCATGGCCGTCTTAAAGGAAGAGGGTGTTAAAACCATCTTTGGTTTCCCGGGTGGTGCTGTTATTGATATTTATGACGAACTGAACAGGACAGACATCCAACACGTCCTGGTGCGCCATGAACAGGGGGCCGTGCATGCGGCAGACGGCTACGCACGGGCAAAGAGGAGTGTGGGTGTTTGTCTGGTCACCTCCGGCCCTGGGGCAACCAACACCGTTAGCGGGCTTGCCTCTGCCTATATGGACTCCATCCCGGTGGTTGTGCTGACAGGCCAAGTGCCCACTAAGCTCATTGGAAATGATGCATTCCAGGAAGTCGATATCGTGGGAATCACTCGTCCTTGCACGAAACACAACTATCTTGTGAAACATGTAGACGACCTCGCCAGGGTGTTAAAGGAGGCCTTCCATATTGCCCGATCAGGCCGTCCAGGTCCGGTACTGGTGGATCTTCCCAAGGATGTCGTCCAAGGTAAAGCAAGGTACAAGCCCCTACCAGAACCCCGGATGCCCTCCTACAACCCCACATATAAACCCCATATGAAACAATTGCGCCGGGCAGTGGCGCTTATTAAAGAAGCCGAAAGACCGGTTATTTTTTCTGGAGGTGGCGTAATTCTCTCAGGGGCATCCAAGGAATTAACCGCATTTGCCAGGAAGTTGCACGCTCCGGTCACAGCGTCTCTGATGGGCCTTGGCGGTTTTCCCGGAACCGATCCCCTCTGGCTTGGGATGCCCGGGATGCATGGTACTTACCGGGCCAATATGTCGATCGGGGCATGTGACCTCTTAATCGGCATTGGTGTGCGTTTTGATGATCGGGTGACGGGCAAGGTTGAAGCATTTGCACCCAATGCCAAGATCATCCATATTGACATCGACCCGACTTCTATTAGTAAGAATATTCCGGTGACAGTTCCCATCGTGGGTGATTGCAAGATCGCCTTAAGGGAGCTTAACAACCTCCTTAACGAGGAGAAGGTAAAGATTACCAAGAAAAGCCGCAAACCCTGGCTTGACCAGATAGAAAAATGGAAAAGTACCAGGCCATTAGGATATAAGCAAAAAGATGTTATCAAACCCCAATATGTCATTGAAAAACTGTACGAACTCACAAAGGGCAAAGCCATCATTACCACCGAGGTGGGACAAAACCAGATGTGGGCCGCCCAGTATTACCACTTTGATCGCCCCAACTCTTTCATTACCTCTGGTGGGCTCGGGTGTATGGGCTTTGGTCTGCCTGCTGCCATTGGAGCGCAGATGGCTTGCCCAGATAAACTGGTTGTGGACGTGGCTGGAGATGGCAGCATTCAAATGAACATTCAGGAATTGGCTACAGCTGTCCAATACAAGTTGCCGGTCAAGGTGGTCATTCTGAATAACAGGTATCTGGGTATGGTGCGACAGTGGCAAGAGCTCTTTTACGAGAGACGATATGCATCCACGGACATGGAGCACGCGCCTGATTTTGTGAGGCTTGCCGAGTCTTATGGGGCTGTCGGACTCAGGGCGACAAAACCAGAGGAGGTTGAGTCAGTACTTAAGGAAGGGCTAAAGGTGCCAGGCACGACCATCATGGATTTTTGGGTGGAGCGTGAAGAATGTGTGTACCCCATGGTGCCCGCAGGGGCACCCATTACGGAGATGCTTCTGGTGTAGAAGGGGAGGGTAACATTTAGAGATGACAGCGAGAAAACATACAATATCGTTGCTGGTGGACAATGAGCCGGGGGTCCTTTCCCGGGTGGCAGGCCTGTTCAGTGGCCGGGGTTTTAACATAGAGAGCCTTTGTGTGGCAGAGACCTTAGATCCTGCCATTTCCCGCATAACCCTGGTCACGCGGGGAGATGATGCCATTGCTGAACAGATCAAAAAACAGCTCAACAAACTGATCAATGTTATCAAAGTACATGACTTGACCGGAACCGAACATGTGGAGCGAGAAATGGCCCTGATCAAAGTGAAGGCCGAGGCCGACTACAGGGCAGAGATCTTGAGAATTGTCGACATATTCAGGTGCAAGGTGGTTGATGTGGGCCCGGCGCATTACACCATTGAGGTGACCGGCACAGATGAGAAACTCAAGGCCATCTTGAGCCTCCTGAAGCCTATGGGGGTCAAGGAGATTGCCCGTACAGGGGCTATAGCCCTGGGCCGTGAAAAGAAATACAGGGGCAGTTAGCTTCCATCCATATCGTAATTGTGGATCGTGAAAGGAGAACTGTTATGGCAAAGATCAATTTTGGTGGTGTCTGGGAAGACGTGGTGACTGCGGAAGAATTCCCTCTGGAGAAGGCCAAAGAAATCCTGGCCCATGAGACGGTGGCCGTGCTTGGCTACGGCGTGCAGGGCCCTGCACAGGCCTTGAATATGAGAGATAATGGGATTTCGGTCATTGTAGGCCAGCGCAAAGGGAGCCAGCGCTGGGAAAAGGCGATCCAAGACGGTTTTGTGCCAGACCAGACCCTTTTCTCACTGGAAGAGGCGGCTGAAAAGGCGACTATCATTCAATATCTGATATCGGATGCAGGCCAGGTGGCGGCGTGGCCAAGGATCAAGCCATGCCTAAAGGAGGGGGATGCCCTTTATTTTTCACATGGTTTTTCCATTGTTTACAGTGATCAGACCGGCGTTGTTCCACCTGCTAATATCGATGTGATTCTGGTTGCCCCAAAAGGGTCAGGCAGAAACGTGAGACTAAATTTCTTGGACGGAAGCGGCATCAACGCAAGCTATGCCGTTTTTCAGGATTTTACGGGCCGGGCAAAAGACAGGACCCTTGCCTTGGGTATAGCGATTGGCTCTGGGTACCTTTTCCCCACCACCTTTGAAAAAGAGGTCCACAGTGATCTTACTGGAGAACGAGGTGTGCTCATGGGCTGTTTGGAGGGCGTCTTTGAGGCCCAGTACAATGTGCTGCGCAAACATGGACACAGTCCCAGTGAGGCATTTAATGAAACAGTGGAAGAACTGACCCAGAGTCTTATTCGCCTTGTGGCTGAAAAGGGGATGGACTGGATGTATGCTAACTGCAGCACGACGGCCCAAAGGGGGGCCCTGGATTGGAGGCACAAATTCCGGGATGCAGTCACGCCAGTTTTTGAGGAGCTTTACGAGCGCGTGGTCTCCGGAGAAGAGACCAGGATTGTGCTGGAAGCCAATAGTGCCCCGGATTACGGTGAGCGGCTCAGAAAAGAATTGGATGAAATGAAAAACTCAGAGATGTGGCAAGCCGGTGCGGCAGTCCGGGCTCTGAGGCCTGAAAACAGGAAGTAACAGGCTGTTACCCAAATCGCGACAATTGAAGCTCCCCGCCTACAAGGCGGGGAGCTGCCTTTTGGCAGCGCTTCGCATGGCGGGAAACGGGCCGGTCAAGTTTCAGCCCTTTTGGGTGTTTGCTCTCCTCATGCCAGGTGTACGGCTGTTTGAGCAACAACCTGGTAACAATGAACCCTTATCCCCTTGAACGATTTCGATAGGAAGAGATGCTGAAGGTTGCAGTGACTGGCGGGGCAGCTTCGGGCAAGACGGTGGTCTGCGAATACTTTAGACGACTGGGCGCCCATGTGATCAGCTTCGATGACTTGGCCCGTGAGGTTGTCCAGCGTGATTCACCCGTGCTTGAGTCCATTGTGAACCACTTCGGCGAAGGTATCCTGACTGCTGATGGCAGTCTGGATCGAAGGAAGCTCAGAGGGATCATTACAAGAGATGCCCAGGCCCGCAAGGTTCTGGAGCGACTAACCCATCCAGAGATCTTCAGCCTTTTTGAGGAGAAGGTGGCTGCCATCCAATCTCGTGACGAAAACGCTATTGTTGTGGCGGAGGTCCCTCTTCTCTTTGAGGTCGGAGGTCAAGACCGGTTTGACGTAGTGGTGCTGGTTGAAGCCGATTCAGATCTCCAAAAAAGGCGATTGATGGACCGTGACGGCTCATCTGCTGCGGAGGCTCAGGCATTATTGGGCATCCAGATGGCAGCCGAAAAGAAACGACCATATGCTGACTACATCGTGGAAAACCGGGGGCCATTCAAGGAAGTGGAGGTTGCCGTCAGGGGAATATTCAGGAAAATAACGAAAAGCTCTTGAAAAGTCTTGACACATTGGAGAATGTGTTATAAAGTCAATACAAAGTTGACCTGCCTAGGAGCGCCTAGAGGAAGCATCCAATAACTTCTTCATAAATAGATCACAAGCTGAAAGACACTACCACTTATCCCCGTTATTTTCAATAAGAGGAACCAGCCAACTTTAAGTGTCCTGACGCCATACGGGTCTGATTGGTTTTGATCATTTCATCCATTCGGGCACGAGAGCTACCGTTTTAATGTCCTTGTAGACGATTCAAAGGAAGATGATCCAATGAACTTAGGAGAGCTAAAAGCCAAAAAAGTAGGCGAACTAACGAGAATGGCCAGAGAATTTCGTATCGAAGGTGCCTCAGGTATGCGAAAACAGGAGTTGATTTTTGCACTTCTGCAGGCCCAGACAGAGAAGAATGGCCTCATTTATGGTGAGGGCGTCCTTGAAATACTACCAGATGGCTTCGGCTTTCTGAGGGCGCCTGATTACAGCTATCTGCCGGGTCCTGATGACATTTACGTTTCACCTTCCCAGATCCGGCGTTTTAGCCTTCGCACGGGTGACACAGTGTCAGGGCAGATTCGGCCGCCCAAGGAGGGCGAGCGGTATTTTGCTCTGCTGAAGGTGGAGGCAGTAAACTATGAGGACCCTGAAAAATCGCGGGACAAGATACTCTTTGATAATTTAACGCCCCTTTATCCACAGCGGAGGATCATCCTTGAAAGGGAGCCAGACAACTATTGCGTGCGGATCATGGACCTGTTGACACCCATTGGGTTTGGCCAGAGGGGCCTGATTGTCTCAGCTCCGCGAACAGGCAAAACCATGTTACTTCAAGACATCGCCAATAGCATTAATGCCAACCACAAAGATATTGTGCTGATCGTTTTACTCATTGACGAGCGACCAGAAGAGGTGACCGACATGGAGCGTTCGGTGAAAGCTGAGGTGATCAGCTCTACCTTTGATGAACCCCCACAGCGGCATGTCCAGGTGGCGGAAATGGTGCTTGAGAAGGCCAAACGCTTGGTGGAACATCAACGGGATGTGATTATTCTCTTAGACAGTATTACGCGCCTTGCCCGTGCTTACAATACAGTGGTACCTCCAAGTGGTAAGATACTCTCTGGCGGGGTCGATTCCAATGCGCTGCATCGTCCGAAACGCTTTTTTGGCGCTGCCCGTAATGTTGAAGAGGGCGGGAGTCTTACGATCATTGCCACAGCCCTGATTGACACCGGAAGTCGAATGGACGAAGTCATCTTTGAAGAGTTCAAGGGGACCGGTAACTTAGAGTTGCAGTTGGACCGAAAGCTGTCAGATAAACGTGTCTTCCCTGCCATTGATATCAACCGGTCGGGAACTCGGAAAGAGGAGCTCCTCTTGGAGCCGGCGGTTTTGAATCGGGTTTGGATCTTGAGAAAACTGCTTGCGTCCTTGAATCCGTTAGACAGTATGGAATTTTTACTTGAAAAAATGAAAGGGACCAAAGATAATAAAGACTTTTTGGAATCCATGAACAGTTAGTTTCTTAATCATGAAAAAGAGTGTGAAAGTGCCTAAAGTGAACTAAGGTTGATCAAGGGCACCCATTCCCCGCTTTACGAAAATAATTTTCAAATAACGAATGACGATCTGGAGGCCGGACATGAAGAAGGACATACATCCAGAGTATTTTCAAACCACGATTCGGTGTGCGTGCGGTAATGTGGTTGAGGTAGGGTCTACCAAAAAAGATATCCGGGTTGAAATTTGCTCCAAGTGTCATCCCTTTTTTACGGGCAAACAGAAACTGATAGATACGGCCGGACGTATTGAGCGATTCCGCAGGAAATATGCTGAGTTTGAAGCCCGGAACAGCAGCAACGGAAAATCTGTATCCACTTAACATCTCCAGTTTTCGACTTGCGCTAATTTATCCAAAAGGTGTTCAAGACAAAACAGGGCGACATCCATGTGGGCGGGCAGGCGGTCATTGAGGGAGTCATGATGAGGGCTTCAAAGTCTATGGCTATAGCCGTGCGACGCCCAAATGGAGAGATCTTGGTCAAAGAGGATAGATGGCGTTCCTTGTCCGAGCGATGGCCATTTCTTAAATGGCCTTTTGTTAGAGGGAGCCTGATCCTTATGGAAGCCCTGATCCATGGCATCCAGGCACTGACCTTTTCAGCCAATCAGGCCTTAGAGGAACAGGAAGAATCCGTGGGAGAATGGGACATGTTCTTCACTGTCCTTCTGGCATTCGGGGCGGGGATCGGCCTATTTGTGGTTTTGCCTCATGTGATCAGTGGTCTTGTCGGCCGTTTATTCGGTATCAAGCTGGGGATTCAGCACTTCCTTTTTCATGTTATCGATGGAGGTGTAAAGATCATCATTTTTCTTGGCTACGTCTGGCTCATCTCGCTTTTCAAGGAGATTAGGCGAATCTTTGAATACCATGGCGCAGAGCATAAGTCGGTTTATACCTATGAGGCAGGGGAGGCCCTGACTGTTGAGAACGCCAAGAAGTTTTCAACCCTCCACCCCAGGTGTGGCACTGCCTTCATATTGGTTGTGCTTCTTATAAGCATCTTTTTCTTTTCGATTGTGTTTCCATTTTTGCCGACGTTGCACGATGTGCCTGGTATCATGAACCAGATGATTGCAATTGTCATGAAAATATTGTTCATGTTTCCCATTGCTGGTTTGGCCTATGAAGTGATCAGGTTTAGCAGCAGGAACATGGAACGGGGCCTGATTCGTTTGGCCGTTTTGCCGGGTTTGTGGATGCAAAAGTTAACGACCCGTGAACCTACGGAAGAGCAACTTGAAGTGGCCCTTGCGGCTTTGAACAGGGCCTTGCATGTTCACAGCCAGACAGAAGGGGCCTAACGTGAGGGGGACAACGCTAAAAAGTGAGGCAAATATAGATGTTTGATAATCTGAAAGGTGTAGAGGAACGTTTTATCAACCTCGAAAAGCTCCTCAGTGACCCCCAAGTCATAAGAGATCAAGAGACCTACCGGCAATATACCAGAGAACATGCGGAGTTGAGTAAAATCGTTTCTGTCTTTCGTGAGTACAAACAGGTCACAAAGGATATCAGAGAGTCCAAGGATCTTCTCGAGGACGGTGATGAGGAGATTAAGGAACTGGCAAGGGAAGATATCCAGACTTTGACTGAGCGCCAGGAAGCGCTAGAGCGGGAGTTAAAGTTGCTCCTCATACCAAAGGATCCGAACGATGAGAAGAATATCGTGCTTGAGATCCGGGCGGGCGCCGGTGGTGAAGAGGCCGGGCTCTTTGCAGCAGATCTGTTTAAGATGTACAGCAAGTACGCCGAGCATCTTGGTTGGAAGGTGGAGGTCTTGAGCAAGCATGTGACGGGTGTCGGCGGCCTCAAGGAGATTATTGTCTTGGTGCAGGGCAAAGGGGCTTACAGTCGTCTCAAATATGAAAGCGGCATCCACAGGGTCCAGCGGGTGCCGGTCACCGAATCACAAGGCAGGATCCACACCTCGGCTGTGACTGTAGCTGTGTTGCCTGAGGCAGAGGAGGTGGACGTGAAGATCGATCCGGACGATATCCGAGTCGATGTGTTTCGCTCCACAGGTCCTGGGGGGCAAAGCGTTAACACAACGGACTCGGCTGTACGCATCACCCATCTTCCTACCGGATTGGTGGTGAGCTGTCAGGATGAAAAGTCGCAACACAAGAATAAGACCAAGGCGATGAAGGTCCTGCGTGCCCGTTTATATGATAAAATGATTTCCGAGCAGAACGAAAAAATCTCTGCAGATCGCAAGAATCAAGTAGGAAGCGGTGACCGTAGCGAGCGGATCAGGACATACAACTTTCCGCAGGGCCGTGTCACAGACCACCGTATTGGGCTAACCCTATATAAACTGGAAGATATTCTCGAAGGTGATCTTGGAGAGATCATCGATGCTCTTATAACCCACCATCAGGCCCTTGCCATTCAGCATGCCGAGGCAGAATCGAGGGATGCTGCCTGAGACTTGGACCATTCTGAAGCTCCTGCAGTGGACGACGGCGCATTTCAAATCCCACCATATTGAACAGCCCCGGGCCGATGCCGAAATCCTTTTGGCTCATACCTTGGGTATTGGGCGGATAGATCTCTATGTCCAGTATGATCGACCCTTGGAATCCCACGAGCTTGAGGTCTTCAAAGGATTCATCCAAAGGCGTATTCAAAGAGAGCCCGTTGCCTATATTGTTGAAAAAAAGGAGTTCTGGTCTATGGAGTTGAGTGTGACACGTGATGTCCTGATCCCACGGCCTGAGACCGAGATCCTGGTGGAGGCAGCGATCACGATCATACCACCGGAACCAGGAACAGCGCCTTTGAGAATCCTGGACCTTGGGACTGGTTCAGGGGCTATTGTCCTTGCCATGGCTTCGGAACGGCCAGGCCACAGCTTTTATGCTGTTGAGCGTTCGGAAAAGGCCCTGGCCGTGGCCCAGAATAACGCCCGAATACACGAACTCGACAGGGCCATTAGATTTTTACAAGGCAACTGGTTCGATCCAGTGCGTAACCGAGGACGCTATTTTAGTCTTATCGTTTCGAATCCCCCCTATATTTCGCATCATGAGTTTAAGGCGCTTCCTCCGGAAATTACCCGATATGAGCCTCGGGAAGCCCTTGATGGGGGCCCGGACGGGTTGGAGTCAATTAGACTCATCATCGAAAAAGCCTCAGAGCATCTGGTTCCGGGGGGATGGCTCTTTTTTGAGATTGGTTACAATCAATGGGCTGCGGTAGAAAAGCTGATTGCAGGGTCCAAAGCCTATAGTGATTGGGCCGTCATCAAGGACTACCGTGGTCACGACCGGGTCGTGCAGGCAAGGGCCAATGGGCAGTCAAGCCGAAATTGAGGAATCAGGGGATTACTTAATCTAATAAATATGCTTGTAAGTCATTTGGTCCGCCTGGAAGGCGCTAAGTTCATCGTATAGGAATTTCCTTTTTTTAAGCAGCAGAGCCGCGTTATATAAAATTGCATAGCGATTTTATTTGCTGTCCAGAACGTCCCTTATTTTCTCAGATAGCTGTCTTATGTTGAATGGCTTCTGAATAAAGCCGTCACAACCACGCTCCAATATCTCGGTTGCCTGGCCCTCTACGCTGTATCCACTCGAAAGGAGCACCTTGACATTTGGGTTGATCCCCTTCATCCGATCGTAGACCTCACCTCCCCCCGTGTCCGGCATGATCATGTCGAGGATGACCATGTCAATGTTATCCTTATTTTTCTCATAGACCTCGATTGCTTCTTTGCCGCTTCTGGCCAGCAACACCCTGTAGCCCAGTTCCTTCAGAATCTCCTCTCCAACATCAATAATCATATCCTCATCGTCCACAAGAAGAACGATTTCTGTACCCTTCAAGATCTCGTCAGTTGGCTCCTTTTCTATGATTGCTACCTCCTTTTCTGAAGCCGGCAGGTAAATGTTAAAGGTGGTTCCCTTATCCTTTTCACTGTAAACGTTGATGATACCATCATGATTTTGGATAATGCCGTAAACAGAGGCAAGGCCCAGACCCGTCCCCCTTCCCATCTCTTTGGTGGTAAAGAATGGGTCGAATATTCTTTGTTGGGTTGCTTGATCCATGCCAAGTCCCGTGTCTGTCATGGATATCTTTACATAGTTGCCAGGCCTTACGCCAAAAGACTTGGTATATTTTTCGTCAAGCACAACATTGCTTGTTTCAATATAGAGGTCTCCCCCGCGCGGCATAGCCTGCCAGGCATTGACATAAAGGTTTAACAGCACCTGCTCGATTTGTGTCCGGTCGACCTCTACCGTCCAGGTGTCTTTCTGAAACTTTCTGTGAATCCTGATCTCCTTTTTGGTGCGACCAAACATCTCAGCACTCTTTTCAATGAGCCCGTTTAGATCCGTGGGTGTGACCTCGTACTTGCCGCCCCTGGCAAACCCTAAAAGTTGCGTGGTCAGATCTGCTCCCCGTTTAACCATATCCTCTATGCCCTTGAGGTGTTCAAAATGGGGGTGGGTATAATCGATATCCAGCAACATCAAAGAGGTGTGCCCCTGCATACCCATAAGCAGGTTGTTAAAGTCGTGAGCAATGCCACCTGCCAGGGTGCCGATGGCCTCCAGCTTTTGTGATTGATGAAGTTGGGCTTCAAGTTTCCGCTTTTCGGTAATGTCTTGAAAGACCAGAACCACACCGATGACATGATCGTTCGCATCTCGGATGGGTGCAGCGCTATCTGCAAGAATTCGCTCTGTTCCATCCTTGCTTATGAGTACCGTATGGTTGGCAAGACCGACGATGGCCCCGGTCTTAATCACCTTGTCAACAGGATTTACGCAGCGCTCGCGCGTGATCTCGTTGATAATATGGAAAACCTCGCCCAATGGTTTACCGATAGCTTCTTTCTCGGTCCAGCCGGTCAGTTTTTCAGCAACGTTGTTGAGTAAGACGATTCTGCCTTCCGGATCGGTGGCAATGACGCCATCACCAATAGAACGCAGGGTTACGTGAAGGCGTTCCCGTTCAGCGGCCAGTTCCTCTTCCGCCTGCTTGCGGTCTGTGATGTCCTTGAAATCTTCAACAATGCCAATTAACTTTCCATCAGAGCCCCGAAACGGGGTCGCCGAAAGAATGCACGGGATCCTGATGCCGTCTTTGCGTTCTTTTTCTGTCTCACATTCAACACGCTCTTCGCCGCCGAGAATCCGGGTCAGGGTACATTTTGGAGTATGACACAGGGGGCCGCGAAAAACCTCATGGCACTTCTTGCCGATTGCCTGGGCCTTGCTTACGCCTGACAGAGCCGAAAACGACGCATTAACTCGAAGTACGTTGAAGTCTTTGTCAATCACACACATCCCGTCGGCAGCGGTCTCGAATATCTGATTGAGTTCTGCATAGGCAAGCTTAGTTGCTTTCTCTGAGCGCTTGCGCTCAGCAAGTTTTTCTTCTTCAATTTGGAAGACATCCCAGAACACACGGGCAGCCACATGGTCCATCAATCGGATATGGTCTGGCTTGGTTCGGGAAATTTCATTGGCTACCTCTTCACGACCCGTTAGTTCGATAATCATATTGAGGTCTTTGAGCTTGTACAGATCACGGTAGTCCCTTGTTGTATAAATCCCCTTTTCCTGGGCGTAGCGGTAACCCACAGCCTGGGGATTGGTACAGGCTACCCCGACGAGCTTCATCTGAAGCTGTCTGAGTTTTTCGGCAAACATCATATCCATAATCGCTTTGCACCCAGGGCCGCCACCCACAATAGCTACGTTTAGAAGTTTCCCATGTTCCATCATATGCTCCTCTTTTGGCCATATTTATAAAACCTGTCCGACAGCACAACAACTAAGAAGTGTAAAGCAAGTCCCCCTTTGACCGGCTTGCTCCCCGCCACGCAAAGCGCTGCCGTCAGGCAGAACCCCCATCCGGAAGGGTGGGGTCGAGGGGAGCTATCATGAAATGTTTCTCTTCCTTACCGGGTGCGTAAGCCCGCGAAGCCGACCCCCGTGCGGAAGCACGGGGAGGCTTCACTAAGACAATATATGCCAAGCTGAAGCGGAACCTGAGCGGTTATCGAAAGGTTCGTCTATCTAAAAGTTTAAAACTCATACATCAAGGTATAAGGAATTGTCAATACGGCTTCCACGGTCGCAGACTGCAGGTCAAAAATTATGTTGCAAGTTAACAAATCCTGTGTTATTAAGAATCTTTTTTAGAAATTCGCACGTTCTTGGACCTTCTTTCCGGTGCTTCGAAGGTTGAGACCACGAGAAGTGGAGAGGGGGGAGGATAAGGACGGAGGAATAACCGAAAAAGGGAGGAGATTATGTCTTACGTAACCATGAAGGAGGTACTGGAGGCTGGTGTCCATTTTGGCCACCAGACCAGACGGTGGAATCCCAAGATGAAACCTTATATCTTTGGTGCCCGCAATGGAATCTATATCATCGATCTTCAGCAGACGGTCAGGATGTTCAAAACAGCCTATGAGTTTGTTGTGGATACAGTTGCCAGTGGCGAATCGATTCTCTTTGTTGGAACCAAGAAACAGGCCCGGGATTCCATCTATGAAGAGGCCAACCGGTGCGAAATGTTCTATGTGCACAATCGCTGGTTGGGGGGCATGCTCACAAATTTTCAGACCATAAAAAAAGGGATCGAGAGGCTCAAGCATCTCACAGCTATTTTTGCGGATGGGAGCATCAATCGCTTTCCAAAGAAGGAGATTTTGAAGCTGGAGAAAGAAAGGATAAAGCTTGAAAATAACCTCGGTGGGATCCGGGACATGGAAAGACTGCCCGGGGCTGTATTTATTGTGGATCCGAAGAATGAAAACATTGCCGTTCGTGAATCAAGACGGCTCGGCATACCTATTGTGGCCATTGTAGATAGCAACTGTAACCCGGACGAGATAGATTATATCATCCCGGGCAATGACGACGCCATAAGGGCGATCCGACTCATGACTTCCCGAATAGCTGATGCCTGCATTAAAGGCCGTGAGCGTATGGAAGAGCGCCTTCAGGCCGAGGCAGACAAGGAGGCTGTCGAAACAGGGGATGTCGAACGAGGCGTTATGGCCGGGCCAGGCGAAAGGACCGTTATTTCTGATGGTTCAGAAGGTCCCATTGTGGAGGTTATTAGAAGAGAAGTCCCTGCATCTGACCAGACCGATGAAGATGCAGGTAATGAAGTGCGAGAGGAGTTGTAATGGGAGAGATTAGTACCCAGATGATTAAGGAACTGCGCGCAAGGACAAATGCAGGCGTTATGGATTGCAAAGAGGCCCTGAAGGAAGCGGACGGAGACATGGAAAAGGCGGTCGATTTTCTGCGAAAAAAGGGACTGGCCACGGCCTTAAAGCGGGCCGGGCGGGAAACTTCCGAGGGCTTGATACATTCATATATCCACGCGGGTGGGAAGATAGGTGTTCTTGTGGAAGTGAACTGTGAGACTGATTTTGTGGCCAAGACCGATGAGTTCAAAACATTTGTCAAGAACCTGGCCATGCACATTGCAGCAAGCAAACCCCTTGGCATCCGCAGGGAAGATATCCCTGAGGAAGTTGTACGGCGTGAAGAACAGATCTACAGGGAACAGGCTGCAGAGATGGGAAAACCAGAAAAGATCGTGGATAAGATCGTCCAGGGCAAAATGGAGAAGTTCTATGAGGAATCGTGTCTTTTGGACCAACAGTATATCAGGGATCCAGATATTACCATCCATGACTTGATCCATGATATGATTACAAAGACAGGTGAGAACCTCACTGTAAGGCGATTTGTCCGTTATCAGTTGGGAGGAGAGTAGAGGTCATTACAAGCTATTTCAAAACCCTTTTCCTTGGTCTGTTCAGCCATTTTTGAAAGTTCTAAGCTCGCTTCGCTAAAATTGTAAGACTCGGGCTAACGCCCTCAAACAGTTATAATTTTTTGACGCTTCGCTTTGCTAAGAACTTTTCGCAAAAATGGCCAAAATGAGTCGTCAAAAGGTTTTGAAATAGCTTCTAGTCATTTGTGATCGCCGATGACCGTTCACGAATGACCAATGACCGGATAGCAATATGCCGA
Organism: Deltaproteobacteria bacterium; assembly: GCA_003647275.1. Classification (GTDB taxonomy): domain Bacteria; phylum Desulfobacterota; class Desulfobacteria; order Desulfobacterales. The sequence goes on from QMMN01000028.1 coordinate 26,509, forward strand.
CTCCAAAGTACAAAAGGATCTTGGTTAAACTCAGCGGCGAGGCTTTGATGGGTGATCAAGGCTTTGGCATAAGCCCTGAGATGATCAACTATCTTGCCACCGAGGTTCGATCGGTTTATGATCTCGGGGTCCAGATCGCCCTGGTCGTTGGCGGTGGGAATATCTTTCGCGGTGTGGCAGCCAGTTCTTACGGCATGGATCGTACCTCGGCAGACCACATTGGCATGTTAGCCACCGTCATCAATAGTATCGCCCTCCAGGACGCTCTTGAAAAAAGGGGTGTTCAGACCCGGGTCCAGACAGCCATCGAGATGTGTGCTGTCGCCGAACCATATATCCTCAGGCGGGCCATTAGGCATATGGAAAAGGGTCGGGCGGTGATCTTTGCGGCAGGAACCGGCAACCCTTATTTTACGACGGATACGGCTGCAGCCCTGAGGGCTCAGGAAGTTCATGCAGAGGTGCTCTTGAAGGCCACCAAGGTGGATGGCATTTATGATGCTGACCCGGTGGGGAATTGCAAAGCAAAAATGATGGAGAGCCTGACCTATCTTGAAATCCTCAAGCGGCAATTGAAGGTTATGGATTCCACTGCCATTTCCCTGGCAATGGATAACCGGCTTCCGGTGATCGTGTTCAACATCAGGGTAAAAGGGAATCTTAGACGAGCTGTCTGCGGGGAGAATGTTGGTACTCGAATAAGGGAGGCATCAGAAGATGATTGAGTCAGCCTATGATGATGTAGGGGAGAGAATGGGCAAGGCGGTTGAGGCGTTAAAAAATGAATTTAACAAGATCCGCACCGGTCGAGCTTCCCTTGCCCTGTTTGACGGCATAAGGGTAAACTATTACGGGACACCTACACCCTTAAATCAAGTCGCCTCCTTGTCTATTCCAGAGAGCAGGCTGATTGTTATTCAGCCCTGGGATCAGTCGATCATCGGAGAGATTGAAAAGGAAATCCTCAAATCAGAGCTGGGACTCACCCCCATGAACGACGGAAAGCTCATCCGTATTGCTATCCCACCGCTTACAGAAGAGCGACGAAAAGAGCTTGTCAAGGTAGTTCGCAAAATAGCTGAGGAATACAAGATATCAATCCGGAACATCCGCCGGGATACGAATGAGCTTCTCAAAGGCTTGAAGAAGGATGGCGAGATCTCAGAGGATGAGTTTTACAGGGCTCAAGACAAGGTGCAGAAGATCACAGATGATTACATCCGCTTAGTTGACCAGACCTGCCAGAAAAAAGAGAAAGAGATCCTTGAATTCTGATATTCCTTCCTTAGATCTCGACTTACTTCCCCGACATATCGCCATTATCATGGATGGCAATGGCCGCTGGGCCAAAAAGCGTTCCTTAAATCGGATCAGAGGTCACCGGGAAGGTGCTGAATCGGTCCGAGACATTGTACGAGCTTGCCGTGAGATCGGGATAGCGGTCCTGACCCTCTATGCATTTTCAAGTGAAAACTGGCAGCGGCCCCAAAAAGAAATTTCCGCCCTCATGAGTTTGTTGAAAGAATTTTTGAGGTCGGAATTGGCCGAAATGATGGAAAACAACATCCGCCTGAATGCAATTGGCCAAATCGAAAAGTTCCCGAATGATGTTCTGGAGGTGCTCCAGGAGGTCATGGATATGACGCGAAAGAACCATGGGATGATTCTCAACCTGGCTTTGAGCTACGGGGGACGGGATGAGATCGTAGCGGCAACTCAGAAGATTGCAGCCGAAATTCAGGCGGGCCGCCTTCAGCCCGAGGAGATCACAAAAGAGGTTTTTTCGAATTATCTTTATACCAAGGGAATGCCAGAACCAGACCTTCTGATTCGAACCAGCGGTGAGATGCGGCTCAGCAACTTTTTGCTCTGGCAGATTGCCTACACAGAGATTTTTGTCACGAGCACCCTCTGGCCGGAATTTAGAAGGGGAGAATTGATCCAGATCTTGCATGATTACCAAAAGCGTGAGCGTCGGTTCGGGATGACTGGAGAACAGATCAAAAAAGCGTCCCCCAGACAATAGTATCGAGCATCCAGTCCGCCCCAGGCGGAGTCCACCCGAAGGGTGCTATGTTCATATGGAATCTTCGCATTTAAAACGATGGCTCACGGCATGGGTGACTGCCCCCTTACTTGCCTTGTTGATCGCAAAGGGTGGCCCAACCTGTTTTGCGGTGTTGGTGGGCTTGGCGACAGTCGTGGGCTTGTTAGAATACCACGCCCTGGTTCTGTCCGGGGAGACAATGGCCGTGAAAGCGGCTGGCTTGGCCTTTGGCTTAGCCCTGATAGCCTGTTTCTATGTGCACGGGCCAGGGGTAACCCCTGCTGTGCTGGCCTTAGCCTTCCTTGGCTTTGCCGTGATTTGCCTGGTTCGATTTAAACCACAGACCTCCGTGTCTGAAATGCTTTACAAACAGGTGACGGGCCTTGTTTACATCCCTTTCTTACTCGGCCATTTGATACTCATCCGGGATTGGGATCAGGGGATGACGTGGATATTCCTTGTCATGGCCGTCGTATTCGCCGGAGATACGGCCGCCTATTATGTTGGAAATGCTTTTGGCAAGCACAAGCTTGCGCCGACCATCAGCCCTGGCAAGACCATAGAGGGGGCAGCAGGCGGGTTGGCGGCCAATCTCTTGGTTGGTGCGTTATTTAAGAAGTGCTGCTTTCCTGAGGTTGGCTGGGGTTTGTGGATCGTCTTGATGATCGTTATGGGGGCCTTGGGGCAGATAGGTGATCTGGTTGAATCGATGTTGAAACGCTCGGTCGGCCTCAAGGATGCCGGGAGGATCCTTCCGGGACACGGGGGGCTTCTGGATCGGATCGATGCCTTACTTTTTGCGGTACCTACACTCTATTATTTCAAGACCTATCTCCTGTCGTAGGGGACGTGTTTTTGTCTCTCACAGAGCGCCCACATATGAAAAGTGAAGTAAAGACAAACTTATCCATTACCGTGAAATCGGGTTTTTGACTTCACAGGACGACCGTTGGCTTTGTTGCCTAACCGAGAATACATTCCCTCACCGGGGGCATATAAAGTTTGCATTACCAGTCGGGTGACCGGATCAACATGACAGTGCGGGCCGTGTTCTTTCCATACACATATATGAGTCTGTTTCTCCTTAGGGAGAATGACTAGGGTCATATTGGGTATAAAGGCCGGGGGCCTATCCAGAGCCGGAGCCTGTCGCCCCGACGCATCGGGGGTTGCTAGAGCTCTATTGCTCGAGACTCTCCCGGCAACCCGGATCCGCCGGACTGAGCTGCG
>QMMN01000029.1 GCA_003647275.1 Deltaproteobacteria bacterium
CCAGACCGCATTTTTCTCTCCTTGGCATTGTCCAGCTTCTGTCGCGCCAGGGCGGGCCGGGCGGGCCGTTTGACGTAAACCGAGCACCGACACGAAGTGAAGCTTTGCGCTAAACAAGCTGCGCAACCGCAACCCTTTGACGAATACCTGCAAGGCAGCAAAAGGAAATTCTTATACTATTTAATTACTTGTCTTCTAACCGCTGAACAATGAGTTCCGCGGCCTTTTTGCCGGAAAGGAGCATCCCTCCGAAAATGGGACCCATCCGGTAAGAGCCAAATGTGGCGTTGGCAGCCATGCCTGTCACATATACACCTGGAAAGGCCTCGCGGGTGTTTTCAAGGGTAGAATGTTCCGCCACCTCAGCCCATAGAGACTTCTCACCCATCACCTTCCCTGTTTGGGTCAAGAGCCTTGATCCGGATTTTTTTTGTATGATATGCATCAATTCGGTAGCATGCCCCGTGGCATCAATGGTGTAGCGGGCATGGACGGTTAAAGGATCTACATGAAGCTCGGCCTTTTCAACGGCCGTCCAGTTAACCACTAGGCCAACCACCCTGGCCGATTCCGGGCCATCTGCCTGACGGATGATCACGTCCTCTACACTCATGAGGTTGAAGACCTTTGCCCCCGCCTGGCAGGCCTTGGAGGCTAAGGTCGTGGTGGCCTCTACGGCATCCGCTGTATAGTATCCTGTTTGAACGGGGTGCGTGGAAATGTGCAGCTCATCTAGAACCTTTTTCCCTTCATCCTGAACCACAATCTCATTTAACATCATCCCGCCTCCCCACATCCCGCCTCCGATGCTCAGCTTACGCTCAAAAATGGCCACCTTCTTCGCATTCTTAGCCAGGTAATAGGCTGCCACCAACCCGGACGGCCCTCCACCCACAATGGCAACATCAAGGGATAGATGATCGATCCATTTTTGGGTGAACCGCTCTATGATGGCCTTGGTTATAATCTGCTCGTCTAATTTCATTGTCATCGTCCGATCTCTGGAAGTGGTGATCGTTCAGCAGTATTCCTTACCCCCTGAACCGGTTGCTGGAAGTGTAACTTGTTTCACAAAAAAAGCCAACTTCAAAACAAGAAATTGGCAACACCGCTGGCAAAAAAAAGTGGTGAATGCATCCTGCTGATTAGCAACTAAGGTATTAAAAGTCAAGAATTTTGTCCTTGACAAAGAGGAGGGGTTATACTAAAAGATACATTCTATTTTTCCGTTACATTTGTGGTGCTTAGATGCCTTGCTTTTTGATATTTTTGGTTCAAGAGGTCCCAGTTAAACCCCTGCCAAAACAAATCAATTTGACCTCTTCGAGCAAAACAAATCTGAGAAATAGAAAAATCAGAGGAAAGGAGGAGAGGCCCAGGATATCCTGAAGCATAAATATGAATTTCATGAAGGCTAGAACTATTGAGTCAATGGTAAGTACAAGTCCAATTGAGAAAGGAGAAGTAAGAAAATGTCTAAATTGATTCCACCTCATGGCGGCAAAGGTTTAATCTGCTGCTTGCTTGAAGGAGCTGAATTAGAAGAAGAAAAGAAAAAGGCTGAAGGTCTCAAAAAGATTGATATCTCCCCGCGTGAGAAGGGCGACCTGATCATGATGGGCATCGGCGGTTTCAGCCCTCTGAATGGCTTTATGACAAAGGCCGACTGGAAGGGCGTGTGCGAAAACTTTCTGATGGCTGATGGAACCTTCTGGCCCATTCCAGTAACTATGTCTGTATCAAAGGAAGATGCTGACAGTATCAACGAGGGCGATGAGATTGCTCTTCGTGATCCGGAACGAGACGAAATCATGGCTACAATGAAGGTCACCGAAAAATACGAAATGACCGAGGCCGACAAGAAATTCGAGTGCGAGAAGGTCTTCATGGGTGAAGGAACCGCGACTGCTGAAGAATTCTGGAAGATTGCTAAAGATGACCATCCAGGTGTCCAGATGGTCATGAATCAAAAGGATGTTAATCTTGCCGGTCCTGTCAAGGTCTTGAGCGAAGCTGAATACCCCACCAAGTACGCCGGCATCTATATGAGACCTGCTGAGTCCCGCAAGATCTTCGAGGAAAGAGGATGGAGCGAAATCGCAGCCATGCAGCTTAGGAACCCCATGCACCGATCCCACGAATACCTTTGTAAGATCGCCATTGAGGTTTGTGACGGTGTGTTTATCCATTCCCTCGTCGGCAACCTCAAACCTGGGGATATTCCTGCCGAGGTCCGCGTCAAATGTATCGATGTCCTAGTCAAGAACTATTTTGTCGAAGACAAGGTCTTGCAAGGCGGATATCCCCTTGACATGCGCTACGCTGGCCCAAGAGAAGGACTGCTCCATGCAACCTTCCGCCAGAACTACGGCTGCTCCCGTATGATCATCGGCCGCGACCATGCAGGTGTGGGTGACTTCTACGGCATGTTTGAAGCCCAGACGATCTTTGACAAAATTCCACAACCTGAAGAACCTGGAAAGGCTCTGCTCTGCAAACCCCTGAAGATCGACTGGACTTTTTACTGCTACAAGTGTGACGGCATGGCATCACTGAGAACCTGCCCGCATTCAAAGGAAGACCGTGTCCTGCTCAGTGGAACCATGCTTCGCAAGCTTCTCTCAGAAGGCGGGAAGATTCCGGATCACTTCGGACGGGATGAGGTTCTTGCGATCCTCCGCGAATACTACGAGGGTCTGACCGAAAAGGTTGAAATCAAGCTACACGGTGCAGCAACGGGCGAATAGTGCTTCATACTTAAGCCCTAACTAAAAATGATAAAGGGAGATGCTTTTCAAGGTATCTCCCTTATCTTTTCTTTTGCTCCGCAAAAATCAGAAGTATGTTTCCCCCTTACCTGCCGAGCCTTGTGATTCGGTGTTAGAATGCGTGTGAGCTGAAACCCGCTGTCAGCCGTATCCCCCAAAAGCAGCCACTTCAACAAACAACCACCCCCGGAGGACGTGGCTTTGCTTCGTCCCCCCAAAGGGGGACTTCCAGGGTCTGGGTCTGTAGTTCATTGAAGCTCCCTGCAGCAAGCCCCGTTGAACCGAAAAGCGAGCGGCTGATCCCGTCCACAGGACGAGGTTTTCGAGAGCGAAATAAAAATGCCCTTTGAGCCCATCTCTAGACGAGCTCAAAGGGCATCTTGAGAAAGCAATGTTCTATATGAGTCGAGGAGGTCTTCTCAACTACCTTCTATTCACACGGTTCCCGCTCGGCATATCGGGAGTAGGCCATGGCCAGCGTTCGGTAGACCAAATGGGCCAGTTTGGAATACGGTAAATAAGCAAACAGACAGAAGACAAAAACCAAATGGGTAAAATACATAGGATAGGCAACAGCGGGTAAATGGGCCAATCTCGTCAACTCCGACAGCCCCCCGGTGACGACCAGGCCAAGCACCAGAACGATCAGGGACCAGTCAAAATAGCTCCCTTTGCCCACATTACTACCCTTGTCTTTAAGCCGGTTTGAGATCATCAGCAGGACGCCAATAAAGAGTGCAATAGCACTGACATTGGCCAGGATCTTTACAGGGTTAGCCAGGGAATAAGGTCCAGGCTCATGCAGTATATACAAAGCCACAAAGAAGAAGTTCGTGACGACAAAAAGCCCGATAAATGAAAAAAGCACTAAGATATGAGCAAGATACCTGTCTTTATTTGTGCTGCACTGGGAAAACTTGCTATGTCTCAGAATGGTAGGAAGTATACAAACCACACTTTTCAGAAAATCGGGAATATTTAAGTCCTTGCGCTTCGCTTTTCCCTCCGCAAGCGCATTCTTGTGGATATCATTCATGAACCTGTAGATCCCGATTCCGAATACCAGGGGGAGCCATACGGTTGCCAGGGGGACAAAAATAATATCCACAAGCAAAGTTGGAAAGAACTTTGCAAATTCGATCTCACCCGCTGGTATCTTCAAATACCCGGTTCCCCCTAAGAGTACAAGAAAAATGGCCACCGGTATGGCGAGAAGCAGCCACCATAATCTGGCATCGGGTACAATCCTGGCCAGCCAGCTCGGCCAAGCATATTGCTGAATACTGTAACTTCTCACAGCATTCAACACATCCCCAGGCCTTGCCCCTCTCGGACAGTAACTCGAGCAATCATTACACTGATGGCAGAGCCAAACATCCATGTTGCCAACGAGTTTGTCCTTCAACCCCCACTGAGCTGCGATCATCTCCTTTCTTGGAAAGGGTTTTTCGTCCGGGGAGATGGGACACACCACAGAACACGTCGCGCACTGGAAGCACTTCTTAAGTGTCTCTCCCCCAAGTCCCATAAGCTGCTTGACAAATTTAATGTCAGGTTCCACCCAGTAGCTATTTGCCATTTTCATACCTCCTCATACCGTTACCACCTAATTAGTTCGCCCAAACCGAAAAAGGTATTTTTAAAGTGATGTGCCAAAAAGAGGTCTGGATACATCACTGTAAAGACCTGACTAGAAGCCCTTGAAGGGGTTGGGGCCAACCTCCTCTATGGTGTCCATGAATTCCTTGATGATGCCTGGAATCTTGTCGTATTCGTCAATAGCAATCTGGACCTGCTGCACACGCTCTTTCTCAAGGGCCAAGCTCTTTAAGGCCTCACCGATCTTGTCCATGCGAATATTAAGCAGTTCGCTTCCCTTGATAAAGTGACATTGGTAGTCATCGCCAAACTTGCAGCCAATCGTCAGGACGCCATCGATCCCTTTGGACAGGGCGTCCTTGATCCACACCACATTGACCGACCCAAGGCAGCGTACCGGAATGATCCTTACAAAGGGCGAGTATGTCAGCCCATGGAGCGCAGCCTGATCAAGGGCCGGATAGGCATCATTCTCACAGGCGAGGATAAGGACCCTCGGTTTTTCCTCGTCCTCCTCGGGGACCTCGATGGCCTTGACCATGGAACCGATCGAGTCAATATTGTAATCCGCAAACCCGATGATACGTTCCGGGCAAGCCCCCATGCAGGTGCCACACCTTCGGCATCGTGTTGGGTTTGGAAGCGGCGTTCCCTTTTCATCGTCATCCAGAGCGCCGAACGGGCATTCTTCGGTGCATCGCTTACACTGGGTGCACCTCTGAAAGAAGAAATCCGGGTATGTCATATCCCCTGACCTGGGGTGAACCGCCACGCCTCGATTGGCGGATTCAATGCACTGAATCGCCTTGAGGGCCGCGCCGGTCGCATCCTCCCTGCATTCTTGGATGCCCATGGCCCGACGTACGCATCCTGCCGTATATATACCGGTCCTTCGGGTTTCATAAGGGAAACAGATAAAATTCGAATCGCAATATCCTTCAAAGAGATCCAGATCCCGAAAAGCGGGCCCCTGACGATAGGCCAGATTTAGAACCGGATCATCCTTTGTGGTGGGCACCATACCCGTTCCCAGAACGACCATGTCCACGCTCACCTTGATGTTTTCACCAAGGAGGGTGTCGTTGACCTCTACCACAAGGGAACCGTTACCATTCTCAGAGACACTCACCACATCCCCTTTGGTCAGAAAGATCCCTTCGTCTTGCTGGGCGTTTTTGTAAAAGTATTCATTCTGCCCGGGTGTGCGCATGTGCTGATAAAAGATGTAGGCCTTTGCATCCGGGTTGTCTTCCCGGACATACTTGGCCTGCTTCAGGGCAACCATGCTGATAATGGACGACGCATAAGGAAAATCTTCGTCAGTACCCTGGCCAGGACACTGAACAAAGGCCACACTGGTGGCTGGTTTCCCGTCAGATGGCCTCAGAATCTTGCCCTGGGCGGCCATTTCCTCTAGGGCCACGTTGGTTACCACATCGGCAAACTTCCCGTACCCCAAATGCTCAAACGCTTTGGCCTCTTGGGCCTCTTCGCCCTCTTTGGGCTCTTCACCTTCTTTGGGTTCTTCGCCTTCTTTAGGCTCTTCAGCTTTAGGCTCTTCAGCCGCTTTGGGCTCATATGGTTTCCAACCCGTGGCTAAAATAACCGCCCCAAAACGCTCTGCATCCGGATTCTTGGCCAAGATGTTGGCAGGGTTCTCGGGGGTGGCCTCCTCAGCACCAGGCGGTTGCGGTGGGGCCTCTGCTCCCTCAACCTCCTCCACAGGTTCCGGTATATCCCACGCGCTCTTGGTGCCCGTAGGCTTGAAGGTGACATCGAAAAGTCCAGGGGAACCGGCGATACGGGCCACTTCTATGCCAGTGCGGATCTCAATCTTGGGATGGGCTTCAGCCTCTTTGATGATCTGCTCAATGACAGGTTCCTGCAGGTTCTCATAAGGGTGGGTCCACGGCGTCTGTTTGCGGAGTTTAGCTGCAAACCCGCCGACCTGAGGCTCCTTTTCAATAACCGTGGCCTCATAGCCAGCCTTTGCCACCTCCAGGGCCGCACTCAGGCCGGTGACACCGCCTCCCAGTACCATGATCCGTTTGTTAATGGGCTCCTCCGGTTGGTAAGGCTCGGCCGGAAGTATCTTCTCGGCCTCGGCCAGACCCATGCGGAGATAGTCTTCAGCCATCTCTTGAATCAGCTCATCTACCTGGGGGCCACCTTCTTCGCCCGTCATGTGCTCCTCTTGGGGTTTATGGCTCCAGACCACGCCTTCCCTGAGATTGACCCTTTCCACAATCACCGCCGGGCCAAAATCAAAGACGTCGTACAGCACACGCCGGGAACAGGCAGCAATAACGACCGTGTTAACCCCCTCACTATCTATGTCATTTTTAATAAGCTCTATGCCGTCTGGCCCGCACAAGAAGGGATGGTTCTTGCAGATCTTTATTTTTGGGGGAACCTTTTTTTCCAGTCTCTCTATATCGAGGGCCTCTCCGATCCCGCAACCTTTGCAGATATATACGCCTAACTTTTTCTCCATTGATTACCTCCTAGCTGCTCACCAAAGTTTGAATGGCCTTAAGGGCCATACCAGTAGCATGTTGATTGGATGAAATCACATCCAATGGCTTCACGGCACAACCCGTGGCAAACATTCCCCCTTGTGCAAGATCCGAAACCACAAAGCCATCAGGATCGCACTTAACCCCACCTGGCAACTTGGTATCAGCCGTGTTCGGAACCATCCCTGTGGCCAGCACGGCCATGTCAACTGTTTCTTGGATCTTTTCGCCGGTTACTGCATTTTCTGCCACAACCGTGATATCCTTGGTGCTGGGATCTTCCTGAACTTCGGCCACTTTGCCCTTAATCAGGAAGATATTCTCATCCTCTTTGATCTTTTTATAAAATTTTTCGTAACGGAATCCGGGTGCTCTGATATCAATATAAAATACATAAATCTGTGCCTCAGGGTACTGCTCCCTCACATAGGTGGCCTGTTTCAACGAGGCCATGCAGCAGATGTAGGAACAGTATGGCAGATGATTTTCGTCTCTTGAACCTGCGCATTGAACAAAGGCAATCCGTGAAATCTTTTTGTTATCCGAGGGTCGCAAGATTTTCCCGTTGGTGGGGCCGTTGCTCGCGGCAAGGCGTTCCATCATCATGTTCGTAATGACGTTCTGATATTGGAACCCTAAATTGTCTATCTTGGAAGCATCATAGGGCTTCCAACCCGTCGCCCAGATGATGGCACCGACCTTTAGGTTAACCGTCTGGGGCTGCATCTCCAGGTCAATGGCATCGTATTGACATGCCTCCACACACCTTTTTGCGTCCTCCGTGCCCATAATCTGGGGAGAAATGACGTAGCGCATGGGAAAGGCCATTTCGTGGGGTAAATAGGCCCCTTTGGTGGTACCCATACCGAAATTAAATTCATTGGGGATCTTTGCCATGCAAGCCTTTTCACACTCGCCGCAACAGGTGCACTTTTCGTTCACATAGCGGGGATTCAGTTTGATGGTGATGTCATAATTTCCAGGGGCTCCTGAGATGTTCTCAACCTCTGCCAGGGTATAGAAAGTGATCCTGGGATTATCCTTAATCCTTCTAAAATTGATCTCAAGGCCGCACGTCGGAGGACATAGCTTAGGAAAGTAGTGCTTCAACTGAGCGACCCTGCCGCCCAGGTAAGGATTTTTTTCCACAAGAAAAACCTCATAACCCACTTCAGCGGCTTCAAGGGTTGCTGTCAACCCGCTAATACCTCCTCCCACAACCAGGATGCTCCCCTTTTTTTCTTCAGCTCTTTGTTCTTCTGTCATGCTATTCCTCCGTTGCTATTATAACTTCTTAATCAATCGCGAAAAATGCACATGAAATTGCGAGAAATGCACATGAAAACCGACCTTATACATAACGACATAAGTTTTTGCGCATAGGTAGGCCGGAATAAACGGTATGCAAAGCATGAACTCTGCATCATGCGCAGTTATTTAACGCTATGTATAAAAAATCTCCAGGCGCCGCCTGCGCGGCGCCTGGAGGTCCAGGATATCATCCCATCATAAAGGATACGAAATCCTAGTCAGGGATAATCTTATGATAGTCGACCTTTTTGCAGGTCCACTCTCCGGTTGCCGGATCATACTTGGAATTGGTAAAACAGAACCAATTCGCATCATCGGTTCCCGGAAAGTCTGCCCTGTAGTAGAAGCCCGGATAGCGGGACTCCTCCCTGAACAGGATGTGTCGGCAGTGGGCCTCCACGGTCCACAGCCGGTGCCTCATCTCCCAGCATCGCATGAGTTCATGCAGGTCGCCAGCGCCCAGCTTTTCCGAATCCTCATGCATGACCTTGAACATATCCATAAGAATCTTGAGGCTGGTGCCACTGGTCTGATAGTAGGTCGCCCAGCCGCCCCCATACTCGTTGGTAGCCTTCATCAGGCGCATGGCAAAGCCCGAGGGCTTCAGGTAATTGGGGTTGATGTCCTGGGCTGTAGTGTACTGGCAGTTGTCCAGATACAGCCTGACCGGCTGGTAGGCAAGGTCCACCAGTTCCTGTGTGGACTCCTTGATCGTAGGCGTAAAGTCAGCGTTGTCACGTACATACCTACACAAGGACTTGATGGCGATGCGACCCTCAGCATGGGAGCCCGAGGAGAACTTATGCCCGGAGGCACCCACACCATCTCCGGCCGTAAAGAGGCCGTTAACGGTGGTCATGCGGTTGTACCCCCATTTATAGGAATCGGGGACCCAGTCTTCATCCGGCCCGCTGACCCAGATACCGCAGCAGCCGGAGTGGGAACCCAGCAGGTACGGCTCGGTCGGCATAATCTCGGAGTTCTTCTTTTCAGGCTCGCAGTCTTGTGCGCACCACAGATTGGCCTGGCCACAGGTCATGTCAAGGAAGTCCTCCCAGGCCTCGGATTCGAGGTGCTTGAGCTCTTTCTTATCCATGGTCTTGCCGAGCTCGGCCAGGGCGGTTACAGTGTCCATGATGATCGGACCGCGGCCCTCTTTCATTTCCGCCAGCATGAGGTGGTTCCTCAGACAGGTGGGGGTCACAGCAGCAAGCCCGTAAGGTGCGTACTTTTCGAGCTCCTTCTTCGAAAAATCACTGGCTACATAGTTCTCACCCAAACCGTTTTGGGTCTTGGCCTTGAAAAGCAAGAACCACGCACCCACCGGCCCATAGCCGTCCTTGAAACGGGCTGGCGTGAACCGGTTTTCCATCATGGTCAGCTCAGCACCGACCTGGGCGCAAAGGGTATAAGTGGAGCCTGAATTCCATACAGGATACCAGGCACGTCCCTTGCCCTCACCCTGGGCACGAGGCATATAAATGTTCACAGCACCGCCACAGGCAACCATCATGGCCTTGCACTTGATGACATACACCTTGTTCTCGCGGACGCTGAAGCCGACGGCACCGGCAATGGTGTTCTCCTTGTTGGCATCCAGGAGGAGTTTTATGATGAACACCCTCTCCAGGATGTTGTCTTCACCGAGTGCTTTTTTGGCTGCCTCGGCCACGATGCACTTGTAAGACTCGCCGTTGATCATGATCTGCCATTTGCCCGTGCGAACGGGCTGGGCCCCTTCCTTCAGGGTGCCCATCTCCTGGCCCCTCTTGCCGTCGAGGTTTTTGCCCTCTGGACTCTTTTTCCAGATAGGAAGCCCCCACTCTTCAAAGAGATGAACGGAGTCGTCCACGTGTCGGCCCAGATCGAAAATGAGGTCCTCGCGGACAATGCCCATGAGGTCATTTCGGACCATCCGGACGTAATCATCAGGCGTGTTTTCGCCAATGTACGTATTGATGGCCGAAAGTCCCTGGGCGACTGCACCGCTTCGCTCCATAGCAGCCTTATCAACCAAAAGGATTTTCTTGTCAGGCGCCCATTTCTTGACCTCAAAGGCGGCACCACAGGCAGCCATACCACCGCCGACAATCAAAATATCGACTTCTCTTTCTTCAACCTCTGGATCCCTTACCGCGAGAAGCTCTCCCGTCGGTTTATTCGGTATTGCCATATCCTTATCCTCCTTAAAATGATTAAGTTCTTTGCTTGATCAAACCCTTCCTAATAGACAGGCCCCTAGACAGTAGCCTGAGGCGTAACCAATGTCTTGCCGTCGGCTTCCTCAGTAGCAAGCAAATTACTGTCAAGATCCTTACCTACCAGACTTTCATACGCATTGGCCGCGCCTTCTGGTGTAGTCCGGATGGGGAACTTGAAGCGCTTGATGGTCCCGTTTCGGAACTTGCAGGTCCACATAACATCCTCGGTGCCTCTCATGGGCATGACACTGGAGCCAAGGGGAACAAAATCAGAATACCCTCTCACTTCAATCGCCTGGGTAGGGCAAATCTTCACACACGAAAAGCACTCCCAGCACTGATCCGGCTCCTGGTTATACGCCTTCATGGCCGTTGCGTCCAAGACCATCAGGTCATTTGGACAAATGTACATGCAGGCAGTCTTTTCACCGCCTTTGCAGCCGTCACATTTTTCTTGAATGACAAAACTTGGCATTGATTTACCTCCTGAATCTATTTTTTAATGGTTCCCGGGAAGATTTCCATTTCATGCCACCATGCGGCTATATCTCCCGTTTAACTATCCATAGCTATTACATCCCCCCTTTCAGCTAAGTTTCCCCGGCTCCTTTAAGTCTTGAGCCTTCGTCTCATGGTCTGTTTCATAACGCACTAATAAAAACACACGAAGCCTTACATACTAATATTATTACTTTCGCAATATTCCTCCTGTCAGTACCCGTTAAGGCCCCTGAAAAGGGGGAAAGTGACCTGCCTGTGGGACAAAAAAATGCTGTTTAGTTGTTAGGCACCCTCCTGGATTTTAAGCGATCTGGGGTAGTCGTTAAATATCGCGTAAAAGTACTGCTTGATCTGAAGAAATTTGGAATATTTTACAAAGAAATTCACGGGATTACAGGCCCCTACACAAAGGCTTCTCTTTTATCATCATGCGTCCATCTTGTCAAGGCCTTTTTAAGGGGAACTTGAGCATGTGTTCAACAATAACAATGCGAATGCCATCGCATACTTTATGTTGTTGTTAAAAGTGTCGTCAGATACTATATATTGTAAGTGCATTTATTGTAACCAGGGTTGTCAGACAAGTTCCTTGCGAAAAATTATGCATGATAGGCTGCTTTGGTCAGAAGAGTGAAACTCCCCGCCCTAAAGGGCGGGAGTTCTGCCTTGCAGCAGCGCTTCACGTCCGAGGAGCAAGCCGGTCAGGCACAGATTATGACCCCCTAAAGGCCAGCCAATCTAGTTGACTTTATCTCTATTGAAATGGTAAAGGAAAATTAAGTTGTGGTCAACAGGCGTCATGCTTCATTAGTTATTCATTATTCGGTTCACGATTTCCGAACGACCCATTATTCCACCATACCAAGATTTCATCATGCCTGCTTGCGTAGCGAAGCAACGCTAATAAGTTCTATCTTATGATACATTTTCAGAAACTTTCCTTGGATGATACCTTCCATTTTTTTTGCCATCCAGGCATTGAATGTTTTAAGCGCTGCTGCCGCGACCTGAATCAATGCTTGACTCCATACGATATCCTGCGTCTCAAAAAGAGGTTGAAGCTCTCCTCCGGAGAGTTTCTGAAGCGCTACACCACGCATCACATAGGCCCGGCGTCTGGTTTGCCGGTCGTCACCCTCAAGATGCTGGCGCATGAGAACCTTAACTGTCCGTTCGTGAGCAAAGCGGGCTGTACGGTCTACGCGGATAGACCAGGCTCGTGCCGTATCTATCCCCTCGCGCGCATTACACAAAGAAAACCGAATCAGCACACCTGCGAGGAATTCTACATCATTATCAAGGAACCGCACTGCCTCGGTTTTCAGGAATCCAAGGCATGGACAGTCAAGGAGTGGAAACAAGACCAAGCGGTCGCCCTCTATGATGAGATGAATGACCTGTTGATGGATATCATATCCCTAAAAAACCGAAGTGGGAGAAGGCGGCTTACGCATAGAGAAAACGAATTGTTTTATTTGGCCTGTTACGATCTTGACAGATTCAGGGGTCTTGTTTTTGAAAAGAGGCTTTGGAAGACCCATCCTATTGAAGAGGAAGTGATTAAAGCCCTGGAAGAAGATGACGTAGCCTTAATGCGGTTTGGTATCGAGTGGATCAAGGGCAGACTGTTTGGAGGCATCAAAGACCATCACAAAGGGATTTGACTCCAGCCTCTCCAGGTTGGGATTCAGGGAGGATTTTGATGGAACTCCATGGAAAAGTGGCACTGGTACTGGGTGCTATCAAGGGAATCGGAAAAGGGATCGGACTTGCTCTGGCCAGGGAAGGGGTCAAAGTGGTGCTAACCTATTATGACTGGGAAGAGTCTCTCGCACAGATGAAACAAGACTTTGAAGAAGCAGGCGCCGACTACCTCGCTGTCAGGACAAACCTCCTTGATACAAACAAGGTCCCCCCCCTCGTTGATAAGGCCATAGACAAGTTCGGCGGCCTTGACATTCTAATCAACAACATAGAGCGCGGGGGATGGCCGGTGGTGCACGGGGCGTATGTTCGTCAACAATGGGATCTGGAAATGGCTACCACACTCCGGGCAAAATGGTGGGTCTACAGTTCGGCCCTTCCGTACCTTAAAGCCTCCGGCGATGGTGTGGTGGTCAATATCTCATCCATTGCGGGACTCATTGGCAGAAGCGGCCCGGCAGGACGGGTCTTTAACGATGGATATGCCGCGGCAAATAGGGCCGTCTCATCGTTCACCCAGACCTGGGCACGAGAAGCCGCACCAGAAGTCAGGGTCAACGAGATCATGCTCGGATTTTTTGAGTCTCGCCATGGCCCTGAAACCCGAGGGTGGGGCCTGCTGACCGAGGCGCAGCGCAATGAGATCATAGATCATACCCTGCTTCAACGAATCGGCACGATTGAAGACGTGACCAGGGCCGTGCTCTTCGTAATTCGGGACGCACCCTTCATGACCGGCAGTGTACTGCGGCTTGACGGTGGTTATCTCCTTGGGGGAGAATATTCAGAGCCCATGCCAAAAGGGGTTATTGATTAACAGGCTGAACGGCCTCAACGGACTGATGCGACTCGAAGGTTTGATGTTGGTGCCTGGAAACAAACAGAGAGGATCATGCTGAAGCAAAAGCTAATTCCCGGCCCCGTTTTATGGAAAGGATTTTGAGGCCTTGTCCGTCATCGGAAACCGGAAATCGGACACAAAGTGCATGTTTTGGCGCAGGGTTGCGCTAAATTGTGAGCCGAATAACGAATTTCGAGTAACGAGTAACGATTACACAGCCCAGTCCGGAATGAAATGTAGGATGTGTTCTTTTATGTCTTCAAACTCTCTGGCATCCACCTCAGCTTCCACATCTTCAGCGTTAAACCAACATATTGACCTACCTTGGCGATTGTAAACGTTGAAAATGCGCCTCCCGTCTTCGGTGGGATGCTCCATTTCGACAACTTCGGCCACAATTTTTTTTGCCTCTTCATAGGGAATGAATCGGGGTTCGTCCATAAGCGCCATTAAACCAATGGAGTTGGGAAAAAGATCTCTTCGTAAAGATTCAGGGCATAGCGGTCGGTTATGCTGGCAACAAAGTCACAGACCCTCCGCTCCTGGGTTGTACCTGGAGAGAAACCACCCATCTCCATTTTTCTGAGTTCTTTTTCAAAAACCTCCTGGTTTTCCAGAAGATAGTAGTAAAGTTCTGAGAGGATCTTTTTGGCCTTGATAAACTGTCTGTGTACCTGATCAGACCTGTAAACATTGTCATAGAGAAACTGCCTGAGCGTAGCCATTGCTTTGGAAACCGGCTCACTCACAGCAAGGGTCATCTCTCCATCCTCAATCCGGGTTGTTATGACTATGTCGTTTATCATGGTCCTGATACGCTCAGAATGGGAACGACCTAACACTTCCGTACACTCTTTTGGAACCTGCTTCCGCTGGATGACGCCGCTACGAATCGCGTCATCTAAATCATGATTGAGATAGGCCATGATATCGGCAAAGCGTACCACCCTCCCTTCAACAGTGGCGGCCATTTCATCCGGGTTTTCAGGGATGACGGCCCCATAGCCTTTGGAATGCTTCAAAATACCGTCTCGAACCTCAAAGGTCAGATTCAGTCCCCGGCCATGGTTCTCCAGCACATCCACAACCCTTACGCTCTGTTCTGGGTGAGAGAAGGATTCTGAATAGATCTCCTTTAGCACAACCTCGCCGCCGTGTCCGAACGGCGTGTGCCCCAAATCATGTCCTAGGGCAATGGCCTCGGTTAAATCCTCGTTCAGCCTTAATGCCCGGGCAACTGTACGTGCAATCTCAGAGACCTCCAGCGTGTGTGTCAGCCTTGTGCGGTAATGGTCTCCCAGCGGAGACAGAAATACCTGGGTCTTGTGCTTGAGGCGTCTGAAGGCATTGGAATAAACAATGCGATCGCGGTCTCTTTGAAACTCCGTACGAGTAGGACAGGGCTTTTCATAGGTTGCCCTTCCCCGGGACTCACTGCTCAAACAGGCACAAGGGGAAAAATACGCCTTCTCCCATGCCTCTATCTCCTCCCGGATGGACGGCAGCTTATACGATGATGGCCTCCTTAAGGCCTGCGACCGGGCCATACCTTGAAGCCTCCTCCCGAGCTTAATGCAAGAGTGACATGTTCTTATTGCACAGGAACGAGAATCTGTAAAGACATATTCTCCATCGTGTCTTCTATCTTTGGAACCGGCCTCGAAAAAAACGCGAGCCTGTCCCGCCACGATTTGCGCCCCTTTACTTTGTACCAAGTTTTGCGTTAAGGTCATTACTATTATAAAAGCCTTGTTCGTTTAACAGTTCACGGTTCACGATCTCGGAGAGGAAGATGGAAAATGGACTACGATTTTTTTATGTTAAAGGCCCTTGAGGAGGCACGCCGGGCACTCAGCATGGGAGAATTTCCCGTTGGATGTGTGATGGTGTATGAAAACAGAGTCCTGGTCACCGGAGCCCGGCACCATAGCGCGCCAGACGACCAAAATGAGCTGGACCATGCCGAAATATTGGCGTTGAGGAGGCTGGTTGGTCTGGGCGAAAAGATCGACAGAGAAAAGGTAACCCTGTTTTCAACGCTGGAACCCTGCCTCATGTGCTACGCGGCAACCATTATCAATGGCATAAGGCAAATCGTGTACGCGTACGAAGATGTCATGGGGGGCGGGACAAACTTAGACCTAAAAAGGCTCAACCCTTTTTACAGGGATATGGAGATAACGGTCATACCTGATGTCCTGAGGGATGAAAGTCTGATGCTTTTCAAAAAATTCTTCTCAGACCCTCACAATGGTTATTTAAGGGAAAGCCTGCTGGCTCAATATACCCTGACCCAATAGCTTTGTAGCTCATCACATCATTAAGAAAGAATCTCCCCTCATACCTCAAGACCCAAGGGACCGCTCCTCTAATCTGTGTTCTATGAAGGACAACAGGCGCCTGTAATCAATGACATCGCTTGTCTCAGCGGAGCCTCAGATATGGAACTTTCATGCCCCAGACAAAGAACTTGACCCAGCCAAAACCAAACTTCATCAACACCACATCATCTGTCTTGATCTTTCTTAACACGTCTGACTTCACCTTATATCGCCTCAAGAACGTGCTGTTAAAAACAAATTCGCGGAATTTGTCGAGGCTATAAGTGGCCATAAAGGCCATCTTGGCTTTTGGGCCATAGGGTCCCTCCTGGCCCCACGGATCAGACCGAAACAGGGCTTTTACTTCTGCCCATTTCGCTGTCATTTTGTGATAAAATACGGCATCCTGGTCCTGGGCCCAACTTTCACTTGTCCACTCTTGTGGTTCATATTGTCCAAGGCAAAAATCAGGTGGTTTGAAAAAGTACACATCCGTGGCCTTACCTGCCAGTCCCTGAAATAGAATCCCCTGTTCCAGAGGAAAGGTACGACAGGTGTCGGGGCGATCCAGATAAACCGTACACCCTGACTCATCTAAAAACGGGCAGGTCCTTTCTTCGTTTTCACTCATGCGGAGCAATACATCCGGAAAGAAATTCGATTCCCGCAGTACGATGTCCACGTACGTATCCAGGAACTGATCAGAGGACATGTTGAGCCGATTCTTCAGCCGGAGCACATCATAAGGATACAAGAAGAGGTTCAGGTTTCGACAACATCGCGTAAAACATGCCAGCCCCTCGTGGCATTGAAACGAAAAGACCTCGTCCTCTTCAAGCTTTTTGTTGAGGAGCTCATTCCGTGCTTCCGCATCAATATATTTCATTAAAACAGCTCCAAAAAGTTGCCGGTGGGTGTACTTAACAGTCTATCTCCAAAATCGTCAAGTTCTCATCATACAGACTACCTGATGCTCTTCATAATATCACTCACTATCACTTCCGGGGCATCACGTGGGTCAGGCCCGCTCTGGCCGCCATGGCTGCTACACCCACAAATCAAAAGTGCGTTTGCAAGAAATGTCCTGCCAAAAAAGTTCATGATTGCCACCTCATTAATGCGAGACCTGTGCATCGGAATAGGTTACAAGCTATTATTATATCTTCTTTCGAGAGATTTAACAATGCCGGAAATCCTGCGACCACAAAGATGTATCCCTTGTGCATTGCGAAAAATGTATTGACACTTCAATTTTACACGGTATAATTGAACCATGATTCCGAGAAAGATAGATCTTCCTGTTAAGAGAAAGAGTGTTTTTCTATTCGGTCCAAGGCAGGTAGGAAAGACAACCCTGGTTAAACATCTGCTCGCTGATGTGGACCATCTTGAAATTAATCTTTTGAAAGGGGATATCCTTATAAAGTACAAGTCAAACCCTAGCATCCTAAGGGCAGAGGTAGAGTTTTTCATACGGAATAGAGACAAAGCATATGTGTTTATAGATGAAATACAAAAGTGCCCTGAGCTTCTAAATGAGGTCCACTATCTTATCGAAAAATTTAAAGGCAAGGTCTCTTTTATCTTGACGGGGTCGAGTGCACGGAAATTGAAAAAAGTGTCGGTCAATATGCTCGCCGGCAGGGCCTGGCAGTTTTTCCTGTTCCCATTCACTCATGTGGAGCTTGATGAAAAATTCACTCTTAACGATGCCTTGCTCAGGGGGACCCTACCACCGGTAATCGATGAGCCTCATGAAGATATGGTTCGCACGTTGCGATCTTATGTGCAGACCTATCTTAAGGAGGAAATTCTTGATGAAGCGATTGTCAGAAATATCGGAGCATTCAGTCGGTTCTTGGACATGGCGGCCGACCAGAGTGGAAAGATTGTAAACTTCTCGACAATATCGCGTGAAGCAGGGGTGAGCAGCAAAACTGTAAAAGGCTACTATCAAATACTGGAAGATACGCTCATTGCAATAAGACTTGAACCGTACATGAAAAGCGCCCGGAAGAGACTGGTTATGCATCCAAAGTATTACCTGTTCGACATTGGCGTCATCAACGCTATCAACGGAAGAACTTCAGTGGCTTCTGTAAGAGGGTCATCTGCGTATGGGATGCTGTTTGAGCATTTTGTCATACTGGAAACTTTTCGACTCTTTCATTATGCTGAAAAACCTTTTCGACTCTTTCACTGGAGGTCTTCACACGGAGCAGAGGTAGATTTAATCGTAGAAGGCCCCCATTCTTTGTGGGCAATTGAAATCAAATCTTCACCAGTAGTTAGATCCGGTGACCTCAGGGGCCTAAGATCGTTTATGAAAGATCATCCCAGTGCGGAACCTCTTTGTGTTTCTACATGCGACGTGCCGTACATGGCAGGGGAAATACCGGTAATCCCCTGGAAAAGCTTATTCGGTAAAGAATACCTGGATATTGTTTCGTGATTTAGGAGATCGCAGCTGGAAAGCCGCTCCCACAGATGGAAAGATGGTGATGATCTTGAACATCAAAACAAAAATGGTCTGCCGGTTGATTTTCCTTCGGAATCAAACCGTCAGACCTTCAAAACTCCAAAGGTAAAAAACTAAAACTTACTTTGTCCTGGCAAGGCGGAAGCCAAGGTCGATGTACCTGAAGCCTGGCGAGTTGTTGTAGCGACGCGCTGACCGGCAGTACCTGGCGTCGCCGTACCAGCTGCCGCCGCGATAAACCCGGTACGAGCCGGATGATGGCCCGGCAGGGTCAGTAACGTGGCCACGAGGATAATCACCGTACCAGTCCTGGCACCACTCCCACACATTGCCTATCATATCATACAAACCCCATGCATTTGGCTTTTTGCCTCCAACCGGATGAGTTCCACAACGCGAACACGAATACTGTTTCTCAGACCAACCAGAACAATCACAGCCGCCGTTGTAGTCCACACAACTGTTGCCGCCATACCAGGCAATCTCGTCTAATGCCGGCGCATTGTTTTTCCCAAGTATTCTAATAGGTCCAGTATATAGTGCATCCTCGCTCCCCGCCCGGCACGCATACTCCCACTCCGCCTCAGTAGGCAGCCGGTACTTGTTCGTCCCCTCCATCCGGTTCAGTTTCCTTATAAACTCCTGAACATCATTCCAGGAAACATCCCCCACCGGGCAGTCATCCCCGCAGTTCTTAAAATAGGACGGGTTATTCCCCATAATGGCCTTCCACTGGCCCTGGGTGACTTCGGTTGTCTGCATGTAAAACCCCTTGGTCAATGTCACTTTATGCCAGGTTTCATCGCTGTCTCTCCCTTTTTCAGAAGAAGGGCTCCCCATCATGAACGTGCCGGGTTTTATATAGACGAATTTCATCCCTACACTGTTTGTAAATCTCTTCTTTTCAGCGCCTGTTGCCTCGACCTCAAATACAAAGTTGTCCCCGTAAAGCTGCCGTATATCGCGGGTGGCATCCCAGATGATGGTCTTTCCCCTGCCAGGGCGTATCCCCTTGCCGATATCGCCGGAGACGCTCTTCATGGGAAGGTCAAAGTCTTTGCCGCCATTTGAAGAACCACGCACCTTGACCTGGTATTTGCCTTCATGACCTGTAAGGTCATAATAGATAAAGACCTGGTTCCCCTGCTGCTCGGCCCGGACATTGGTGACCCGCTCCTGGCAATGACCGGCCGCAGGCACGAGCACAAAGGACAAAACAGTGATGAAAAGCGCAAGAGCATGCCTTTTGATTCGCCACATCTTCAGATTGACCCCCTATTTACTCACCACCTGATACGGCAACACCTTT
The DNA here is from genome assembly GCA_003647275.1 of Deltaproteobacteria bacterium. Lineage (GTDB taxonomy): Bacteria > Desulfobacterota > Desulfobacteria > Desulfobacterales. The sequence continues at coordinate 19,551 of QMMN01000029.1, forward strand.
ATGGTGCGCTCTGAGAGTGGGATATCCACCAGCCAGCGGCCGATGGCCTCGGGTGCATAACTCCCTGCTTCCTCGATTTGCGGAGGCAGAGGCTGGCTGGCCTTGGTGGCAACCACCAGAATCGCCTCCCTGTCTTTCGTGTGTCCGGGAAGCGTTCCCACCTTTAGGTGAACCCCTGCGACCTCATCTGACCTCTCCGGGAATCGAAATGTGTTCCCCTGTGCAAGCCTGTTTTCCTGTCGGACTGATGAAGGGACCAGGACCACTGCACGGCTGTCTGCGGTCAGATTGATCAGGGTTATGAAACATGTCCTGCTCGCCCTGGCCTCGACAAACATCTCTTCACCAGAGGTAAATACGTGCTTGTTGAGCTTTGCCTCAAGCTTGAATGTAGAATCCGGACTCCCCTCGGGCATGGCCACACAGGCGCGAATCCTTACCTTGTAGATAATGACCGGTGGTACGGTCTTGTCTTCCTGCAATACTTGTGCATCCCACTGCTCCACCTCTTCAGCCACAATCTGACCATAGGATGCAGAGTTGATCACATCAGAAAGAACCGTAAAGTCCTGCACAATGGTTGCTGAGGAGAGCCGGACCCCGGCTACCTCCTCCACAGCCTTTCTTCGTGCCTCTGCAAGGGCCATCTGCACGGCCTCTGCCGCGGTCACGCTCGACGCTTCAGCCCGGCCATTGGATGTGACCCACCGGCTCTCTGCTGCGGTTGTGGCACAGGGCAGGAGGAGCAAAAAACTCCATAATAGTAATGGAATGATTCGGTTCATCCGATCTGGCATTATTTGTATTTGATTATCACGGCCTCTTTATTGCCCATAAACTGGGGGTGCTGCTCCCGCATGGAAAGCCTGCGGGCCATGTAGCTGACCTCATCCTTTAGATACTCTTTCATCTCGCTGGCCGTCACCCTTTTGTCTCCATTACTATCTGCACTCCCCTGAAGCCCTTTCAGGAAGAAGTAGGTGAAAAGCCCATGCCTTTTCTCAGGATACCATGAGCTGACCTGGTCTCCTGTGGACGAGGTAAACACCGCCCCCTTCTTCAGGTTAACAAGGGGGTTATCCACCTGAGCAAAGACAGGAGACACATTCTTGAGGAGCATCCCTTTTGGCGATCCCCCGCTGAAGCAAGAGTCCAGAACCACGGTAATAGAGCGGGCCGGAAGCTTGGCCAGATTGGCATAAAAGGTCTTCAGACTGTATCCGTTTAAGCGTACTGTGGAAGGATCGCAGTCTGTGGGTACAAAATAGCCGGTCTTGCTCCTGGGATCAGGGGCACCGTGGCCCGAGTAATAGATGAAAACATCTGAACGTCCTGGTTTGACCCAGCTGAAGAGCTTTCCTTTGTGATCGGATTCGGTTCCGAAGATGGTTCGAAAGTTCGCCTGGGTGGCGTTTTCGTAATAGATGATGTTGCCCGGCCGAAAGCCAAGTGCATTGATGACATACTCGCGCATTACAGCGGCATCACGGATGGCAAAATCGACCCGGGGGACATCCTGGATGTGGTAGTCACGGTTTCCGATAATCACGGCAATACCGTCCTTGTTTTGTTTTCTTGCCCTGGGAAGGTTATCGTCCACGTCCACGGAAAGGGTTGCCACGTCCTTGATCTCTATCTTCTGTGGAATCTCTACACCCTCTACGATGATCTCCCTGGTGCGTTTTTGGGGCCTGTTGAGGGCAAGCTGGGTAAGTGAGATCTCTTTTGAAAACCGGGGCCGGGCCTCGTCAAGATTCACTTTTACAGGCAGAGGCCCTGCCTTGATCCGCTTGTTGGTAAAGATGGTAAACTGTATGTCCTTGAAGGCCCCAGGAGCAAGATCCCCAAGGGGAAATCGTGTATCGGAACCCGGAAGGATAAAGACGTTTTTGCCTACAGTCACTTCAGCCAGAACGTTTCTGGCCTCGCCGCTTCCCCGGTTCTGGATACGGGCCGTGACCTCCACGGTCTCTGTAGGTTCAATGCGGCCGTTCTGGTTAAGATCGTCGATACCAACATCTGCAACCACCAGGTCTGGGGGGACCATGGCCCGGGTGTTGAAGGCCAGCACAACCGGGTCTGCGTCGAACCCGTTGGCCTCGGTAAAGCTGATTTTCAACCGTCTGCTTGCAGTGGTCACCCCCTCTTCCGCAGAGAGTGGAATGGTAAATTTCTTGGTCTCGCCGCTCCTGATCGTGCCTGCATCCACCGACTGCGGCACTGAAACACCTTCCATCGTGGTAAGAGGTTCAAGCATGACCTGCACTCCAAAAGCATCCCCCCTGCCGCTGTTCTTAATGGCAACAAGGATCTCTCCTTGCTCCTCTGCATCAAGCAGCTTGTTCCCTGAATCCTCTTTAAAAGAAACCGTGGCAAAAAGGCTGGGCGGATACGCGGCCAGACGCAAGCTTGTTCTATTGGTTCGCCCTGTGGCGGAAAAACATGGGCTGCCCAAGATAAGAATAGCTGCCATGCAAAACAAAAGGGCCATAATAGTCTTTTTCTTACACATGGCTACCTCCTTAATTGTATGAAGGAACAATGAGTCCTGGGCAATCAGCTTATAGTCTCCTGTCTCAAAGGTTGAAACCCGTTGCGCTGGTTTTTACAATAAATACCATAGCATAACATGATTGGTCAAGGATATTTGGCGCCACGGGACCGGGCGGCCGTAAAAAACCATCATGCTCATTTCTGATAACCGCCTACTCTTGACGGTCTCGCAAGAGGTCAACTTTGATAACTCCATAATACATCTGCTTTCAGTGATCCTGCTCACTCATCTTGTGTGAAATCGGTCACACTTCTAGTGGCGCCTTGAGGTACCTTTTGGGCAATAGTGAAGCCTCCCCGCCCTTCCGGACGGGGGTTCTGCCTTGCGGCAGTGCTTCGCGGGCGGGGAGCAGGCCGGTCAACTACGGGGCCTGTACCGATACCGTATATCCGGCGGCCTTTTGAACCGGAACAGGCAAGCCTCTATGCCGGTCCTTGCATATTTTACAACCAGATGATAATAAACGCCCAATGTCCTCAACTGACACGATCTTAGTCCGTTAGTTGTGCGATTCGTGTTTTTTGTGGCAGAAAATTATGAAAATAACCACGACAGAAATATGCATGCAAACGTGACCGTGTTTCGTATCCGTAGATCTCGTTTTTTCGGACACGGGAAACGGACACCGACGCGAAAAATTTTTTATTTGGTTCCGGTTCATCCGGGTTAAGGTTTCCCGCTATGACAAAAACCGTAGAGTTCCAGAAAAACGCAAGAAACGTATTCTTTCATATATTAACCCTCTGTAACCTAAGATGCAGGCACTGCTATATCAATCCCGAGCAACACGGCAAAGGAATGCTTTCTTCAGAGATTATAAAAAGGTGGTTAAAGGCGTTGATCGATAAGGAAAAGGAAACGAATCTCATCTTTATAGGCGGAGAACCAACACTGCATCCGGACCTCCACTTGCTTATCAAGGCGGCCAGAAAGATGGGATATGCTTCCATTACCGTGGACACCAATGGGTTCTTCTTTAACCATATCCTGGAAAAAGTGATGCCTGGAGAAGTCGATTATTTTAGTGTCGGCCTGGACGGATCATGTAAAGAGATCAACGATCTCATTCGGGGAAAAGGAAGCTACAACAAGTGTGTCGATGGCATAAAAAAGGCCCTTTCAAAAGGGTTTAATCTCAGTGTCATCTATACAGTCAGTCAACTAAATATTCATGATTTGAAAAACATGCCAAGCTTCCTGAAAAGGTTGGGCATTCGTAGATTCTTCATTCAAGTCATTGGCATCAGGGGAAGATCAGCACAGGACGAAAAACACAAGCTTCAGCTAACAAGAAAACAGTGGGCCGCAGTCGTACCAAAGGTAGCCGCTCGAGCAGCACGATTCGGCATACATGTGACCTACCCTACAGTGTTTCTGGACAACTCAGAACGTTTTGAGTGTGCGGCTGTGGTTGCGGAGAATTACTTTATTTTTCCGAACGGGAGGGTTTACCAGTGCCCTCTGTGTGAAGATTTTTCCCTCCATTCCTATGTCTTTGTGCAAAACAAGCTTACGCCAAGGCCTCCTATTAATGAAAGGCAATTGTTTCAGTTATCGATTCCAGAGGGTTGTGTGATGAACAAGCTTATTCAGCCTGGCAATCTAGGCTATGATAAACAAGGGAGGCCAAAATATAAAATTGCCTGTTGCCTGTTAAAGCAAGAAATCAACCCTGGAACCCCCCAACTGATTCAATAGCTCACCGTTCGGGGGAGGAAGTCGTTTATTTGGCCTCTGAAGTGTTGTCAATCAAAATTCCAAAATAATAAATAAGATATGGAGGTAGCGATGCTGGAAAAACCCAAACCGTACGACATGCTGACCGATTATATCACAGGAAAGGAGGTCCCAAACATCGGGGCTGAAGAAAATCGACAGCAGGTGGAACGCTTCCTAGTGGAGACAAAGGGCTACAGCAAAGATGATATTGAGGTAGATGCAGACCTTACGTTTACCATTGGGGACGAGGAAGTCCATTCCAATGTGGACCTTGTTGTCCGCGTTCAGGGGAAAAGATTCATGGTGCTAAGATGCGTACCCGGCTCGCTGGTCTCAAGGCAACGAGAAACCCTTGCCGCAGCCAGGTTGCTGGATGCCTACCAAATTCCATTTTCCGTGGTCACGGACGGAAAAGATGCGGAATTGCTCAATACCGTCACCGGGGAGGTGCTCGATCGCGGCATGGATGCTATTCCGTCCAAGGAGGAAGCCGTTCAACGCATGAAGGAGATACAACTTCAGACCTTTCCGAAAGACAGGTTGGAACGGGAAAAGATTATTTTTCGCTCTTACGATGAGATGAACATCAACGTCCAAAGGAAGTTAAAGCACACATAAATCAATGCAGGCTTACTTGTCCTCCGGCAAATCCTTGCCGCAATGCTTGCACACAACAGCGCGTGCCTTGATAATCTCGGCGCAAAAGGGACATTCCTTGGTGTAATGTCGTTTGTGAATCAGTTGAATGCTGACCTCGACATTTGTGTTGAGCACCTCATTTTCAAAGACATGATTCCGGATGGGCTCGATGACATCCAGCCCGCCGATCTCCCCTATCATTTCAGCCGCCTTTGCACGAATCGCTGGTAGGATGTGCTTATCCAAAAGCGTTTTCAGTATGGTGCTGGTATCCGCGGCCTCATAACAGGCTTGTAGCTCTTCAAGGCCTTTTTTTTCAGCAGCTTTTCGCGCCTCTTCCCTGGCCCTGACCTCTTCGTCAATGATATAGCCTTTGCCCCCGTCGCGGCTGAAGACCGGCATGCAGTCCATTTTCCTCGAAGTCGGATCACATATGCATCGGTAGGAAGCCACATTTGCATAGTTGTCCATAATATTCTTCCAGCCTTCAAGATACAGGGGACAATCATCGTAAAAACACACATAAAGATATGGGGTGCCCCATCCTAAGCCATCTGAAAAAGTCATTGGAGGACATTCCCAAATGACCATCTCCTGGCCGCAATGGGGGCACACAGGTTTCTTTTCGTTGACCATTTTGTTGTATACGTCCTCTCTTGTAAGAACAGCCATATCTGTCCTCCGAGTTTTTTTTTAAAGTTTTTTTACAGCATAATACTATGGGCTCAAAAGTCAACCTGTTTCCAAGGCGCAGTTTTTTTATGGCTGCCTATTTGGCTCTGAAAAGATCTACAGAATTAAAGATTGACACTAAAATTTTACATGATAAAGTTGTATACAAAATAAAGCATTTCGGGACTATTTGGTTCCAACAAAGGAAGGATTCAACATGCAAAACACGGGTGAAACATATCAAGATGGAATTGAACCAAGGAAATACACAGCAGAGAGCAGGTTCAAGTTCGCCTGCCACAAGGGGATGGAATGTTATACCCATTGTTGCAGTGACCTCAATATCACCCTGACACCCTATGATATCATTCGGATGAAAAATAGACTCGGACTAACCTGTGATCAGTTCCTGGCCATCTATACAAAACCGGAGATGCTGGTCCGGACCCGGCTGCCTGTGGTTACATTGAAGATGCTCGATGACGACAAGAAAAGCTGCCCATTTATTACACCTGAGGGGTGCGCCATATATGAAGACCGACCCTTGTCCTGCCGCTATTATCCTCTGGGCATGGCCGCCTTCAGGGAACAAGAGATCCAGCCAACGGGTGAAGATTTTTATTTCATGGTGCGCGAGTCCCACTGTCTTGGCTTTCAAACAGATAAGGAGTGGACCGTGAGGGAGTGGCGAAAAGACCAAGGCGTTGAGATCTACGACGAGATCAATCAAGGCTGGATGGAATTCATGTTGAGGAAAAAGTCCTTTGGGTTTCAGGCAGAACTCAGCGAAGAAAGCCGGAAGATGTTTTTCATGGTGAGTTCTAATGTAGACACGCTGAGACGATTCATATTTGAAAGCAGCTTTCTGGACAAATATGATGTTGAAAAAGACCTCCTGGAACAGATCAGAACGGATGAGGTTGTGCGTCTAAGGTTTGGTTTTGACTGGCTCCAAAGCGCCCTGTTTGGGGCAGACAAGGTCAAACTAAAAGAACACGTACTCAACGCTCATAAAGAACAGGCCCAAAAGGCTATGAAAGCCGCAAAAACGCGCTGTTAAGAAGCCCCCATCGAGCTCAAACACGCTTTTTTGGGCCCGAATTTTGCGACAATTTTGATTTCAGGGTCCATTTTAAGAAGCTCCTCCATGCATCTATAATCGCCTATGCCGGGCATATCTAAATCCAAAATCACCAGATCGATAAGGCCCTTTTCCTTCTTATAAATCTCAAGAGCCATTTCTCTGTCTTCGGCCGTAAGGGTCGTGTAACCATACTAAGTTAATATACCTCGCCCTTGATCGCGAAGGATTTCTTCATCATCCACAAGCAGAATTTTTCATGCCCCCCACGTATGTCAGCTTCCTTTTGGAGCTCTACGCCTTGCTCAACGTCCTCCCAAGTAATCGTTGAACCCGCATAACCTCCAGGTTAAGATCCACCGGTCTCAATCTGTTCTCCACTTTCCGGCCAAAAATCAAAAGCTCTCGAACAAGCTCACGGGCTTGTCCGACCGATCTGCTCCCCGGACGCGAAGCGCTGCCGTCAGGCAGAACCCCCGTCCGGAAGGGCGGGGTCAAGGGGAGCTATCATGAAATGTTTATCTTCCTTTCCGGGGGCGTAAAGCAGGCAAAATAGGCTTCCCAGGCGTGCCCAACGCAATTTGGGCCACTTAAAAGGACAAGAAGGGCTGTTTTCCATTGACATATTTTGGCGCCTGGTTAAGAATTGACTCAAAAGGTTATCAGAATCAACGCGTGTAGGATATGAAAGACGTTCAAAACGAACCAGATGACCGCAATATTGACCTTACCAGGGTGGGCATCAAAGGGATCAAGTATCCGATGAATGTCCTGGATAGGACCAATAAAACCCAGGCTACCGTGGCAACGGTCAACATGTATGTGCATTTGCCCCACCGGTTCAAAGGGACTCACATGAGCAGGTTCGTGGAGGTCCTGAACGATTATTGTACTGATCTGAATCTAAAGACTTTCTTTGAAATGCTTGACAGGATAAAGAAAAGTCTTGATGCTCCCGCTGCCAATCTAGAGATCAGTTTCCCCTATTTTATAAAAAAAAAGGCGCCGGTGTCAGGTGTTCCCAGCATGATGGAGTACACCTGCGAATATATAGGGGAGATAAATGGGGATGAACGCAAGCTCTTTATTTGTGTTAGGGTGCCGGTCTGCACCCTTTGTCCGTGTTCAAAAGAGATCAGCACCCAGGGGGCTCACAACCAACGGGGCATTGTTTCGGTAACCGCACTCTTTCAGGAGTTTTTTTGGATTGAGGAACTTATTGAAATCGTTGAAAGCTCGGCAAGTAGCGATATTTTTGCACTATTGAAAAGGGAGGATGAAAAATTTATCACAGAACAGGCATACAGCCGGCCAATGTTTGTAGAGGATGTGGTGAGAGAGGTCACTAATAAGTTGAAAAAAGACCCGAGATTTATCATCTTTAGTGTAGAAGCGGAAAACTTTGAAAGCATTCACAACCACAGTGCTTATGCTTATACGGAGGTGACCTCCTAGCCACCTTAACCATGCCTGCCCAATCCCTTCCTGCCAGGCAACATCTTATTAGATCCGGCTAAACACACTAAAAAAAGCCTCTCTCTTCGCTTGTTCCCGAAACACTCCTATTTCGTTTTATAATTACCATTACAATGGCTAAGGACCTAAAACACCATCAGCAACCTGTCATAACCCACCAAATACTCACCAGTACCCTTCCTTAGAAAAACCCCTGGCTGATTGACAACTTGCAATATAGGAAATTCACCCCCTGCAGCCGGGCAGAACCTTCGTGAAAACTATGGCCTGTAGGGAAATAAAGACGCCTCCGAACGTTTTCGGTACCCCTCTCGGAGTGCCTCAATCATTTCGGGGGCCTTGTAATTCGTATTGTGCACGACGCACACAGGGAGGATCTCAATGACCGAGTTGGTGACAAAGGCACCATCAAATCGATTCAAATCCGTGGGCATGACTGGGGCTTCCGTCATTGAAAAGCCGAGCATCCCGGCCACCTTTATGATCTGCTTGCGCGTGACACCCGGAAGGAGCCCTGCATCTGTCGGCGGGGTAAAGATACGCCCTTTGCTCAAAAAGAATACATTGGTGATGCTCCCCTCGGTAATCTCGCCACGCTCGTTGGTAAAGAGGGCGTCAAAAAATCCCTGCCTTCGGGCCCACCTAAAAACAAAGATGTTTTCCAGATAAGAGGTTGTCTTGAACCGGACAACAGGGGACTCTGATAATCTCTGAAAAGGCGCCAAAGCCAACTTAACGCCCGAACTCTGCCAGGCCTCTACCTCCTGCAAGGGCTCCCAGGTTGTCTGAAAGACTACCTCATCCACACTGTGATCCCCATAGATGATCAGGTTGAGCCGGAGGCGGGCCTCTGTATCGTGCGGAATTTTGTTCAAGGCAAGCTTCAACGCTTCAATCGCTTTTTCTCTATAAAAGGGGAAGGCAAAAAACCGGCACCCCTCGGCCATGCGGTCCAGATGGTCTTCCACAAAGGCAAGCTTTCTGCCCGCATAGACCCGAAACGTTTCAAACAGACCTTCACCAAAAAAAAGTGTTCGGTTTTTCATGATAGTCTCATACAACATGGCTTGTTTAATAACGACATATGGTTAGCCAAAAATATTTCACCAGTAGACAGTAGAATAGAGCAGTAGGCAACAGTGTTCAATCGTCAACATTCCGATGTTTCCGGGTTTCCACGTTTTTGGTCTTTTACCACTTCCTCAACAGTTGCAATACCTGGTATGAGTGGCTGGTTATACGCGTCACCTACATTAGCTGGCTACGTGGTGTCATCGTGGCCCGATCGAAGATTCCATTTGGTAATCTGCACTTTTTATCTTGGGACTTAATGCATTACTTCTATTCATTCCTTTTCCTCAATCGGTATCCGGACCGTAAAAGTAGTCCCCTTGCCCACCATGCTCTCCACATCTATAGTGCCCTTATGTTTTTTGATGATGTTATATGAGATATTGAGACCTAATCCCGTTCCCTTCCCCACATCTTTGGTAGTAAAAAACGGGTCAAATATTTTGGGGATATTTTCTTCAGGAATTCCCACGCCTATATCGCTTATCTTAATCTCCGTATATCCATCAACGGCCTGGGTCATAATTTTGATTTCCCCTTGTCTTTCTATGGCCTGTGCTGCGTTAACCAAGATGTTCATAAAAACTTGATTGAGTTCCTGGGGGTAACATTTTACAAGCGGCAGTTCTTTATATTCTTTGGTAACCTTGGCCTTATATTTGATTTCATTCCAGACAACATTTAGTGTTGAGTTTATACTTTGATTTATATCAATAAGTTTTAGCTCGTTTTCCCCTGGATGGGCAAAGTTCTTCAGATCAAGGACAATTTGTTTAATCCGTTCAGTTCCTTCCATACTTTCTTTGGTTCCTCACACGAATTTGTGGGTAACACATGGGTCTAAAAAGTTGAAAGCATGAATCTTTTCCGATACTTCCTGGTTGACATCAGAAGCTAGGAAGGGAGGATCAGATTCATGCTCGTGGAA
>QMMN01000030.1 GCA_003647275.1 Deltaproteobacteria bacterium
ATGACATCGCTTCAACGCTCGGATTGCTCCTGACGTTGGATGGTCGCTACAGGGCTGTCTGACCACTACCCTGACTGGACTTCCACCAGCAAGCTGACTTGAGCTTCGCTGGGCACACAATAATTCAAATAATTCTACGCCATAAAATTTCCATATAAAAAACAGAAAGTCCGGTCTGTCCCACAAAAACAGTCGGAGCTTCTGTTTGTTTACAAATGATATTCGTCTATGTGGTCTATAGACTTGGTGGTCAGTAAGTCCGGGACAAAACAGAAGACCCTGTTCCTCTGGCCTAAACCCTAAGCCTTTCGGTTCACTCCCTATACCATATGATAAACAAAGATTTCTGACCTTAATCTCTCACCGTCCTCTGCCCTATTAGCGACCCGTTCTTCTTCTGCTTCTGAAACAACAAATTCGATATCCTCATATTCTCTTTTCATTTCTTCAAGGGCTTCATCAGGTTCACTGAATTTGACCACATGAGCAAAGGGGATAGCCTTTTTTTCAGCTTCCTCCTGAAATGCCCTGACATTTTTTTGGGAGATGTCCTGAAATTCCTGACAAAGCTTCTTCCTTGAAGATGAAAATAATTTGAAGGTCTCGCAGGATAGTGGCGCCGTGTTTAAGGCCAATATCTCATAGGACATCCTTTGGGCCATCTCAATAGCATAATCGATAACCTCTCTGGAAAAGGTGCTCTCCCTTCCAATAACGAGAAGTTTTCGAGGTTTTTCTTCTACCTTTTTCGCTTGGATCAATCCCTGGACATGTTCTTGCTGGCCTGCTTCAGCAAAAGTAATGGCCTCCTGATATTGATCCATTTTCTCTGTTAACCTGCGAGCCTTCTTCTTTATTTTCCCAAAAAATCTTCCCATCTTTTAAGTCCTCCTGTAATAGGTTTTTTAAGATGTTCATTCAATTTAGCGATTTTTAGCCTTTCATAACCACAAGGGGAGTGGAAAGGTTCTGTCTTATTGCCCTGGGCACGGTCCTCTTTTCCCTGGCAATGGCTTTCTTATTGCCCCCTTCCTTCGGGGCATCATAAATGGTCAAAACAATATCCCGATGGCTATCTACATAATTGATAACCTCTTTATCAGGGTTGCCTGACTTCATGGTTAAGTGATAGTCAACGCTGGCTTTCTCCGATTCGGGGAGCAATTGATTGATATTCTTTAAAGCTTGTTCCTTTATGTCTTGGGCCATTTTATGTTCCCCAGCTTCAGCAAAGGTGGCAGCAATCATGGATCCTTCAATATACCTTTTCGCATGATGGGCCCGCTTCCGTACTTTTTTAAGATATTGGCCATAATTTTTCGGGCTGATAATCTGAAGTACGCTCAACTCTGCCCTGATGCGTTTGCAAAGCTGCACCGCATAGCTGAATGCCTTTTTATCTGGGGTAATACCATCAATGGCTAATAAGACCTTTCCCATCGTTTTATCCTCTTTGTCTTTGTCGTGGAAGAGTCCCCTTATTTTATGCTCTCAGCACCGGGCGTTGTTCGGACCGTTGCCTTACTTTAAGGCATACCCGTTTCTTTCTTGGTTTTTCATTCATGATATCCAGGGCCATCTTTTGTTCTCCTGCTTCGGCAAAAGTGATGGCCATCATCCATCTATCAAATTTATTGATCCATCTTTTGGGACTAAACATATCTATTCACCTTCCTTTCCTGTTATTTTTCCAATGGTGTGTTGCCCAAATCGCCCCAATGCAGATGTTGCTGGTCTTTTACTGTTTTGGAGCCATCCGATATTCGCCTCTCCAGTTCAGCAACTCTTGTGCCATTGATTCAAGGATCAACACAACTTATTGATATTATTAGCATTATGGCTTTATGCGCAATGCAGGGAAAAGGGTTAAGACTGTTACAGTATGCAACACGCTGTGGGGTAATTTAAATATACCTTTAAATATCAGGCAGTTATATTATGTTGCAAAACCAAATGGAGCGTTGCGAATTGTAATAGCGAAAAGAGAAAGGGAAGGTAGAATTGGCCCCGCTAATTCACAAAGCTGTCAAAGGTCAATTACAGGTGTATTTGGTCGTATGGTTAAAAACAGAGTGCATTTTAGAAAATTTTGCTAACTGTCTGATTTTGTAGGATGATAAAAAAATCTGATAGAATTTATGAATGAACGGGGTTAATGATATTGACTTAAGGGGGAAGATGGAGCATTTACGATCTCGGTTTGGGCGTTTGAAGCCCGGCCTTGTCGGGACTCTATATGGAAAAATATTTGATGCTTCAATGAAAAGGGATGGATTCTTAGTCGATGGCATGGCACGTAGGATGGTCAATATCATCAAATACATGAATTTTAGATATCTGATTTCATGACCTAATCAGTTGCGAATCGTTTTGAATGGGTTTATCTTGTTAATCTTGTAAGAAGGAGTCAAAACATGCGCATATTTAAAAAAGGCGAAGAGACTGAGCTGCCTACTGAGATAGAAGAACTAAGGAAAACGGTACGCCGCGCCAACATGCCCGAACCGGTGGAGAAGGTAGCCCTAAAGGAGATCGAAAGACTTTCCAGGATGGGGGCTTCTACCGCAGAGTACACGATTGGGATCAATTACATCGACTATCTGGTGAGCCTTCCTTGGAACAGGATGACAGAAGACCACCTAGACATTAAGACAGCCGAGTCCATCCTTAATGAAGAGCACTATGGTCTATCTGAGATTAAAGATCGGATCTTAGAATACCTGGCAGTCAGAATATTAAAGACGTCCAGGAAGCATAAGATGCTGGTAGTGGATGATGAAAAAATGACGAGAATGAATCTGGAGCATGTTCTCACAAAGGAAGGCTATCATGTCCTTACAGCGGCCAATGGGATTGAAGCCTTAAATCTTTTGGAGAAAAACAGCTTCGATGTCATTTTGACCGATCTGAAAATGGAAAAGGTGGATGGCATTGGGATCCTGGAAAAGGCCAAGGCCCAGGCCCCAAACACGGAAGTCATCATCATTACCGGTTATGCCACGGTACCCACAGCAGTAGAAGCAATGAAAAGGGGGTCCTATCATTTCTTAGCCAAGCCCTTGAAATTAGATGAAATCAGGTCAACTGTCCAGAAAGCCCTGTCCAAGAAAAAGGCTCAATTGGAGTCAAAAGGGCCCATTTTATGTTTTGTAGGTCCACCAGGGACTGGAAAAACTTCATTGGGGATGTCCATTGCCCGGAGTCTTCACAGAAAATTTATTCGCATCTCTTTAGCTGGCATAAAAGACGAAGCGGAGATTAGAGGACACCGCCGCAGTTATGTGGGGGCCCTGCCCGGCCGCATTATCCAGGAAATCAGACGAATCGAAACCAAAAATCCGGTTTTTATGCTGGATGAGCTGGATAAGATCGGACAGGATTTCAAGGGCGATCCGGCCTCAGCTCTACTGGAAGTCCTTGACCCCGAGCAAAATACCAATTTTATGGACCATTACCTGAATGTGCCTTTTGATTTATCAAGGGTTATGTTTATCGCCACTGCAAATACCATTGACCCTATACCTGATCCATTGCTGGATCGACTAGAGGTCCTAACGCTTTCGGGGTATACAGAGCAGGAAAAGGAGAAAATCGCCTTTAAATATTTAATTCCCAAAGAAATCGAGGAAGCGGGTCTTTCAGAGCATTCCCTCCAATTCACCTCGGAAGCCGTGTACAAGATCATCCGGGAATACACCAGGGAAGCGGGATTAAGGAATCTGCAAAGGCAGATCGCTTCCATCTGTCGAAAAATGGCCCGAGATCGTTTAATCCGAGACGTGAAAGAAAAAACAAACCTAATCACCCCGGAACTTGTGGAAACCCTCCTTGGACCTAGAAAATTTTATTTTGAAGTCGCGGAAGCTAAGGAAAGAATAGGTGTCGCGACCGGTCTGGCATGGACAGAGACCGGGGGCGAGATTATCTTCATCGAAGCGACAAAAATGAAAGGGAGAAATCGTCTTATTTTGACGGGTTCTCTTGGTGATGTGATGAAAGAATCCGCTCAGGCCGCCATGAGTTATATTCGAAGTAATACCAATTTATATAATATCCCGGAAAATTTCTTCGATGAGCATGATATACACATTCATGTTCCTGCTGGGGCTATACCCAAGGATGGGCCTTCAGCAGGGCTGACTATCGCCATTGCCTTAATTTCATTATTAACAAACCGCCCGTGCAGAAGAGATACGGCTTTGACTGGGGAATTGACTTTGACTGGCAGAATACTTCCTGTGGGTGGTATCAAAGAAAAAGTTCTAGCCGCCCATCGGGCAGGGGTAAAAACAGGCGTTTTCCCAGCCAAAAACGAGGCAGATCTTAAAGATATTCCCGATGATATTAAAAAAGATCTGAAGATAATTACGATCGATGAATTAAAAAAGATTGTTGATCTTGTTTTAAGGTGAGACGCCATAAATATCGCCCTGCCTCCGGCTTGTAGGGCCTACGCCTCGGAAGGAGGAAATTGCTTTACATCCTGTAAAAAGACCATTTTCATCCCTTCGTTGTGTTGTCCAGATAGAGGAGTTCGTGTGACATAGAGCCAACCCCCAATATTATGCTGCCCTTTTTGTTGACATATAACACTTTTTTCCATACTACCAAAAAGCGAGTTCTTATCAGTTAAACGGAAGGATCATCCAGAGGGCCCATCTGTGGGATGGCATAGACCCGAGGATGGTGAGCGCTGATCCGAGCTGGTGTTTTCCAGAAAGAGGAAAGGAAGAACTCTTCGGTTGGGACAAATTTAATTTTAATATTCTTACCTCATCCGAACCTCTTTTGGTGAATTATTACTCAATTTCCAGCATTCGATTCATGCTCCCGGATATATAACCTTCCAAATCTACAGCAATATGCAAAAAACCGATCTCTCTGAACTTGCGCACAATGCCTTCCCTGAAATCATCGCCCATGATCATTTTCATCCCTGGACTTTCCACCTCTATCCTTGCCACAGATCCGTGATGCCTTACTCTACATTGCCTAACGCCCCGATCGAAAAGAAATGCCTCGGCCGCCTCAATCATTTTCAACTTTTCAGCAGTAATGGGACTTCCATAGGGTATTCTTGTGGCGAGGCAGGCCATGGCCGGTTTATCCCACTGAGAAAGCCCCATCTCTTTTGAAAGTAAGCGGATATCCTGCTTACTCAAGCCGGCCTCCAACAAAGGGGCCATAACGCCCATTTCCCTGGCGGCTCGAAATCCTGGACGATAATCTTCCAGGTCATCCACATTGGCTGCATGGGCCACATGTTTTATGCTTCTATCCTTTGCTATTTCAATAAGCTTCTGAAAAAGGAATCTTTTGCAATGGTAGCACCTATCCGGCCCGTTGGATACAAAGGCAGGATGGCTGGTTTCTTCAGACCGGAAAACGATGTGCTCAATATCTCTGTCCCGGGTAAATCTTACAGCCGCATCCTTTTCACGTGCCGGATATATCTCAGAAACCGCTGTTGCTGCCACCACTCCTTCCCCAAGAATCTCATGGGCCACGGCCAACAGGAACGTGCTGTCCACGCCCCCAGAAAAAGCCATCAGCAGGGAACCAACACCCCCCAGTTGATGAATCAGGCGCTCCTTCTTCCGTGTTATACTCTCTTCACCCATATTGATTCGGTCCTGTTACTGTCATTATATCCTATCTCAAGCCTTCCTTCTACCAGGAAAAAACGCAAATGCACTCCCCTGAAACAATCTACAGGTTATGTGTCATTACGTATTATTTCCCATCCCCTGATGGGAGAGGACATTTTTTCTTCTTGACGCAAGTACCACAATGTGGTATCAATAATCAAGCTTTTTTATAGGCGTAGGCGTTTAAATGAGACGTTCTTGGAACTCCGTGTGGACAGCAAAGAATTCTTATATTTTCGTAAGAAACTGAACAAGACGCAGAAGGAGATGGCTCAACTGCTCGGAACGTCCGTTAAGGCTATACACAGCTACGAGCAGGGATGGCGATCGGTGCCGGGCCATATTGAGCGGCAGGTCCTCTTCCTGGTTTCCAGAAAGCGAGGAGGTGTGAGGCGGCAGAAGTCGTGCTGGGTCATAAAGAAATGTCCCCGCAAACACAGGGTACGATGCCCGGCATGGGAATTTCAAGCTGGTTATTTGTGCTGGTTTATCAATGGAACCATCTGTGAAGGAACGGTACAAAGGGATTGGAATAAAAAGATGAAAATGTGCAGGGATTGCGAGGTGCTTCAGCCATTGCTGAATCCTGAAGGGAGTGCAACATGAGTCACGTCCTCGGGGACGGCAGCCATCACCAACGCGTGCATGGCCCCTCTCCGGACTGGTGATGAACTCGTGACGGAAAGGAGATAAAGGGAAGGATATCGTGTCCACACATCATCTCATATTAGGCGAAACTGTTGATTTCATCACCGGACAAGCCATCGCCGATACCCATGACGAGCGGGCCAGGCAAAAGATTGCACGATTCCTGGTCGAGAGAAAAGGCTACTCAAAAGATGATATCGAGGTACGACGCGAAATTCCACTGAATGTGGACGGCGACAGGGCAACCTCCAGGGTCGATTTTATCATTAGGATGGCCGGCAAGGCCTTTGCTATCATCATCTTTGGACCTGGTTCCCTGGTAAGCCGGGAACGCTCCACACTGGCTGCGGCAAGGCTTGTTGAAAGTTACGCAGTTCCCTTTGCAGTGGTAACGAACGGAGAGGAGGCGGAGGTGCTGGAAACAGAATCCGGCAGGGTCATTGCTGAAGGGCTGGAAGCCATCCCCTCAAAACATGAAGCTCTGGGGAAAATTGGGGATCTGACCTTTGAAAAGGTTCCGGAAAAGAGATTGGAAAAGGAAAAAAGGATCCTTTACGTATTTGATGTTCTGGCAAAACGGGAATGTGATGAGTTTACCTGCAGTCTGGATTAACCGGCAAAGCCTGGATTCACAAAAAATACGGGTTGGGTTGTTGGTTTTTTTGCGGAGAAAAGCGTCTTAAGGTGAAATGAAATGCAACATGACCCAGATGATAAAGAGATCATAGAGCAGATCCTATCCATAAAAGAGGCGTTGGGAGAAAAACTTCTCATCCTGACGCACCATTATCAGCGAAAAGAGATCGTGGATCTTGGCAACTATCGTGGGGATTCCTTTGGGCTCTCTCAAAAGGCGGCCGCACACAAGGGTGCCCGGTTCATTGTCTTCTGCGGGGTTCATTTCATGGCAGAAAGTGCAGAAATTCTTTCTCAGCCCCACCAGACGGTTCAGATACCCGATCTTGAAGCTGGCTGCTGGATGGCCGACATGGCAGATATACAAACTGTGGAAAGGGCCTGGGGAGAGGTCACCTCTATTGCCGAGTCAGTTATGCCTATCGTTTATATGAACTCTGGTGCCGATCTAAAGGCCTTCTGCGGCCGCCACGGCGGCACTGTTTGTACTTCGTCTAATGCGCCAGCAGCCTTTCGATGGGGACTTAGCCAGCGTGAGAAGGTTTTCTTTTTTCCAGACTTACACCTTGGGCGCAATACCGGAAATCAGATGGGGATCCGCCCCGAAGAAATGATCGTTTGGAAACCAGAGGAACCCTTAGGCGGCAACACGACAGAAAGCATCAAAAAGGCTAAGGTGGTCCTGTGGGATGGGTATTGCCTGGTCCATACCCGCTTTCGGGTGGAACACGTCTTGAAAATGAGAGAGAGGTTTCCCCATGCCAAGATCGTTGTCCATCCGGAATGTACCCAAGAGGTGGTTGCCCTGGCCGATGCAGTCGGCTCCACCAGCTTTATCGTGAAATACGTGGAAAATGCGCTACCATCCACGACGATTATCGTGGGCACTGAAATCAATCTGATCAACCGGTTGGCTTTGGAAAACCCGGACAAGAACGTCTTGGACCTACACTATTCCTTGTGTCCTAATATGGCTAAGATCAACGTGAAAAACCTCTTGTGGGCCCTGGAAAATATTGGGCAGGTCAATGTCATCACGGTTCCCAAAGGGATAAAAACAGATGCCCGGATGGCCCTTAATCGTATGCTGGCTTTAGCACCTGAAACAACCTTGCAAAGGAATCGTGAATCGGTCAGCGAGCGACATGTAGGAACTTAGGGACTTTACCACAATTGGCAACCGGTCCATAGAGGCCTGTGCCCTGAAGGGAGAGATGGGTTTAATGCAGGTTGCGGGTTTCGTGTTCAAGGTCAAAAAAATCTTATCAAAGCGGGGACATAGACCGGAATCTTCCCATATCCTTACAAGCTTGTTGCCCAAACCCAGGTGGTGCTTGTCTGATGAAAGCTGATCTGCTGATGATCAGCCTCATGCCTACGTGCCTCATAGAGGATATCCCGGTCAAGAGAACGGCTTTTTGCCAGCAGCCAGCTCTTCCAGAGATAGTCGGTCCAATATCTTGATACAGGAGCCGTGTACTTGAATCAACCCCTGCCTGGCCATCTTGGCAAGTATGCGGGAAAGGGTTTCAGGGATGGTCCCCAAAAGGCTTGCAAGCTGCCCCTTGGAAATATTCAGGTCAATAAAGCGCTCCCCACCCTTTTCACCAGAAAGATATAGCAAGTATGCAGATAGCCGGCCAGGCACTTCTCTTAAGGAAAGATGCTCCACTTGAACCGTAAATTGACGAAGCCTCATGGATAGGACAGCCAGCATGCTCAGGGCCAAAGAGGGGTTTTGCCTGATCAAGTCCGTAAAAGCATTCTTAGGAAAGAAAAAAAGGTGACTGTCAGAAATAGCCTCGGCATGGGCCGGATAGTCCTGACCTGAAAAGACCGGCACCTCACCAAATGGTTCCCTGGGGCCGAGGATGTGGAGAATCTGCTCTTTGCCCTCTAGCGAAACCTTAAAAATCTTTACCAGACCCTCAACAACCACATAAAAACCATTAGCTTCATCCCCTTCTGAAAAGATAGTCTGTCCCTTACCAACATGTTTATCAAGGGCGATCTGGGTCAGGTCCTTTAGCTGGTCCTCAGACAATCCGCTAAAAAGGGGGATGGCAGAAATGATATTGCGTGAGTTTCGCATATCGCTTTCACCTGTTATGGTGTTATTTGCGCTGTCCGCATAAAAATACCTATCGTCCCCGTATCACACGGTATGCCCACGTCGGTCTTCTCTAAACCCAGACCCATCTTAAGGATTGCGTATCCGGTTTGCCATATCTAGGAAGCCTGGGATACTCAAGCCTGCCATACCTTCACCCACGAAAATTGCTCTTTTTGACTTAAGTCAATGCAAGGATAAAGATTATTATATATTATTTAGTTAAAATCAGATAGTCATATCTTCTAAAGAGGTCAAAAAAGGAGGAAAACCATGTTTTGTTACCAGTGCGAACAAACAGCCAAGGGACAAGGATGCACCAAGATTGGTGTGTGTGGGAAACAACCCGATGTAGCCGCCTTGCAGGACTTGTTGATCTATGCCCTGAAAGGTCTATCCCTTTTTGCTGTTGAGGGACGAAAGGTTAGTTTAACTGATCGTGATGTCAACGTATTTACCTGCGAAGCCGCCTTTTCCACACTGACCAATGTGGACTTTGACCCAGAGCGGTTCGTCCTCCTTATCAACCGCTGTGTGGAGCTCAGGGAACAACTCAAGGATAAGGTCAAAGCGGCAGGGGGGAAGGTGGACTTTCCTGAGGGCCCTGCTTCCTTTAAACCGGAAACCACTTTAGAAGGGCTGGTCAAACAGGGAGAGGCAGTAGGGATAAAATCTGACCCGGACATCGACCCAGATATCCTCTCCCTCCAACACACCCTGCTGTTCGGGATTAAGGGCGTATGCGCATACGCCGACCACGCCCAGATTCTAGGTCAAGAGGACGACAAGGTTTACGCCTTTATCCATGAAGGCCTGGCCGCTACCCTGAATAAGGATCTGACCCTGGATGACTGGGTCGGGCTAGTTCTCAAGTGCGGTGAAATCAACCTGAGAGCTATGGAATTGCTGGATACAGCCAATACCGGAGCCTATGGCCATCCAGTTCCTACCAAGGTTCCCCTCGGAGCCAAGAAGGGTAAAGCCATCCTGGTCTCCGGACATGACCTCAAAGATATGGAAGAAATCCTTAAACAGAGCGAGGGGGAGGGAATTTATGTGTATACCCACGGTGAGATGCTCCCCTGCCACGGTTATCCGGGGCTTAAGAAGTACCCCCATTTTTACGGCCATTACGGCACCGCCTGGCAGAATCAGATACAGGAGTTTGGCAAATTTCCAGGTGCCATTTTGATGACCACGAACTGCATCCAGAAGCCAAAAGAATCATACAAAGATCATATTTTCACCACTGGGCTTGTGGCCTGGCCTGGAGTCCCCCACATAGGAGACAAAAACTTTGCTCCAATCATCGAAAAGGCCCTGAAGATGCCCGGGTTTCCAGAGGATACCAATGGCCGGTATGTCATGTGCGGCTTTGGCCATCATGCGGTGATGAGTGCAGCCGACAAAATAGTCGAGGCAGTCAAGAGCGGGGCCATCCGGCATTTCTTCCTGGTGGCTGGATGTGACGGCGCAAAACCAGGACGGAATTACTACACTCAATTCGTGGAAATGGTTCCTAAAGACTGTGTGGTTCTCACCCTGGCCTGCGGCAAATTCCGTTTTTTTGATAAGGATCTGGGTGATATAGGTGGAATTCCCAGGCTTCTGGACATCGGCCAGTGCAATGATGCCTACTCAGCCATCCAGATTGCAGTGGCCCTTTCCAAGGCCTTCAATGTAGAGGTGAATGACCTGCCCCTATCCATCATCCTTTCCTGGTATGAACAGAAAGCTGTGGCTATCTTGCTTACTCTTTTTCACCTGGGCATCAAAGATATCCGGCTGGGGCCCAGCCTACCGGCTTTCATCACACCCAATGTATTGGATGTTTTGGTGAAAAATTTTAATATCATGCCCATTAGCACACCAGAGCAGGACCTGAAGGCTATTTTGGGATAGGGTACAAATTCGTTTAATCTCTTACAAGGAGGCATCATGAAATGCCCGGGACAAGACAGCCGTTACTGGAAACAGGGGGCCATCTTTGAGGCCAAATGCCCGAAATGTGGCCATGAAGTCGAATTCTTCAAGGACGACACCACCCGCAGGTGCAAAAATTGTGGACATAGGTTTCTAAATCCAAAGTTGGATTTTGGCTGTGCCTCTTACTGTCAGTATGCCGAGCAGTGTTTGGGGAGCTTACCCCCAGAGCTCTTGGCCGAAAAAGATGATCTTTTGAAGAACCGGGTGGCCATTGAAATGAAGCGCTATTTTGGCCAAGATTTCAAACGGATTGGCCATGCGGCCAATGTAGCCCGATACGCTGAACAAATCGTCAATGAGGAACAAGGAACCCCGGCGGTGGTCCTGTGTGCAGCCTATCTCCACGATATCGGCATCCATGAAGCTGAGCGAAAATACAATAGCACAGCGGCCCGATATCAGGAAAAAGAAGGGTCTCCCATTGCCAGGGGAATCCTGACCAAATTGGGCGCAAGAGAAGCGCTCATAGATGAGGTCTGTGACATTATCGGACATCACCACCACCCCCGGGATAAGGAGACCATAAACTTCAAGATTCTGTACGATGCCGACCTCATTGTTAATCTTGAAGAACGCCAGAAGGAAAAGGAGATTGAAAGAGACAGGTTGTCGAAGATCATTGAAAAAACATGTCTAACGGATACGGGCAAGCGATTGGCCCGGAAGGTATTGTTGGGAGCAAAAAAATGAAAGTGACCAGAAAGATCATTGAGATAGACGACGAACATTGCGATGGCTGCGGCCAGTGCGTTCCCGCCTGTGCAGAGGGAGCCATCCAGGTCATTGATGGAAAGGCCAGACTGGTAGCAGAAAAATACTGCGATGGGCTAGGGGCATGCTTAGGAGAATGTCCAACCGGGGCGCTCTCCATAGTAGAACGCGAAGTTGAGGAATTTGATGAGGAGGCTGTTGAAGAATACTTGAGCTCAAAGGGTCAAAAGGAAAGTCCTGAAGAGGCTACCTTGCCCTGTGGATGTCCATCAGCTCAGATCCAGAGCTTTGCCCCACCTGCATCCTGCGAGGAGGCAAATGAGCCGGTCATTCATCAAAAGAGTCCTGTTTCTGCCCTTTCCCACTGGCCTGTTCAGATCAGATTGGTGCCGCCGACTGCACCATTTCTGAAAGGGGCGGATCTATTAGTGGCGGCGGACTGCACACCTGTAGCCTATCCCAATTTCCATCAGGATTTTCTAAAAGGAAGAATCGTTATGGTGGGATGTCCTAAATTTGATGATGTACAGGCGTACATCCAGAAGTTTGCCGAGATCTTTACTACAGCAGAGATCAAGAGCATCACAGTCGTTGTGATAGATGTGCCCTGTTGCGAAGGCCTGCCCGTGATCGTCGAAAAGGCAATGGAGAGAGCAAGCAAGAAAATCCCCATGGAAAAGGTTGTGATCAGTGAAAGGGGCGAGGTCCTGAGAAAGGAAAGATTGGCAGCCTAACGAACTTGAAGAAAAAAGACTTGCAACCTGCTTCACCTCCATTTACCTTTGCAAACAATTCTCGTAACGCGAGTTAAAGAGAGGCTCTGACTTACCATAAGGAGGTGCGTTATGAAAAAAAAGTGGATCTCCGCATTGGGATGCTCACTCGCCATGATCTGTTTTACTGCCTTGGCACTTGCATCTGAAGAGGCCTGTATCACCTGTCATAGAGATATTTCCCCCGGGCAGGTAGCCGACTGGGAGTCCGGCAAACACAGCAAGGAAGATGTGACGTGTTCGGTCTGCCATGGTGACAGACACACAGGGGCCAAAGACGCTCATCTTGCTCAACTCCCCGACGAACACGTGTGTGCCGATTGCCACGAGGAAGCGTTTGACCAGTTTGCAAAGGGCAAACACAACTTTGGCTGGACATCCATGAACGCCCTTCCCATCACCCATGTTGAGCCCGACGAGTTGATGGAAGGAGGCAGGGGATGCGGCGGCTGCCACAACATGGGGATCAAGTCCGAAGCCCAAAAAAAGGAGCAGCGCGACAAAGGCTACCGCTACCAGAACAACTCATGTGACGAATGCCACACAAGGCACAGCTTCTCCAAGAAAGAGGCCCTGGACCCCAAGGCCTGCCAGCAGTGCCATATGGGTTATGATCACCCGCAATGGGAGATGTGGAGCAGTTCAAAGCACGGCACCCGTTACTTTGTGAAGGAAAAGGGCAAGCTGCCCGAAAACGCCGCGGCACCAACTTGCCAGTTCTGCCACATGCCTGACGGTAACCACACTAACAAGACCGCCTGGGGCTTCCTGGGCGTGCGGCTGCCCCTTCCTGAAGACAAGCAGTGGGCTGCTGACAGGGTAACCATCCTCAAGGCCCTTGGGGTACTGAATCCGGAGACAGGAGAGCCCACCGCTCGCCTGGAAGTGATCAAGGCAGTCGATCTTGCCCGCCTAACCAAAGAAGCCTGGCACACAGAGCGCGAGAATATGATCGGCCGATGCAAGCAGTGCCACTCGGAAGCGTATGCCCGAGAGCAACTCGCCATGGGAGACTCCATCATACAGAAAACCGACCACCTCTTGGCAGAAGCTATCGAGACGGTTGCTGCTCTATATCAGGACGGCATCATCAAGAAACCCGAGAACTACGCCTTTGCCTATCCAGACTTCCTGTACTTCATGCAGACCGGTGGTTCTTACATAGACCAAGTCCTTTTCCAGATGTACATGAAGCACAGGATGCGGACCTACCAGGCATTTTTCCACGTCAACCCGGATTATGCTTACTGGTACGGTTGGGCCATGATGGTCAAAGATCTGGCTGAAATCAAGGAACTTGCCAAGGCCATGAGGGCTACAGTCAAGATGGAATAGGCTTGTCTAGCTTCCTTTTAGGAAGGGATAGGGATTTTTATTTGCCCCAGCCAAGGCCTCTTTGGCCAGGTTACTCACACGGCAAAAGACCAACCTGCGATCCAGATATAATGGGATTTCTGTGTCATCCCCTAAAAGAGCTTCAAGCTGTGATTGGGCTGCCTTAGCCCCAAGCAAACCCACCGTCCAAGCTGCAAGGCCCCTGACTGTGGCATCTGTGGACTCAAGATACGCAAGAAGATGAGGAACGGCATCTTGCACCAGATCGGGTCTCGCCTGGGCCACCCTTCCAAGCCCCCACACCGCACCCCGCTGCAACGGTTCATACTCTAGGAAGTTTCCGTCTTCCCGAACATAAGAGATCAGGATAGTGGCATATTCCTTTGCAAGACCTTCATGTGAAGCGATAATTTCACCCATGGCCTCGGGTGCACCCCAGCCGATGCCGCCGGACTCATCGTTTAGGCTCCACATGAGTCGGCCTATGATCACACGGGCCGATTCCATGTCCTTTTCGGCAAGATTTGCCACGACTGTGCCCATGGCCGTGATCGCCCGCCATTTTGTTTGCTCATCACTGCTGCAAAGGAAGGAAAAAAGGGGATTGATCACCTGGCGAGCGGGCAGTTCGCACAACTCGTTCAATCTTTGATCAAAATTGTCTGATCGGAGCGGCTCCAAGACCTTGCGTTTGAGGTCTCGGCTGCCTCGTTTTACAGCATCCATTTTGCTTCGCCTTCTGTGGCGTAACACTAAACGACGACCTGTCCACTTTACTTGTAGTAGGCTTATAGCAAACGTTTCTCTGCCTCGTTCCAGTCAATGTTCTTGAAAAAGGCCTCTATATATTCAGCTCTTTTGAGCTCATAATCCAACATAAAGGCATGTTCAAAGCAATCCAGTACCAAAATGGGTCTGCAACCTGCGGGGTGGCCCACATCATGCTCATTAATCCACTGGTTGAACAGTTGTCCTGTCACAGCATCCTGGTAGAGCACTGTCCAGCCAATGCCTCTCATGGCGCCAGTCGCTTTAAAGTCCTTTTCCCAGCTTAAATAGCTGCCGAAATCTTCGTGAATTTTGTGCGCAAGTTTTCCTCCTGTATCAAGATTGCCGTCTCCGCCGAGGTTGTCAAAATAATACTCGTGGAGGCGCATACCGCTGAACTCCCAACCAAGGCGCCTTTTCAGCTCAGCATACTCAGGGGTGCCAGCTTTATCGGCTTTTAGCATTTCGTCAAGCAAGTCCATGACTTTATTGGTATTGGCGACATAGCCTTGATAGAGGGTGAAATGATTCTTGAGCAAGGCTTCACTGAAGCCTTCCATGCCAAGCAGGCTGCTATAGTCTTTTGCTTCGTAAGGCATTTTGTCCTCCTTTCAAAAAATCCTGGGTTTTCGGTGCAATCTGCGAGAGGTATGGATATTTCAGTGACCTCATCCTTTAAGTTATTGCTGCATCTTACAGTCTCCGCCAAAAAAGCCATATCCTGGCGAAAACCTCCTATCTGTCTCATAGACATTAGAAGGCCAAATCCGGCTTCCACACCTCCCAAACTTTTCCTACAGGGGCAGGGCCTGACTTAAACGTAGGCTTATCAGGCTGCCAACCCGATGGGGTGGCCTCAGCTCTGCATGATTTATTGCAAACAATATTATGCTCTCCTTAGTAACTCGCACCGTGCAACTCGCAACCAGCAACCGGGCCTAACGGGCCACAGGTGAACGCGGTGGCTTGTGCCTTCAAAATGTTAGGACCTCAAACCCTTCGTCTCGATATCGGGCGATGCTGGGATGGCCACTCATTTCATCCAAAAGCCTTAACCCCTGGGCCCTGACTGCCTCCAAAGTACCCATCTTGTTGGAGCATGCCTTGCAGGCACCATCGATCAGATCGAGTCCTTTGGCCTTTTCATAAAGGCGAAACATGGGGGTACCTTCTTTGGCCAGTTCAGGGACCAACTTGGTGGCTGATCCCTCAATGACGATCTTGACTTCATATCCCCTATCGTTCATGTCAAGGGCATTCAAAAGCACGTGGATAAAACACATGAGTTCGCCGTTAAAGGCAAACAAAGCAACTTTTTTCATGGACACACCTCTTCATCCGCTTCAAGCTTCTTCCCAGGTAATACAGTCGGCCGGGCAATTCTTAATGGCCTCCTCTACCTCTTCCTCCGGGTACTCAGGAAGTTCAACCACCTCGATGTAGCCTGCATTGTTCCATCTGAAAACGGTGGGGCACAGCTCCAAACATGCCTCACAGTCAACGCATTCACCAAGATCAATCACTGGTCTCTTCATCACCTTGCCTATCCTTTTAACCAGAAAGGGCCTGAGCTATCTTCTTGCCAATCTGGTAGCAGGCTTCTATGCCCTGATCATCCGGGACATACTGTATCTTTACACCAGGATCGATCAATTCAAACTTCATCGCCTCCAGTTCCTTGTTGATCAATTTAACCGCCTCACCGCTCCAGCCATAGGATCCAAAGGCGGCGCCGATCTTGTTTTTCGGTCTAAGGCCCTTCATATAGGTCAAGAAATCACTGACCGTGGGAAAGAGGCCGTTGTTCAAGGTTGGAGAACCAACCACGACCGCCCCTGCGTCCAGGACTTCTGCCATCACATCGCTCCGGTGACAGCTTCGAAGGTGCATCGGTCTGGCCTCGACGCCCTCTTCCCCAAGGCCTGCAACAATAGCTTCGGCCATCTTTTCCGTGCTGTGCCACATGGTGTCGTAGACCACAACAGCTTTTCTTTTGGGTTTCTGCGTGCTCCACTCCACATAGGCATTAATGATCTTGGAGGTGTCCTTTCGCCAGATGATGCCGTGATCAGGACAGATCATATCCAGGGCCAAACCCAGCTTTTTTACTTTCTCCACCAGTTTGAGTATGCGTGGAGCATAAGGAAGCAAGATATTGGCAAAATATTTTGCAGCATGTGGCATAATCGCCTCGCCAATCTCATCATCAAATCTTGATGGTCCCGCGTAATGCTGTCCAAAGGCATCGCTGGAAAAAAGGAGTCGCTCCTCTTTCACGTAAGTAAACATACTGTCTGGCCAATGAAGCATCCTGGTCTCTATAAAAGAAAGTGTCCTTTTGCCCAGGCTCAATTCTCCGCCATCTTCTACAGGCTGGTAATTCCATTTCTGGCGAAAATGACGGGAAAGATTTTTGAAGCCCATCTTTGAACAATACAGGGGCTTATCCTCTCCGATTCTGTGCATCACCCTTGGCAGACCACCTGAATGATCCATCTCCGTGTGGTTGCTGATGACGTAATCGATCTTTCTGGGATCCATGATCTGGCTGATACGATCGATCAGTTCATCGGCAAAGTCCTTTTTTGTGGTATCAATCAAAGCAATCTCTTCATCCACGATCAAAAAGGCGTTGTATGTGGTTCCATCCGGCGTGGAATAACCATGCATATCCCTGATGTTCCAGTCAACAACCCCCAACCAATAAATGTCTTTGACTATCTCTAAGGGTTTCATCTCTTCTTCCTTTTATGACAGTTTTGTTTTTTTCACCGACACAATACCTACTTATTTATCTCTGATTGATGATGTAATCATAGGCTGACAGGGCCGCCTTGGCCCCTTCGCCGGCCGCAACAATGACCTGTTTGAATGGGACATCCGTCACATCCCCGCAGGCAAAAACCCCGGCAACACCTGTGCGGCACCTGGCGTCAATGACAATCTCTCCTATACGATTTGTTTCTAAGGTGTCGATAACCAGCTCAGAGTTGGGCAATAACCCAATCTCTACAAAGACGCCCTGCACATTGAGAGTCCTGACCTCCCCTGTTTTTAATGACTCCATCTCCATCCCCTCAACGGCCGAATCCCCTATAATCCGGAGGATCTTGTACTCGGTGAAAATCTCCGCCTTGGGCCCACTCATCACCTTGTCTTGAAGTATCTCATCGCCGGTGAGCGGCGTCAAAGAAACCAAGTACACCTTCCGGGCCACCTTCATGAGGTCGATAGCTGCCTCGAGGGCCGAGTTCCCACCCCCTGCCACTGCCACGTCAAGATCTGCAAATAAGGGGGCATCGCAGGTGGAACAATAAGCCACACCCATGCCGATCAATGCCTTTTCCCCAGGCACATTGAGCGGCCGGGGACGCTTCCCGGTGGCGATGATCAGAGTCTTGGTAAGATACGCCTTCCCATCAGTTGTCATGACCTTCTTTATTTTTCCGGTCAATTCCAGCGCCTTAACCTCAACCCCGACCAGCTTTTCCAGGCCATACTTGTCCACATGCTCATCAAACTTTGAGATCAGATCAGCTGTCTCCACCTGGCTAAAACCAAGGTAGTTATCCACATCATAGGTCCAGGCCACCTGCCCTCCAATATCTTTGCTAACAATGAGGGTCTTGAGGACCTTTCGGGCCGCATAAATAGCAGCACTCAGGCCAGCCGGCCCCCCACCGATGATGATGAGATCGTAGAGGGAAGAAACCGGCCCTGGCCCTCCTATCCCCAGTCTTTTATTTAACTCACCGGTGGCCTCCAGATTGACCAGATCACTATATCCCCCTATTGGTTTGTCCCCGACCAGGATTTGGGGAAGAGAACCACTACCGGTTTTCTCCCTCATTTCCCTCCACGCTTTTGATCCTGGTGGGGCCTCAATTTCTTGAAAACTGATTTCCCTCTCTGTCAAGAACGATTTGGCCTTGGTGCAAAAAGGGCATCCCGCTGTCAAATAGATGGTTACATTGGCCATGACTCCTCCAACCTCTTTTTACTCTACTTATGACTGGAGACCCCTGATGTACCTCCGATCTCGCCTTCTTTGTTAATTTCCAATTGATCAGCTTTCACCTTTTGGATGAGGAAAATCGTCTCCCCATCCATGAATGTTCCCAGCCCATAACTCGCGTTCAAATTTCCGTGGTCTGGCTAAGGCACCTCAGGGCCTGTTCAAGACGCTCACGGTCAAAGCCCACCATCACCTCGTTGCATACCGATATCACGGGCACCCGGAGGGCACCGCCAGAGATCTTTTTCATTTCCTCCAGCGCTTCCTTGTCTTTGGTCACATCATACGTCGTATATGGTACCCCTTTTTTCGAAAGGAACTCCTTTGCCATTTTGCAATAGGGTCACGTGGGGGTCGTATATATCTTTACTTCCTCGCTCATGATAATCTCCTCCCTAAAGCCACCCGTTTCAGTTTTGTTGTGGCTTACCCTTCCCTTTCAAACTGGTCCTTTGTTGCCCCGCACACAGGACAGATCCAATCATCAGGCAGTTCTTCAAATTTTGTTCCCGGTTCGATACCATTATCTGGATCTCCCTCTGCCGGATCATACACATAGCCACAAACTAAACATACATACTGATCCACAACTTTTAACCTCCTTTCCGTGCTGAATTACCCACTCCCAGATATGAGACGTGTGACCCTTTACTCTTTGCTCTATGCACCCTGATCTCTTCCAATCTCTCTTCTTATAAGTTTGCTTACCCTTTCTTCAATA
Source organism: Deltaproteobacteria bacterium (assembly GCA_003647275.1). GTDB lineage: Bacteria > Desulfobacterota > Desulfobacteria > Desulfobacterales. The sequence continues at coordinate 19,352 of QMMN01000030.1, forward strand.
TCGTTTCTGATCTGGCGCATAAACTCAATGGACTTTCCAAAAGGGTTCGGCAAGTCCCACTCTTCCTTTGGCACACCAGGAAAGTAGGAACACGCCTCTTCACAGCCCATGGATATGATCAACTCTGGTTTTCCATAGCGGACAGCTTCCTCAATCGATTTTGGTTTGCGAAAAGCCATGTCCATACCCTTTTCCCTCATAACTTCTTCCATGCGTGGATTGATCTCTTGTGCTGGTGCACGCCCTGCGCTTTCAACTTCAATCTTATCCCCAGCATGGTACTGGACAAAAGCGCTCGCCATCTGGCTTCGGCAGGCATCTTCTGTACAAACAAAAAGGATCTTCTTTCTATTGAGAAAGGGTGTCACGAGGGTTCTGGCCTTTTTCTTTGTGTCGGCGAGGGCCGTGGAGTGCTTTGCTATCTCTCCTGGCTTCTCGATTTGTCTATAGGTGAGGCTGCCATCAAAACTCGCCCCAACCGCATCAAAGAAGTATTTGGCCGTGAGGCTCACACCTTCAAAAAGGTTTTTTCCCTTTGTGGCGCCCAAGGACATTAGAAAACCACGCCGCCACATTCGACCTGGATCAATGAGCTTGTGCACATATCTCCTTGCCCACAGTATTTGAGATCGATCAATAAGGGTTTTCATCTGGGCGGTAGGGCCGTAAAAAAATATAGGCGTGGCCATCACAATGATGTCTGCCTGACGAAGCAGAGGGTAAATCTGCTGCATGTCATCGTCAATGGGACAAAAACTCTCTTCTTCGCAAACCCCACATTCCTGGCAAGGCGAGATATTCATGCAGGCCACATCCAAATGCTGTGTATGGGCACCGAGTCTTTCGGCCTCGGCGAGAAACGTCGAAAGGAAAATATTGGTATTACCCTTTGTGCGGGGACTTCCCTGTAATCCAAGAACAAACATGAAAGTGTTTCCTTTTCTGCCTGAGTTCTAATTTAACACATTAAGCGAAATCGTCAACGAAACAAGTTGGGATCTTAAACCGCTCATCACAACATCCTGCAGAGAGCCGTCGCACGTCAAAATAGGCAATGTAACCTCCCCATTTAGTAAGGTGGGCTGAAAAGTAAATAAGGTGAATCCTGTATTTTCTGAGCAGCCGTACCGTATTTTCAGGTTGACTTTGTACGTACAGTCCAAGGTCGAGACATGCATGCCATCTGGTTTAAAAAAGAAAAATATCATGTTAGATCGTTTCCCTTGACCCCGCCTAAAAGGCGGGTTCTGCCTTACAGTAGCACTTCGCGTGGCTGGGAGCAAGCCGGTCAAAAAATGTTCGAATTTCATAAGCCATAAATATCCTTGACCAACCATTAGATTTTATGATATTTTCATATAGATTGCTCAATGACACATTAATCCCTACCGGGGGGCACTATGAACTGATCGACCATTAACCCCGTTTCTCGCAAAGAAGCGGGGTTTTGTGTTTTGAAGGAACCGAAGGCTCCTGGCGAAAACCTTCATTTCAGCGAACTAAAGGTGCGATATACCCCATCTATACCTAGCTAAAGACATGGACAAGAAAAAAACAAGGAAAGAATATATTATGACAGACAGCCCTATAGAAAAAAGATCTGAGCCCAGAACTGAGGTAGGAGAGTATCATAGTGTAGAATTTCGAACAGAGGATATGGCTTTTCTTTACCAGTTTAAAATATGGAACATATCGTCAAAAGGTATGTGTCTATTGGTAAGGGAGGATTCCGATGTCTTGAAACACCTAAAGGTCGGGGATATATTGAACATGAAATACCGCACTGACGACCTGTCCTCGCCAGCTGAAAAGCTAAAAACAGAGATAAAGCATATCACCAAGCAAGACCAAGGACCATTCAAAGGTCACTATTTAGTCGGTTTACTCATCTTAGAAAAGCAAAAAACGGATGAGTAAAAAAATCTGGGCCTCCATACCATGTGAAGTCGCGTGGTGTCAGTTTCTCGTTGTCAGTTGGATGAACTGAACCAGCATCAAAAAGACTTTCACGGAGAATTGCCTACAATTCCTTCGCTGTCCAGCCCCCGCTACAACCCTCAAAACTAAATGTTGGACGGCACTGCAGCCAGTAAACCGATGTGCTTTCAGTTTGACATCTTTGGTGCGTTGCAATATCCTGGCAGTGCGCGAAAATGCTCAAAGAGGAGGCCTCAAATGGTATGGTTTTTGTTTGCCGTGGGTGTCTTTTGGATCATGTTTGGTACATTAATGGTCTTTGCAACTCAGGTCTCAAGAGAAAACTATTACAACAGATTGAAAACAAAGGACCCCAGGATGTTGAGCCCGGTGGCTATTGTTGTAGGCGTATTCCTATTGCTCTCGGCCTCCTCAAGCTCCCAGGTGACATTCATTGTGATTCTTGGGCTCCTATCTTTGTTAAAGGGACTTGTGTTTCTGTTCGGGCCACGACAATACTTGAAAAAGATCACCGACTGGTGGCTCAAGGCAACCGATAACACCCTTAAGGCCTGGGGCATTGTCTTGATGGTTTTGGGCATCTCCGTTCTGGTCAGTATTGTTTCGGGAACCGCGTAGTTGCCCTTATTAATAAAGGGACAGACACGGACAGGTTGGACTCTTACCTTAAGGCCTATCCACGGCCTCCATGAAAGCTATGTGGTACCGCCGGTGTTTAAATAAAAATGTCGGGGGTGGATAATCAGGTGGACAGTGTCTTTATTACGACACCAAGGTAGTAACGGGCATGGCTGATGGGTGCGGCCATATTGGCTCTATGGTTGGCCAGGATCCCGTCTAGGGCTGCATCTGTAACAAGCCATGGGTCGAGCTCAGCAGCTATATGACAAGCATGAATTGCATGTTCAAGAAGGTCGACTCCGTGGCGCGCTTTCAGGACCTCTGAAAAGTCATCTTCCACGGCATGCAATATCTTGCCCATGGCCTTTGCTACCCCTTTGGCATAATAAAAGTAATCATCAACATGAAACCAGGTAACCGGGGATCCGTCTTCTTCCTTGGTCTTAACCAGGTTTTCATCGCAACTCCCCAACAGCTCCGCGAAGCTAACAAGGAGTGGAATCAGATTATCGGGTCGGGTGTAAAAACGTGCTTCTCCTCTTTGAAGTTTTTGGGCATAGGCTCGCAGCTCCTTCAAGCCATCGTTGTACTTGGCCTCGGGCGAGGGAAGCCAGTAACGGTCTGGCTTTATCATAAACCAGTTCATGGCATTTTCCAGGTTCTTGTCAATCACATCTGTGGGCCCGTGTCGCGAAATTCTCTCAGCCAAAGTAACGCTGGCCCGGCGAACAACCTCAAGCACGCCGAGTTGCATGTTTTCCACATTATCTGTAAATCTCAAGATGTCATTACGCCGCCACCCCCAGAATCGCTCATTTAATTCATGGTCTAGAACCGAGATGGTCGCCTCCACAAAGGCAACCCCCTTGGCCTTTGGCTTGGGTCGAGTGATGACACTTGGAACGACTGGACCGGCCTCATGGCCCGAAGGCACCGCTGGGGAGTGAGTTCCCGTAATGATCTCTTTAACCCCTTGAGTTGGCTCGTCCTTCTTGACCTCAGTTTCAGGCAACTTCTCAGGCCGGTCAAACAAGCTTACAAAGATCCAAAATCCCCACAGCACCATCACGGCAAAGATAATCCCTCCAATGACTCGCACTGTTAGGAACCGCTTAAAATCAACGAGCTGGTTCGCTGATTCTTGTTCTTGTTCAGAGGCTTTTCCCTTATCGTGGTCTCTTGTCATATTATCCCTCTCGGAGTCTTCGGATATCCCCGACCCGAATGGTGACCCTCGTGGTATCGAAATACTCGATAAGTGGAATCGTATACTTACGGGACACCCCTGTCATCTCCTTAAACTGTGGCGTGGTAATCTCGCCATTGGCTTTCAAATAGGATACCAGCCTGTTCTTCAAATCCTCTATGACTTGTCTATGAAAATAGAGGTCTTCCTTGACCTTTAGGAGGGTCCCCTTCTCCAGCATGTGCATCAAGATCTCCTTCGTATAACCCAAATCTTGCCCAACGGATGCCGCTAACTCCCTGAAATACGGCGGTTGAAGCCCGCTCTGAAGATAGGTTTGTTCAATCCTGTGTCTAATATCCTTCTGATCAGCCTCCAAGGCGACCCTGTGTCCAGAAAGGCGTATCACCTCTTTTTCCTGTATCACAGCAGTGTTCTTGGTCAGATCCTGAACCAAGAGATTGAAAAGCTTGGTGCTCAATGAAGGGGCGAGCTTCGACTTTAATCTCTCCTTAGGAATTCCCGTTTTTAGCGGATGGTCTTTGTGATAGTTTTCCAAGATCTTGATGGCCTTCTGGCAAAGCCCTTCAAAAATAGAACCATGAATGAATATACGATTTTCCCGGTCTATCTGGACGATCGCCTTTTGTGAAAGGAGGTGTTGAAGATGCTGTTCGAGATCCTTTGCAGAAAGGTTTGTCATCAGTCTCAATTCAGAAAAAGGAACGCCCGAAATGCCGGCCTCTTTTACATGATAGGTAATGACCTCCTTGGCGGGACTTTCAGCCAAGCGTTTAAGCTCAAGCACGAGCGATTTTTTGAATCCCTTGTGTTTTCTTGGAACCGGGTTCAGTATCTGGCCACCCCCTATGGTCCTCACGGGTGAATAGCTTCTGATTACAAACCGATCATCTTTGACGACCGCCACAGGAGTCTCGACCCGGAACTGGACAATCGCTGTCTCACCTGGCGTGAGCTCCTGGTGGTCTAAGAGGATGGCGTGACCCATTATCTCGCTTGTACCGGTGTGAAATCGAACCTTGGTGCGGTTCTTGAGGGGCTTTTCGTTGGAGGGAAGATACGCCAGGACGGTATCTATCATGTAGCTGGATTTCAAGGTATTCACGCCTCCCAGGACATCTCCCTTGACAATAGCACTCCGGTCAAGGCCCTGAAAGTTTATAGCCGTTCTCATGCCGGCTGTGGCCTTGTCGACTGCCTGACCGTGGACCTGGATCCCGCGAACCTTTGCTTGGATACCTGAAGGATAGATCATCACCGTTTCGCCCACCCGGACCTCCCCTGACACCAGGCTCCCAGTAACGACCGTGCCAAAGCCTTTCATCGTAAAGACACGGTCAACGGGTAGGCGGAACAACCCGCTGGATGTGCGTTCTGGAATTGCTTTGCACAAAGTTTCCAAAACCTCAAGAAATTCAGGTAGTCCCTGACCGGTAACAGAAGAAACCGGAACAATAGGGGCGCCTTCCAAGAAAGTCCCCTTGAGAAATCCCTCAATATCCTCCTGAACCATCTCCAGCCATTCCTTATCCACGATGTCAATCTTGCTCAAGACGACAAGACCATGCTTTACGTTTAGCAGGGTACAGATATCCAGATGTTCCTGTGTCTGAGGCATGACCCCCTCGTCAGCCGCAATAATCAAGGCCACAAGGTCAATCCCAGTGGCGCCTGCCACCATATTCTTGACAAATTTTTCGTGGCCCGGCACATCCACAATGCCCACGCGCTGGCCCCCGGGGAGATCCAGCCAGGCAAAGCCTAACTCTATAGTAATCCCTCGGCGTTTTTCCTCCTTCAGGCGGTCCGTGTCTATGCCAGTGATGGCTTTGATCAGACTGGTCTTGCCATGGTCAATGTGGCCTGCTGTGCCCAGAATAATCTGCCTCAACGATCAGTCCTTCCTTGTGGTCCCCCTTTTCTTTTGCGAGAATACTCTGTGATGTAGGCTAGGCCAACCAAGCAAATGGCAACCGCTATGATGCCGACGATGGTGGCCCTGGGATAAAAAAATCGTGTCAGGAGGACGGCAAAAAGGGCGCCCAGGATGGCCCGAATGACGAATATGTAAAATGCACTCAAGGAGACACCTCAGTGGTGTAATGGAAGACTCGATATCTCTGAAACAAATAAGGATATACAAGAGATTGATTTTACCGTCAATCATAAGTTTAAATGTCACGGTGAAAGCCCTTGAAAACTGTTTGATCGTGTGCTATTTTATTTTTGTTTTACTATGGTGAGTGTAGCTCAGTCGGTAGAGCACCGGGTTGTGGCCCCGGTGGTCGAGGGTTCAAGTCCCTTCACTCACCCCATCAGCCTGTTGCGCCCGTAGCTCAGCTGGATAGAGCGCCGGACTTCGAATCCGTAGGTCGCCCGTTCGAGTCGGGCCGGGCGTGCCAAATAATATCAGGGACTTAGGGAATTCTGTCCGAGTCCTTTTTTCTTTCTGTGTGAGAATTTGTTATTTCTCGGTCAAAAATCTTCATAGCCTCACGTTCAGCTTCGCCGATCGAGTGCAAGTAAATCTCGGTTGTGCTCCTGTTCTGGTGACCCAGGATTCGCCGATTCGTTTTCTCTCCTTATAGGCGCTTTCCACCCATTCCTTGTTTTTCCTGTCCCAGTACCGATGCCGGAAAACCCACGGTCTTCTCTGTCATAAGACATGCAGGTGTTGAGTGTAACGAAAAGTCCCAATTCGTAAGGAATTGACCACGAGAATGTGTAACGTTTTTACACACCTCTTTACGTGTCCTCTGCTTCAACGGTAAGTGGGACCATATCTGTCACATTTGTCGTGTTATAATGCAGGTTAAGTCGGGGCTTTGCCCTTTACATTGTCGTTCGTTCCTGATAAAAAATCGTCCCAAATCATTAAGAAACAGGACAATTTAATCCTTACCCAAAACCGCTCGCAGGGAGGTGCAGCATGCGGGTTGATCAGTCAGCCGACCAGTGGGGGGTGTTGCGGACCGTTGAGCCCGGGAATCATGGTGCCAGTATGGCCCGACTTCTGGAAGAAGACTGCCATCTCCGTACCATCTGGCCTGATCCGGTTGCATTTCGGGCCGCTGATTTTGCCCTTTACGCCGCCGTCGCCGATGTGCCAGCTTTTGTGATACTGGGAAATCAGGAGGGTCTTAGCCAATGAATTCCCACGTTCCTCATTATCACGGTCATCGGCAGCGTCTTCGAGAACGCTTCATCAGGAGCGGCTTTGCTGGCATGGCGGACCACGAAGTAGTAGAGCTCCTACTTACTCTGGCTATTCCCAGGAAAGATGTAAAGCAACCAGCCAAAGCTCTACTGGCCCGCTTTGAAAATCTGAAGGGCATTTTCGATGCGCCTCTTGAAGAGCTTCGTACCATTCCGGGGATAGGATCTGTTGCCCCTGTGGCCTTTCGCATCATGCGTGAAGCTGCCAACCTTTACCTTCAACAGAAAGCAGAATCGGAACACTCTCTGGCATCTTCCGAAATGCTTTACGACTTCTGGCGCTCGCGTTTAGGCGGGCTCAAAGATGAGGTTTTTGAAGTCGCCTATCTTGACTCTGGCTACAAACTCCTAAGAGGTGGTGTAGAAAGGTTAGAGGAAGGGACCGTTGACCGTGCTGCGGTCTATCCCCGTCGAGTTATAGAAGCTGCACTTCGTAAGGGCGCGGCAATCCTTGTTTTTGCTCACAACCATACAAATGGAGATGTCAGTCCTTCAGAACATGACAAGACCCTCACCAGAGCCCTTGTGCTTGCAGCGTCAACACTCCATGTAAAAGTATATGACCATCTCATTGTTTCAGACGACAGGGTATTCAGCTTTCGAGAGGAGGGTCTCCTGTGAGTGGTGTGGCAGATGCCATTCTAAGAGAATTCCCTGAACTCAATGAGTCCCAGCGTGAGGCGATTGCCCATACAGATGGTCCCCTTCTTGTAATCGCCGGACCAGGCTCGGGCAAAACTTTGGTCTTAGTCCTCCGTACCCTGAACATATTGCTCCAAGACCGCGCCACCCCTGAAGGCGTACTACTTTGCACCTTCACTGAAAAAGCGGCCTTTGAATTGCGGGACCGGCTTTGTCTTCTCGCAAGAAAGCTGAGATATGAAGCGAATCTATCTTCACTCAACGTGGGTACCATCCACGGAATTGCGAATTCCTTGTTACAGCGCTACAGACATCATACCCCCCTTGGGAACAACTATGAAGTTCTTGATGAACTCACGCAATTGCTTTTCATCTTTGATCGTTTCAGCGAAATCATAGGCACGCAGGACAATGGAAAGTATCTCGGACGATGGAAAACCCGCTGGACGGCCATCGAAGGGGTACGCAACTTTTTCAACAAGATTACTGAAGAACTGATAGAGCCTGCCGTTCTGCAATCCTCTGAAGATCTTTTTGTTCGGTCCATCGGCACAAGTTATGAGACATACCTTGAAAAACTCTTTGGGACCAATCGAATCGACTTTGCCCACCAGCAGAAGATCTTTCTGCAGCTCCTCGAGCATCCGGAGGTAGGACCCGAGATCAAGAACAAAATCCGCTATGTGATGGTCGATGAGTACCAGGATACAAACTACATCCAGGAGCAAATGCTCCTCCGCCTTGCCGAAGAGGGAAGCAACATCGCTGTTGTAGGTGATGAAGACCAGGCCCTATATCGATTTCGTGGCGGAACAGTCCGGAATATTCTTGAGTTCCCCAGTCGCTTTGAAAACTGCCATATCGTTACTCTCTCAGTGAATTACCGCTCACATAAGGATATCATAGAGGGCTATGATAAATTCATGAGATCCTGGGATTGGACCGATTCCAGGGGTGAAAAAAAATTCCGGTTTGATAAAAAAATAAGGCCAGACCCCGAAGGTTCCTTTCCTGATTATCCCGCCTTGTTCTCAATCTGGGGACAAAACAAAGAAGATGAGGCACACCGCTTGGCGCAACTGGTGGCCTTCCTCAAACAAAGCAAGGTCATCGAAGATGAAAGTCAAGTCGCCCTTCTGCTTCACAGTGTGAGACAGGAGCACAGTGGCCCGTATCTCAGAGCTCTGGCAGATAGAGGAATTCCGGCCTTTTGCCCGAGGGCCAGGTCCTACTTCGATAATGAAGAAATCTGCCATATGGTGGCATGCTTTGCTATTCTCCTGGGTTACTACGGAGAGGGCCGAGGCCAGCTGGCAGGACGTGGGCTTAGGGAGCTCGCCACCTACGTGGATCATTGCTTACTTGAACTTGGCCGCAACTATCCTGACCCGGATCCACTGGCAAAGCTCCTTCAGAAGTACGCGTGGGAGATTGCCAAACTAAAGGGTAAGCAGACCCTTAATCGCCGTCTTGCTGATTATTTCTATCAGTTTTTGGCCCATGATCCATTCGTCAGCTTTACAAAGAACGAAAACCGTGCCCGCAATCTGGCCATCTTTTCCCAGCTCCTGAATGTTTTCCAGACATACTATCATTATACGGTCATTACCGCTAAAAACCGGGAACCTTTACGGTTCCACTTCTTTCACAGCTTCTTGCGTTTGCTTTACGAAGGAGGGATTAATGAATATGAAGATCCTGACGAGCCCATGCCCAAAGGATATGTCCAGGTGATGACCATCCACCAGGCAAAGGGCCTCGAATTTCCGGTCGTTGCTGTCGGTTCTTTAGCTGTGCAGTTGTCATCTCCCAAGGATGTAGATCGCGTCTTGGGTCCATTCTATAAGAGACCTCGATTTGAACCGCCAACCCGGGTCACAGGATTTGACCGCATGAGGCTGCATTATGTGGCCTTTTCAAGGGCAGAGAAAGTCTTGGCCCTAACCACTACAGACCAACCGAAGCCATATTTCAATCCCATATGGCAGGGGCTGCCCCAGTGGCCATACGTACAGCAAAACCTACTCAAGTCCCTCTTTTTCCGTCTTCGCCACCGGATGCCCCTTAGAAAGACCTTCAGCTTTACGAGCGATCTCAAGGTCTACGAGACATGCCCTAGGCAATATGAGTTTTTTAGGTTTTACCAGTTCACTCCCGCCCGATCCGCTGAATATTTCTTCGGCAGTCTTGTCCATCAGACCATTGAAGAGATTCACCGCTGGGCAATGGACGGTAAGGCAGATACTCTCAACGAATCTCGCATCCAGGACCTATTTCAACTCAACTATCAGAATCTTCTCACACGGGGTTTACGTCCTATAGGCCCAAAGCAAAAGGAAGAAGCCCTTTTTCAGGTGATAAACTATTTCAAGCAAAATCGCTCAGAGTTCGATCGAATCATCGAGACTGAGATTGATGTTTCAGTCGAGAAGGGAGATTACATCCTGACCGGAAAGGTTGATCTTCTC